>NZ_DATIGV010000105.1:0-30160 GCF_035481345.1 Hydrogenophaga sp. | reverse complement strand
CCGGCGATCAGCGCCTCCACCATCGCGCGGCCTTCGCCGTGGAAGAGGGCGTGGAGCGATTCGGTGGACTTGCGGCCATCGGCCACGAGCAGGATGGCGCGCTCGCGCTGGCCCAGGCTGCGGTGGCCCGGCAGCAGTTCGGTGCGGCCCTTGTCGGTCTTGATGAGCATGTGCGGTATCGAGAGTGCTGCAGTTTGCGCAGCACTCTGGGCGGGGCACATGACGATCGTGTTACACGTGGTTGACCGGCACCAGATGAACACGGATGGCGTGAGGCAGGTCACGCCACCGCGGCGTCACATCACGGTGACCCGCTCCGATGCGCGCGCAATGCCTCGGCCTTGCTTTCGGCGAGGCGTTGCAGCGGCGTCAGGGTGGGGTCCTGGCGCGAGGCCTCGATCGCGGTGTCGAAGACGGCGATGGCCTCGTCGGTCCGTCCCATGGCCGCCAGGCATTCGCCCGAACGGAATGTGGCCGCCGCGGCGTAGGCGCTGCCACCGTGCAGTCCGGCCATGCCGAACATCATCAACGCAGCCGCAGGCTGGCCGACCCGTTGCAGGCAGGTCGCCAACAGGAACGCGTATTGCGCGTTGTCCGGGTCGCGCGACGCCAGCATCAGCGCGGCGGGCAGCGCCTGCCCGAAGGCCTGTTCATCGCACAGGCGGTTGACGACCGCGGCCAGTTTCCGAGCGTCACACGGTAGCGGCCCGGTCAGGCCGACGGGCAGGCGGCCCGAGGCCGCCTGCCGCACCCAGTCGTCCGTGGGGTGGCGCATGGTGGTCAGGGCAGCGGTGCATTGCTCAACCAGCAAGGCCACCTCGGGGTCGGGATGGGTGTGGTGATGCACGGTTCGGCGCGCCTCAGGAGGCCAGGGCCATGGCGGCGAACAGCATCAACAACAGAAACGCTGGTTCGCCCGCGCGGCCGGCGGCGTTGCAGAAGTCCCCAACCAGGTTGCCTTCCGTGTCGAGATACAGCGGGATCGAGGTGATGTTGCTCGCGATATCGATCCACTGCGCCACGTTGCCGAGCGTTGCATTGACCCCCTGGGAGAGGGCCCGAACGTTGTTCAGGACTTCGTCCGCTTGGTCGCTGGTCAGAAGGCGTAAACAGTCCGGGCCGCGCAGGCCACTCCCCACCACGGCCACGACGGTGACGATGGTGGTCAGTGCCAGGCACAAAGTCCCCGCGATGGTGAAAAGGGTGCAGGGGCTGATGTTGCCTGGCGCGCCTGCAACGGGAACGGCCGGAACCTGAGCAGCAGGGCCCTGGGATTGCGCCCAACGGTAGACCTCAATCTGCTCGGCCTTGTCGAGGGAGTCGTCATCCAGGATGCCGCGGATGTTGGCGCCCCCAGCCGGCAACACGTGCTTGGCCGGATCGAAGCCCAAGGGTGCGTGGGCAGGTGCCGCCTTGACGAAGTTCAAGGCGTGGTTGAGCAGTGGGGCGATGGCCGCTGTGGGTAGGCTGCCGTCATTGAACTTGTCGAAGGCGACCTCCAGGCCGCTTTCTGACAGTTCAACATGGCGGGTAGGGTCGAACAGTTGCAGGAGTCTGTTGTCGGCCGCTGCCTCGCCCGCCTCGACAGTGGTCAACTCGAAGTCGTCCGATGGGCCCCGTGTCACGCCAAGCAACGGGTCGTCGGAGGGCTGGCCGATCTGCGCGGGCGGGGTCGCCGGATCGCTAGGCGTGGTCAGTGTGGTCTTCGAAGCCCTGACGTGGGAGTTCCGGGGGCTGGAAGAACCGGAAGAAGAAGAGGGAGGCGAAGTGCGGATCATGCTGGCCTTTGCGGTGATGGGACGGCGCGAGTGCATACGCGCCGGCCCTGGGTCACCCCAAGTCCTGGGAGGTTCCGCGCCCCGCGCTCGGGATGCGACCGCCTCACATCCCCGCGTAGTTCGGCCCGCCGCCGCCCTCGGGCGTCACCCACACGATGTTCTGCGTCGGGTCCTTGATGTCGCAGGTCTTGCAGTGCACGCAGTTCTGCGCGTTGATCTGCAGGCGGTCCTCGCCGGCGTCGGTCTTGACGAACTCGTACACGCCCGCGGGGCAGTAGCGGCTCTCGGGGCCGGCGTAGGTCGCCAGGTTCACCTGCACCGGCACCGTGCTGTTCTTCAGCGTCAGGTGCGCGGGCTGGTTCTCCTCGTGGTTGGTGTTGGAGACGAACACGCTGGAGAGCCGGTCGAAGGTGATGACGCCGTCCGCCTTGGGGTAGGCGATCTTCGGCATCTGGTCGGCCGGCTTGAGGTACTCGTGGTCGGGCTTGTCGCGGTGCAGCGTCCAGGGCGGGGCGCTCACGCCGATCTTGGGCAGGAACCACTGCTCGATGCCGGTCATGAGCTTGCCCAGCAGCGGGCCCTTCTTGAACCAGGCCTTGAAGTTGCGCGTCTGCCAGAGCTCCTCGTGCAGCCAGCTTTTCTCGAAGGCCGCGGGGTAGGCGCTCAGTTCATCGCTCGAGCGACCGGCCGTCACGGCTTCGTACGCGGCCTCGGCGCACAGCATGCCGCTCTTGATGGCCGCGTGGCTGCCCTTGATGCGCGCGGCGTTGAGGTAACCCGCGTCGCAGCCCACCAGCGCGCCGCCGGGGAACACGGTCTTGGGCATGGCCTGGGGCGTGCCGTTGTTGATGGCGCGCGCGCCATAGCCCAGGCGCTTGCCGCCCTCGATGTGCGCCTTGATGGCGGGGTGCGTCTTCCAGCGCTGCATCTCCTCGAAGGGCGAGAGCCAGGGGTTGCTGTAGTCCAGACCGATGACGAAGCCCAGCGTGACCTTGTTGTCCTCCAGGTGGTAGAGGAAGCCGCCGCCGAAGGTGTCGTCCGTCATGGGCCAGCCCGCGGTGTGCACCACCAGGCCGGGCCTGGCCTTGTCGGCCGGAACCTCCCACAGCTCCTTCACGCCAATGGCCCAGCTCGACGGGTCCTTGCCCTTGTCGAGGTCGAACTTGCCGATGAGCTGCTTGCCCAGGTGGCCGCGTGCGCCCTCGGCGAACACGGTGTACTTCGCGTGCAGTTCCATGCCGAGCTGGAAGGCCTCGGTGGGCTCGCCGTCCTTGCCGATGCCCAGATTGCCCGTGGCCACGCCCTTGACCGAGCCGTCATCGTTGTAGAGCACTTCGGCGGCGGTGAAGCCGGCGAAGATCTCCACGCCCAGTGCCTCGGCCTGCTCGGCCAGCCACTTCACCACGTTGCCCAGGCTGATGACGTAGCAGCCGTCGTTGTGGAAGTTGCGCGGCATCAGGAAGTCGGGTGTGCGGCTCGACCCCGTCTCGCTGAGCATGAGCAAATCGTCACCGGTGACGGGTTGCTTCAGCGGCGCGCCGCGCTCTTTCCAGTCGGGGAACAGCTCGTTGATGGCGCGTGGGTCCATCACCGCGCCCGAGAGGATGTGCGCGCCGGGCTCGGAGCCCTTCTCCAGTACGCAGACGTTGACCTCGGTGCCTTTCTCGGCGGCCAGTTGCTTCAGGCGGATGGCGGTGGACAGGCCGGCCGGGCCGGCGCCGACCACGACCACGTCGTATTCCATGGCTTCGCGGGGGCCGAACTGGGCCAGGATCTCGTCATGCGTCATGGGGGGTCTCGCTCATAATGTTTGACAGCCTCCGGCCGCTCTCCTTTGCGAAGGGCTCTGTCCCGGAGTGGACCGCATTTTATGCGGCGACCGCACAAAATCGAACGACCGTTCACATTTGGGAGCCTCAGCATGGCCTACACCCTCGATCTCTCGGGCCGCGTGGCCCTGGTCACCGGCGCGTCCAGCGGGCTGGGCGCGCAGTTCGCCAAAACCCTGGCCCAGGCCGGTGCAGCCGTGGTGCTGGCCAGCCGCCGCACCGACCGCCTCATGAACCTGCGCGCGCACATCGAGGCCGAGGGCGGCGCGGCGCATGTGGTGGCGCTGGACGTGACGGACCTGGCGTCGATCAAGGCCGCCATCGCGCACGCGGAGACCGAGGTCGGTCCCATCGACATCCTGATCAACAACTCGGGCGTGAGCACCACGCAGCGCCTGCAGGACGTGACGGAGGCCGACTACGACTTCGTCTTCGACACCAACACCAAGGGCGCCTTCTTCGTGGCGCAAGAGGTGGGCAAGCGCATGATCGCGCGCGCCAAGGGCGCGGCGCCGGGCACCTTCGTCGGTGGGCGCATCGTCAACATCGCGTCCATGGCGGGCCTGAAGGTGCTGCCGCAGATCGGCGTGTACTGCATGAGCAAGGCCGCCGTGGTGCAGATGACCAAGGCCATGGCGGTGGAGTGGGGCCGCTTCGGCATCAACGTCAACGCCATCTGCCCCGGCTACATCGACACCGAGCTCAACCACGAGCACTGGCAGACCGAGCAAGGGAAGAAGCTCATCGAGATGACGCCGCGCAAGCGGCTCGGGCAGGCCAGCGACCTCGACGCGCTGCTGGTGATGCTGTGTTCGAACGAAAGCCATTTCGTGAACGGCGCCGTGATCGCGGCCGACGATGGGTTCGGTGCTTGAAAGGTGGTGGAACTGTTGAACGAGCCGCCCCACCGAGCCTGCAGGGCTGCCGTCGCAGCCGATACGGGAAGCTCCTGATGGAATTGGCGGTGAACAAACCCGGCGGGCTGCCGCCGGGCATGGTGGCGGGCCTGGCGGCCGGTCTGGGGGCCGGAGCCTTCTGGGGCACGGCTTTTGTGGCGCCGGTGATCGTGCCGGAGTTCGGTTCGGTGAACATCACCGTGGGTCGCTTCCTCGCCTGCGGACTGTTGTCTCTGGGGCTGTTGCTGTGGGGAGCGCTGCGCGGCAAAGCACGCTGGCCCACGGCACCGCAGGCGCGGGCCGCGCTGGGCCTGAGCGTGCTGGGCTACACCGGCTACTACCTGCTTCTGGTGATCGCGATCCAGTTCTCGGGCGCGGCCCTGCCGGTCCTCATCATCGGCACCATCCCGCTGTGGATCATGTTGCTCGGCAAACCACAAGGCCTGCGCTGGCGTTCGCTGGTGCCAGGCCTGGTGCTCACCGCCGCGGGCATCGCCTTGATGGTGCGTGCCGACCTGCAAGGGGCGCACAGCGCCGCGGGCACGGGCCACTCTCTCTGGCTGGGCGTCTTGTTCGCGTCGCTCGCCACCGCCACATGGACGGCCTTCGGCCTGCTCAACGCGCGATGGCTGGCGCACCACCCCGAGGTGAACTCCACGCTGTGGGCCAACTGGCTCGGCGTGGCCGCGGGCCTGGGCGCGCTGGTCATCTGGGCAGTGGCGGGCAGCCCGTTGGGCGAGCTGCTGGCGCAGCCGCGCTTGGGCGTGTTCGTCGCGGTCTGCGCGGTCACCGGCGTCGGGTCGGCGTGGATTGCCTCGGTGCTGTGGAACATGGCCAGCCGCCGCCTGAGCGCCAGCCTCGCCGGCCAACTCATCGTGAGTGAGACCGTCTTCGGCCTGCTCTACACCTTCGCCTGGAATGGGCAGTGGCCCGCCACCGTGCAGTGGCTGGCGTGCGTGCTGTTCGTGCTGGGCATCCTTGCCTCCATCCGCGCCCACCGATGAAATTCGAACTGCCCGAGAAGAAGAAACAGGTCCACCAGATGCGCATCCCCATCCGCTGGGGCGACATGGACGCGATGGGCCACGTGAACAACACGGTCTATTTCCGCTACCTCGAAACCGTTCGCATCGACTGGATGCATTCCATCGGCTGCGAGCCCGACCCGCGCGGCGAAGGCCCGGTGATCATCAACGCCTTCTGCACCTTCCACAAACAGCTCGAGTTCCCCGGTGAGGTGATCGCCACCATGTACGTGAGCGACACCGGCCGCAGCAGCTTCGAGAGCTGGTGCACGCTCACGCGCGCCGACGACCCCGACACGGTCTACGCCTCGGGCGGGGCCACCACGGTGTGGGTGAACTTCCCTCAGCAGAAGTCGGCGCCGATCCCGCCCTTGCTGCGCCAGCACCTGGAGGGCTGATCCGCGAGCGGCGCGCCAGCCCGCTCACGGATGCCAGTTCGACACCACGGGCGGCGTGTTCGCCGACCGGCTTCCCGCCAGGGCGTACGACAGCTCATTCGCGGCGCGGATGACGTGCTGCGCGTACTTGTCGAGCTTGCTCTTTTGCAGGCGCGAGCTCGGGCCCGAGATGCACATCGAACCCAGCAGGCGCCAGCTCAAGCCAAACACCGGTGCGGCCACGCTCGACACCTCGGGCTCGCGTTCGCCCAGCGAGAGGTGGTAGCCGCGCTTGCGGATGCTTTCGTAGGGCTCACCCCGTTCGCCGCTGAAGGCCAGGATGACGCGCCCGGGGGCGCCCTTGTCCAGCGGGAGCCGCTCGCCGATGCGCACGTGGTGCCGCACCGAGTGCGGGCCTTCCACCCGTGAGATGCAGGCGCGTATCGACCCTTCGCGGACGTAGAACGAGGCGCTTTCCCCGGTGAGCGCCACCAGCTCGCGCAACACCGGCTCCACGACGAGGTTCACGTCGAACCCCCGCTGGTACCGCGCACCCAGCCAGCCGGTGGCCGGGCCCAGGCGCCATTGCCCGTCGTCCTCCTGGACCATGTAGTGCGACAGCGCGAGCGTGCGCGCCAGCCGCAGCACGGTGGTCTTGTGGATGCCGGTGCGCCGGCTCAGTTCGGCCAGCGAGAGCGTCGATTCACCGGCCTGGAAGGCCTCCATCAGCGAGAGCGCGCGCGTCACCGCGGTCACGCCGCCCGGGCTGCCGGCTTCTTCGCTGTCGTCGGGGTTTCGCATGCCGCACCTCGTTTCGTTGTGTGCAACGGCATTGTACTGAGCGCAACCCTTGTCCAGAATCCGGGCCACAGCGACGCGATCGCTGCACAACGATGGAGACAAGACAGTGAACATCACCCGCCGCACCCTCACGGGCCTCGCCCTCGCCACCACCTTCGCCGCCGCCTTCGTGGGCAGCGCCCACGCCCAGGCCTGGCCCAACAAGCCCATCCGCTTCGTCGTGCCGTTCCCGGCAGGCGGCGGCACCGACCTGATCGGCCGCGAGCTCACGCAGAAGATGACCGAGGCCACGAAGTGGAACTTCGTGATCGACAACCGCCCGGGCTCGGGCGGCAACATCGGCATCGACAACGTCGTCAAGTCACCCGCCGATGGCTACAGCGTGGTGCTCGGGCAGACCAGCAACCTGGCGATCAACGTCACCCTCTACGACAAGCTGCCCTACGACCCGGTCAAGGACCTGACGCCCATCTCGCTGGTGGCCAGCGCGCCGCTGACGCTCGTGGTGGCGACGAACTCGAAGTACCGCACCCTGGCCGACATCGTCGCGGCGTCCAAGGCCAAGCCCGGCTCGATCAACTTCGCGACCTCGGGCAACGGCACGGTGGCCCACCTGGCGATGGAGCTGTTCCAGCGCGAGGCCGGCATCAAGCTGATGCACATCCCCTACAAGGGCGCGGCGCAGGGCATCAACGACGTGATGAGCGAGCGGGTGGAGGTCTATGTCTCGTCCATTCCCACGCTGCTGGGCCACATCAAGAACGGCAAGCTGCGCCCGCTGGTGGTGACCTCGCTCAAGCGCGTGGACGACCTGCCCGACGCGCCCACCATCGCCGAGTCTGGCTACAAGGGCTTCGAAGCCGTCACCTGGTTCGGCGTGCTCGGCCCGGCCAACCTGCCCGCGGACGTCGTGGGCCGTTTGAACACCGAGATCAACAAGGCCTTGCAGACCCCCGCGCTGCAGAAGCAGTTGAGTGACCAGGGCGCCGACGTGCTGGGCGGCTCGCCCGAGCAGTTCAGCAAGCTGATCCGTGACGACATCGTCCGCTGGGGCAAGGTCGTCAAGGAGTCGGGCGCCAAGATCGATTGACCCACCCCTCAGGAAATCACCGTGTCCCTTCCCGATATCGTGCGCGACTTCGATCGCGTGTCCCCCGAACTCGTGCAACAGGCGGGCGCCTTTCAGGCCGCCATCCTGGCCGACGTCAACGGCCGCCGCGGCGCGCTGCACGGCCGCATCAGCGCCCTGCGCCCGAGCATGCAAGTGGCGGGCACGGCGTTCACGGTGGAGGTTCGTCCCGGCGACAACCTCATGATCCACGCGGCCATGTCGCTCGCGAAACCCGGCGACGTGCTCGTGATCGATGGCAAGGGCGACCAGACCGCCGCGCTCATGGGCACCATCATGATGACCGCGTGCCAGAAGCTGGGCATCGCGGGCGTGGTGGTCGACGGCGCGGTGCGCGACTCGCTCGAGATCGAGGAGATGGGTTTTCCGGTGTTCAGCGTGGGCACCAACCCCAATGGCCCCACCAAGCTGGTGCCGGGCCGCATCGGCCACCCGGTGTCGGTGGGCGGCGCGACCGTGCACCCCGGCGACCTGATCGTGGGCGATGCCGACGGCGTGGTGGTGATCGAGCGCGAGGCCGTGGCCGCGCTGATCCCGCTGGCCGACAAGAAGGTGAAGGACGAGGCCGCGCGCATCGCCGCGATCCAGCGGGGCGACACCGCCGCCAAGTGGCTCGACTCCGCGCTGCGCGCCGCGGGCGTGCTCAAGGAAGGAGAGCGGCTGTGAGCCATGCCGTGGCACTCAAACCCGCGCTGCTGGTCACCGCGGCCGACCTGGCCCCGCAGGCCCTGGCCCTGCTGAGCGACTTTCACATCGTCTACGCGGGCAAGACGCCCACCGACGAGGACATCGTGGCCCTGTGCCAGGCGCACAACCCCGAGGCCATCATCGTGCGCTACGGCAAGGTGGGCGCGGCCGCCATGGACGCGGCCCCCGCGCTGCGCGTGATCTCCAAGCACGGCAGCGGCACCGACACCATCGACAAGGTGGCGGCCAAGGCGCGCCACATCGAGGTCCGTGCCGCCGTGGGCGCCAACGCCGCGGCGGTGGCCGAGCAGGCCCTGGCGCTGCTGCTGGCCTGTGCCAAATCCGTGCCCCGGCTCAACGCCCGCATGCATGCGGGCTGGTGGGACAAGGCCACGCACAAGAGCGTGGAGCTGGCGGGGCGCACCGTGGGGCTGGTCGGCCTGGGCGCGATCGGCCAGCGCTTCGCGCGCATGGCCCTGGCCATGGACATGCGCGTCATCGGCTTCGATCCGTTCGCGAACAGTCTGCCCGCCGGCATCGAGGCCGTGGACCTCGCCACGCTATGGCGCGAGTCCGACGCGATCTCGCTGCATTGCCCGCTCACCGCGGACAACCGCGGCTTGCTCAACCGCGAGAGCCTGGCGTTGTGCAAGCCCGGCGTGATCGTGGTGAACACTGCGCGCGGCGGGCTGATCGACGAGGCCGCGCTGCTCGATGCGGTGCGTTCGGGCCAGGTGGCCTGCGCCGGCCTGGACAGCTTTGCCGTCGAGCCCATGACGGCGGGTCATCCCTTCCACGGCGAAGAACGCATCATCCTCAGCCCGCACATCGGCGGCGTGACGTCGGACGCCTACATCAAGATGGGCGTGGCGGCGGCCGAGAACGTGCTGTCGGTGCTGCACGCCTGATCCGCCATGGCCCAGCGTTGGACACACGCGCCCGAGGGGGCGCGCTGGGGTGAGTTCGGCCCGGACGACCAGCGCGGCCGCATGAACCTGGTGACGCGCGAGAAGGTGCTGCAAGGTGTGGCCGAGGTGCGCGAGGGCCTGAGCTTCTGCCTCTCGCTGCCGCTGGACGTGCCCGGTGGTGCCAGCATGAACCCGCGCCGCCAGCCGCCGCAGCGCTTCTCGGTGATCCGCAACGGCGCCAGCGCCGGCCAGCAGGGCTTCTGCTGGTCCTATGCGTCGGAAGACCCCGAGCTCACGGACGTGGTCAACGACGACGTGGCCCTGCTCAGCCTGCAGTACTCCACGCAATGGGACAGCCTGGCCCACATGGGCAGCCTGTTCGACGCCGACGGCGACGGCGTGGCCGAGGCGGTGTTCTACAACGGCTACCGGGCGGGCGAACACATCCGGCCCGGCACCGAAGACCCGCAGGCCGCGCAGGCCTTCGCGCGCTATCCCGGGCCGCAGGCCGATGCGCTGGGCATCGAACACCTCGCGGAGCACGGCGCCCAGGGCCGGGGCGTGATGATCGACCTCGAACACCACCTGGGCCGCCGCCGCCAGGCCGTGGGCTACGACGCGCTCATGCGCATCCTCGAGGCCGACGGCATCGAGGTGGAGAGCGGCGACATGGTGTGCCTGCACACCGGCTTCGCCGACACCCTGCTGGCCATGAACCGCCAGCCCGATCTGCAGACCCTGCACGCCACGGGCAGCGGGCTCGACGGCTGGGACGGCCGGCTGCTCAACTGGATCGTCGACGTGAAGCTGGCCTGCCTGCTCGCCGACAACCCCGCGGTGGAGCTGGTGGTGCCCAAGCTGACCCGGCCCGCGGGCGGCCCCGCGCTGCGCCAGCCGCGCTTGCCGCTGCACGAGCACTGCCTGTTCAAGAACGGCATCCACCTCGGTGAGCTCTGGTACCTCACGGCGCTGGCCCGCTGGCTGCGCGCGCACGCGCGCCACCGCTTCCTGCTGACGGCGCCGCCCCTGCGGCTGCCGGGCGCGGTGGGTTCGCCCGCCACGCCCATCGCCACGGTTTGACATCCCCCGGGCCCCACCCGGCCCTTCACCACAAGGAGACATCCATGAGACAAGGCCTCAAGAAGCTGCTGACCGCCTGCCTGGCCGCCGCCGCGTTGACGGCGCCCCTGGCCCACGCGGCCTGGCCCGAGAAACCCATCCGCTTCGTGGTGCCCTACGCGGCCGGCGGCGCGGCCGATGCGCTGGCGCGCACGGTGGCCACCGAGCTCACGCAGCGCTTGAAGCAGTCGGTGATCGTGGAGAACAAGCCCGGCGCGGGCGGCACCATCGGCGCCATGGCCGTGGCCTCGGCGCCCGCCGATGGCTACACCTTCCTGTACGACGCCACGGCTTTCGCGGTCAATCCCTCGCTCTACCCCAAGCTCGGCTTCAGCTATGGCAAGGACTTCGTGCCCATCTCGATGGTGGCGCGCATCCCGACCCTGCTGGTGGTGCCCGCCAACTCGCGCTTCAACAGCGTGGCCGATCTGGTGAAGTACGCCAAAGCCAACCCCGGCAAGCTGTCCTACGCCTCGGCGGGCAACGGTGGCGCCGCGCACCTGAGCGGCGAACTCTTCAAGCAAGGCCATGGCCTGGCCATCGTGCACATTCCCTACCGCGGTGGCGCCCCGGCGCTCACCGATCTGTCGGGCGGCACGGTCGATCTGATGTTCAGCGCCGTGACCGCGTCGGGTCCGCTGGTGAAGGCCGGGCGGATCAAGGCGCTGGCCACCGCCTTCGACAGCCGGCTGGAGGCCATGTCCGAGACGCCGACCATCGCCGAGACCGGCCTCAAAGGCTTCAGCGCCTACGAATGGAACGGCATCTTCGCGCCCGCCGGCACGCCGCCCGACATCGTCAAACGCATGGAAACCGAGATGCGCGAGGTGCTGTCCTCGCCCGCCATGCGCGAACGCCTGCAGGGCCAGGGTGCGCTGCCCGCGAGCGGTGGCGCGAAGGAACTCGACGATTTCGTGACCGCAGAAACCGCCAAGTGGGCGCGCGTGATCAAGGCCGCCCGCATCACCATCGACTGAACAGGAGACACCCCATGAACACCCGACACCTCTTGGCCATTGGCCTGCTTG
This sequence comes from Hydrogenophaga sp., assembly GCF_035481345.1. GTDB lineage: Bacteria > Pseudomonadota > Gammaproteobacteria > Burkholderiales > Burkholderiaceae_C > Hydrogenophaga. The sequence continues at coordinate 18,583 of NZ_DATIGV010000105.1, read as the reverse complement.
TGGCCGCCTCGGCCACCCACGCGCAGGACTGGCCGACCAAGACCGTGCGGATCATCGTGCCCTACGCGCCCGGCGGCGCGGTGGACGTGGTGACGCGCAAGATGGCCGCCAAACTGCAGGAGCAGACCGGGCAGAGCTTCATCGTCGACAACCGGCCCGGCGCCACGGGCACCATCGGCGTGTCCGCGGCGGCGCGCTCGGCGCCCGATGGCTACACCCTGGTGGCCAACGACACCACCTTCGCGCTGCTGCCGCACATCTTCAAGAAGCTGCCCTTCGACCACGACAAGGACCTCGAGCCCGTGGGCGCCTTCGTGTTCGCGCCCATGGCGGTCGCGGTGCGCGCCGAGTCGCCATACAAGACGCTCGACGAGATGCTGCGTGCGGCCAAGGCCGAACCGAACAAGCTGAGCTACGGCACCGGCGGCCCCGGCACCATGCCGCACTTCGCCAGCGAGGCGCTGGGCATCGCCACCGGCGCGCGCTTCCTGCACGTGCCGTTCAAGGGCGCGGGCGAGGCCACGCAAGCGCTGCTCAGCGCCACCATCGACTACCAGATCGCGTCCACGCCCGGCGTGATCGGCCCGGTCAAGGGCAACCGCATCCGCCTGCTCGCCATCAGCGGCGACAAGCGCCTGCCGGCGCTGCCGCAGGTGCCGACGTTTGCCGAGGCCGGCGTGAAGGACTTCGGTGTCATCAACTTCACCGGCCTGTGGGCGCCCAAGGGCACGCCGCAGGAAGTGATCGACCGGTTGCAGAAGGAGATCGCCACCGCCATGGCCTCGGCCGACATGAAGGCCTATGCCGAAGGCATCGCGGCCGAGCCCGGCCACTGGGACGCGCCCGCCTTCGCGCGCAACCTCAAGGAGCGCACCGCCTATTGGGGCAAGATCGCGGCCAACACCGCTTTCGAGAAGCAGTAAGCCACCATGTTCCTGCCACATCCGCCCGCCCTGCGCGACGCCGAGGTCTTCACCCGCCTGCCGGACAGCTTCCGGCGCCCGGACAGCCGCTCGAGCTGGGGCGAGGCGAACCGCCCGGGGCAGGTGACCGACAGCTTCCTGGAAGGGCCGGTGTTCGATGCGGCAGGCCACCTCTACGTCACCGACATCCCGTTCGGCCGCATCTTCCGTGTCGACGCCAGCGGCGCCTGGTCGCTGGTGGCCGAGTACGACGGTGAGCCCAACGGCATGAAGTTCCTCAACGAGCGGGAACTGCTCATCGCCGACTACCGCAACGGGCTCATGGTGTGCGACATCGCCAGCGGCACCGTGAGGCCCTACCTGGAACGCCGCAACAGCGAGCGCTTCAAGGGCATCAACGACCTGGTCTTCGACACCCGGGGCAACCTGTACTTCAGCGACCAGGGCCAGACCGGCCTGCACGACCCGACCGGGCGGCTGTACCGCCTGCGGCCCGATGGGCGGCTCGACCTGCTGCTGTCCAACGTGCCCAGCCCCAACGGTGTGGCGCTGTCGCCCGACGAGCGCGTGCTGTACCTGGGCGTGACGCGAGGCAACGCGGTGTGGCGCGTGCCCTTGCTCGACGACGGCAGCGTGTCCAAGGTCAGCGCCTTCTTCACCTCGTACGGACCCAGCGGGCCGGACGGCCTGGCCGTCGACGCGCTGGGCCGCGTGATCGTGGCGAACCCGGGCCTGGGTTACGCCTGGGTGCTCAATGCACGTGCCGAGCCGGTGGAAGTGATCCGCAGCCCGGCGGGCGCGTCGCTGACGAACGTGGCCTTCGGCGGGCCCGAGCGCAAGACCTTGTACTGCACGGAATCGGTGAGCGGTTCGGTGCTGCGCGTGGCCATGTCGGCGCCGGGCCTGCCGCTGGCGCGCGGGTCACAAATGCTTGCAGTTGGCCAGGCGGGCCCCGCCTAGCATGGCTGCATGCCGCGCCGCCTGTCTTCACTGCTTTCCCCACACGTTCCCGCCCGCGTCGGCGCACTCGCGCTCTGCGTTTCGCTGTGGTCTTGTGGCGGCGGTGGCGGCAGTGGCGACGGCGGCGCCAGCGGCAGTCCGCCGCCCGGTTCGGGCAACACGCCCACTTTCATTCCCACCACCACGCCGGTGACGGCGACGGACGTGGCGACCGGTCTCACCAACCCCTGGGGGCTGGCGTTCCTGCCCGATGGCCGCATGCTGATCACGGGCCGCACGGGGCAGTTGTGGCTGCTGTCGGCCGACGGGTCCGCACGCCAGACCCTCTCCGGCCTGCCCAGCGGGCTGTACACCGGCGGGCAGGGCGGTCTGCTCGACGTCGCCATCGACCCGTCCTTCGCGAGCAACCGGCGCATCTACCTCACGTTCGCGGAGGTCGATCCCGGCAACGCCTCCATCAACGGCACCGCGGTGGCGCGCGCCGAACTCGACACGGGCTCATCGAGTCTGGTGGGGCTCACGGTGATCTACCGCCAACTGCCCAAGGTGGCCAGCAGCGGCCACTTCGGCTCGCGGCTGGTGTTCGACAACAGCGGCCACCTGTTCGTCACGCTGGGCGACCGCCAGAACGCCGACCAGGCCCCGTACGCGCAAGACCTCTCGCGCGGCAACGGCAAGGTCGCGCGCATCACCACCAATGGCGACCCCGCGCCCGGCAACCCCTTTGCCGTCGGCCCGCAGGCCAGCTTCTGGAGCTACGGCCACCGCAACCCGCAGGGCGCCGCGCTGCGCCCGGGCACGGGCGAGCTGTGGATCAGCGAGCACGGCCCACAGGGCGGCGACGAGATCAACCGCGTGCTCGCCGGTCTCAACTACGGCTGGCCCGTCATCAGCCACGGCCAGCAGTACGGCACCACCACCCAGTGGGGCGAGGGCACCGCCAAGGCCGGCATGGAACAACCCGTGTCGGTGTGGGAAACGATCGACGGCAGTCCCTGGACGTCCGGTCAGAAAAGCTCCACGGCACCGGCTGGCATGGCCTTCTTCACTGGCAACGGGCCGGCCCACTGGCAGGGCAGCCTGTTCGTTGGCGCGCTGGCGGGCCAGGCCCTGTGGCGGCTGCAGCTCGACGGCAACACGGTGGTGGGCCGCGAGCGCTTCCTGGCCTCCCTGGGTGAACGCATCCGCGACGTGCAGCAGGGCCCGGACGGGCGCCTGTACCTGCTGACCGACAGCGGGCGGCTGCTGCGCGTGAACGCGTGAGCGCCGCCCCCCGGTCTTACTGCTTGCTCTTCTTGAACTCGATGTCGTCGGCGTACAGCCGGCCATCGCGGCGCTCGATGTCCACTTCCACGTAGTGGCCCTCGCGCAGGTCTTCGAAGCGCTTGTAGTCGTTCTCGTAGTCCGTCTTGTCGGTGACGTAGATCACCTCGCTGGCGATCGTGAAGCTGCGCGCGCTCTTGTCGACGGACTGGATGCGACCTTTCATGTCTTCCGCGTGGGCGGCGCCCACGCCCAGGGCCATGGCCGAGGCCAGCAGAACGGCGTGCATGCGCAATGGGTGGGTGTTGGACATGGTGAACCTCCTATGTGATGGTGCGCTCTTGGAATCGAGCCGCTGTCCATCGTGCCGCGTTTTGAGGGGGTTCGGCCGTGCCCAGCCGTAAACGAGGCCTTGTCCTACAGGGCCGGGTTCACGCGGCCGACTTGGCCTTGGGCACGCGGCCCAGCAGGTAGAACTCGGGGTTGGGCGCCATGCCCGTGACGTTGGCCATGCGGTTCGAGAGCCCGAAGAAGGCGGTGATGGCCGTGATGTCCCAGATGTCCTCGTCGTCGAAGCCGTGCGCGTGCAACGCGTCCATGTCGGCGTCGTCCACCTCGTTGGAATGCAGGCAGACCTTCATCGCGAAGTCGAGCATGGCGCGCTGGCGCGGCGTGATGTCGGCCTTGCGGTGGTTCACCGCCACCTGGTCGGCCACCAGAGGCTTTTTCTCGTAGATGCGCAGGATGGCGCCGTGCGCCACCACGCAGTAGAGGCAGCCGTTGGCCGCGCTGGTGGCGGTGACGATCATCTCGCGCTCGCCCTTGGTCAGGCTGCCCGTCTCCTTGAGCATCAGCGCGTCGTGGTACGCGAAGAAGGCGCGCCATTCGGCGGGCCGGCGCGCCAGCGCGAGGAAGACGTTGGGGATGAAACCCGACTTCTCCTGCACCTCGCGGATGCGGGCCTGGATGTCCTCGGGCAGGGTGTTGAGGTCGGGCAGGGGGTAGCGGTTCTTCTGCGGCATGGGTGTGTCTCCTGGTCATTGGGTGCGGCCAGGGCCGAGTATCGGCGAGGCCTGCGGTATCGTTGCGCTCGTCATCGAACCACCCGCCGCGAGGCCTTCTCCATGAACCTGCCCGACGACCCCGAATTCCAGCGCGGCCTGGCCATGCGCACGCAAGTGATGGGCGACGATTTCGTCGCCAAGGCCTTCGGCGGCATGACGCCGTTCACCGAGCCCATGCAGCACCACATCACGCGCCGCGCCTGGGGCGACGTGTGGCAGCGCGGCGTGCTGGACCTGAAGACGCGCAGCCTCATCACCGTGGCCATGCTGGCTGCCCTGGGCAAACAGCACGAGCTGAAGGGGCACGTGCGTGGTGCGCTCAACAACGGCGCCACGGCCCAGGAATTGCAAGAGGTGCTGCTGCACGCGGCGGCCTACTGCGGCATTCCCACCGCCGTGGAGGCCTTCCGCACCGCCGCCAGCGTCGTCGATGGCGAAGGCGCTTGACCCATCACCCGTTTTTCTTCCGGAGGACCCACCGAATGAACCTGACCTTGTCCCGCCGCGCGGCCATCGCCGCTTCCCTGGCCCTGGCCGCCGGCTTCGCGCACGCGCAGTCCAACGTCCGCATCCTGGTGGGCTTCCCGCCCGGGGGCGGCACCGACGCCATCGCGCGTATCCTGGCCGAGAAGCTGCATGGCGAGCTGGGCACGCCCGTGGTGGTGGAGAACCGGCCCGGCGCGGGCGGCCAGCTCGCGGGCCAGGCGCTGAAGGCCGCGCCGGCCGACGGCAGCACCGTCTTCCTCAGCCACGACCACAGCGTGAGCATCCTGCCGCTGACCATGAAGAACCCGGGCTTCGACCCGTCGAAGGACTTCGTGCCCGTGGCCGGCTTCGCCACCTTCGTCAACGCGGTGGCCCTGTCGGGCGGCACGCCCGCGCGCGACTTCAAGGCCTGGATCGACAGCGTGAAGGCCGCTGGCGGCAAGAGCACCGTGGGCATTCCGGCGCCGGCCTCCACGCCGCAGTTCGCGGTGCAGGTCATCGGCAGGCAATACGGCCTGGACCTGGTGGCCGCACCCTATCGGGGCAGCGCGCCCATGATGGGTGACATGCTGGGCAACCAGATCCCGGCGGGCGTGGGCTCGGTGCCCGACTTCATCGAGAACCACAAGGCCGGCAAGCTGCGCGTGGTGGCCGTGATGGGCACCCAGCGCCAGGCCGCGCTGCCCGAGGTGCCCACCTTCAGCGAGCTCGGCATCAAGGGCTTCGAGGACGTGCCGTACTACGGCCTTTTCGCGCCCGCGGGCACGCCGGCGGCGGCGGTGGACAAGCTGGGCGCGGCGGTGCAGAAGGTGATCGGCATGCCCGACGTGCGCGAGAAGCTCACGGCCATGGGGCTGACGGTGGGCCACATGAGCGGCGCGGAGCTGGGCAAGCGCGAGAGCGCGTACCGCGAGGTCTGGGCCCGCATCATCAAGGACAGCGGCTACCAGCCGCAGTGAGGCGGGCGGGACTGCCACCGTCCCCGCCCTGCGCTCGCCCGTGACCCCCGACATCCCCGACCGCATCCGCGCCGAGCGGATCAAGTCGCTGTACGCCAGCATGCCGGCCTCTTACCTGGGCAGCGTGCTCGCCTCCGTGGGTTACCTGCTGGCCGCCTACCCCGTGCTGCCCGCCTGGCAGTGGCTGCTGTGGGGCGGGCTCATGCTGTCGCAGGCGCTGTGGCGGCACCTGCTGTGGCGTGCCTACCAGCGCCGCCAGCCCGGCGTGGAAGAGACCGGCCGCTGGGCCTTGTATGCGCTGCTGGGCTCGGGCGTGTCCGGCTGCTTCTGGGGCCTGGGCGCCTGGCTGGTGTTTCCGGTCGAACACGTCGGCTACCAGCTCTTCTACCTCTTCCTCATCGCGAGCATGGGCTCGCTGTCGGCCATCGCCTCAGCCGCCTACCTGCCCGCCTTCTACGTGTTCGCCGTGCCCACCATCGTGCCGCTGGGCGTCTGGATGCTGTTCCAGGACACGCCCATGCTGCGGGTGCTGGGCATCATCGGCCTGGGCTACCTGCCCGTGATCGGCGCCTTCGCGCACAACCTCAGCCGTGTGGTGGGCGGGTCGTTCCGATTGCGCTTCGAGAACCTCGACCTGCTGCGCGAGGTGATCGAGCGCAAGGAGCAGGCCGAGGAGGCCAGCCGCGAGAAGTCGATGTTCCTGGCGGCCGCCAGCCATGACCTGCGCCAGCCCCTGCACGCGCTGGCGCTGCAGACCCACCTGCTGGAGAAAACCGAGCTGGCGCCCACGCAGCGCAAACTGCTGGGCGGCATGCGGGGCTCCATCCACTCGATGACGGGACTGTTCGATGCCCTGCTGGACATGTCGCGCCTGGACGCGGGCGTGATTGCGGTGCGCGAAGGCCCGGTGGCGCTGGGCGAGCTGTTCGCGCGGCTGGAGCGCGAGTTCCGCCGGGAAGCCGAGGCCAAGCGCATCGACCTGCGCTTTCGGCCCACCGACGCGGTCGTGCGCAGCGACGACCACCTGCTGGCCTCGCTGCTGGGCAATCTCGTGTCCAACGCCATCCGGTACACGCGCCAGGGGGGTGTGCTGGTGGCGGCGCGGCGCACCCGGCGCGGTGTGCGCGTGGAGGTGTGGGACAGTGGCTGCGGCATCGCGCCCGAGAACCAGCGCGCCATCTTCAAGGCCTTCTACCAGGTGGGCAACGTGGAGCGCGATCGCTCCAAGGGGCTCGGCCTGGGCCTGGCGATCGTCGAGCGCCTCACGCGGCTGCTGAAGATTCCGCTGGAGCTGCGCTCCGAGCCCGGGCGGGGCAGCCGCTTCTCGGTGCGGCTGGCCGCCGCGCGTGCGAAGGCCGCGCCCGAGAAGCCGGTGCACCCCGCGGCGGCGGACAGCCTGGCCGGCGCCGTGGTGATCGTGGTGGACAACGAGGCCGAGATCCGCGCGGCCATGACGGCGCTGCTGGAGTCCTGGGGCTGCCAGGTGCTCAGTGCCTCGTCCGCCGCCGAAGCGCTGAGCCGCGCCGCTGCGCTGACCCGTGCGCCTGACCTCGTGGTCAGCGACTACCGCTTGGGGCCCGACGCCACCGGGCTGCAGCTCATCGAGCGCCTGCGCGACGAATTCAACGAGTCGATTCCCGCGCTGGTGGTCACCGGCGACACCGGGGCCGAGGTACTGCGCGAGGTGCTGGCCGGCGACTGCACCATCCTGCACAAGCCCGTGCAGCCCGAGGCGCTGCAGCGCGGCGTGGCCACGCTGCTGGCCGCGCGCCGGGCCGATCAGGACGAGGGGTCCTGAGGCCGGTCCGGCACCAGCCCCAGCCGCCGCGCCGCGAGCGCGGCCTGGGTGCGGTTGACCACGTCGAGCTTGTCGAAGATGGCGCCCACATGCGCCTTCACGGTCTTCTCGGTGATCTGCAGGCGCTGGGCGATCAGCTTGTTGGAGTCGCCCGCGCACATGGCGGCCAGCACCTCGAGCTGGCGCGCGCTCAGGCCCGCCTGATCGGCAGGGGTGGGGGGCGGCGCCACGCGGCCCTGCTGGCGCGTGATGAGCACACGCTCGCCCAGTGCCACGGCCTGCAGCCCGGCGATCAGGTCCTCGGGCCGGGCCGACTTGGAGATGAACGCCCGCGCGCCCGCGGCCCAGGCGGCCTCCTGGTCCTGCGGCTGGTCGTTGGCGGAGATGACCACGACCGCGCCGGCGGGCAGGGCCTTCACCATGCCCTGGATGGCCGACAGGCCATGCAGGTCGGGCAGGCCGGGGTCCAGCAGCACGAGCTCGGGCGGCTCTTCGCTCAGCGCGTGCTGGCGGGCCTGGGCGAAGCTGCTGGCCTGCCTCACGGCATGGCCGGGCAGGGCCTGCGTGGCGATCTGCGATAGCCCTTCGAGCATCAAGGGGTGGTCATCGACGACGAGCAGGGTCCTGGTGGTCTGGGTCATCCCGGTGGTGTGGTGGTGTCGCGCCCTGGAACAGACGGCGCTGTACGTGGCGTCAACGGTCGGCGGGTTGCTATGAAACTTGAAGGGCAATACCCCGAAAGGTGCATATTGTTGCGTCATTTGTGACGAAGTTCTCACCTGGCAGGTGAACTTGGGACTTTGGTCCCATATCGCCGGGTGCCGTCCGCGCCGAGACTGCGCGCCAGCCTTTTCCGCTGGCCGCAGGCGTGCGCGTGCCGCAGCGCTCCCCGGGGGGAAGGGCCCCGAACAAGAAGGAGCGCGTGTGACGGACAAGGCAGGGACCCGCCTCAAGGCGGGGCAGTCGCTGGTGGTGGCCATCGGCCTGTGGGGTGCGGCATGGGTCGCCCAGGCCCAGGGCGTGGCGCCCACGCCGCAGCAGATCGACCAGATCCGCCAGCAGCAGGAGCAGTTGCAGCGCGACGAGCAGCAGCGCCGCGAGCAACTGCTTCGCCAGCAGGACCCGGCGCGCCGCCTGCCCGGCAGCGTGGGCATCGACGCCACGCCGCCGATTCCCGATGGGCCCGATGGCGGGCCCTGTTTCACCGTGCAGCGCGTCGAGCTGGAGGGCGCGGCGCGGCTGGGCGCGGCCACGCAGGCCGAGATCGCGCGCCCCTTCATCGGCCAGTGCGTGGGCCTCAAGGAGATCCGCGAGCTCATGCGCGAGATCACCAACCGCTACGTCGAGATGGGGCTGGTGACCACGCGCGTCTACATCCCGCAGCAGGACATGTCCAACGGGCTGCTCAGGCTGCTGGTGCTCGAAGGCAAGGTCGGCGAGATCGGGCTGAGCGACGAGAGCGCCGGGGTGAATCTGGCCACGGCCTTCCCGGGCCTGCGGGGCCGGGTGCTCAACATCCGCGACATCGAGCAGGGCCTGGACCAGATCAACCGCCTGGGCTCGAACGGCGCCACCATGGAGCTGCAGCCCAGCGAGCACCCCGGGCTCACCAACATCCTCATCCGCAACCAGCCCCGCAGCCGCCTGAGCGGCGGGCTCACGCTGGACAACTACGGCAGCCCCTCCACGGGCGACCTGCGCGGCACGCTCAACCTGTCGGTGGACAACCCGCTGCGCCTGAACGACGCCTGGTTTGGCAGCTTCTCGCGCAACCTCGACGCCGATGCCGACGAGCGCCTGAGCGAAAGCGCGCTGATCGGCGCGAACTTCGCGTACGGCTACTGGAACTGGAGCTTCAACCTCAGCAAGAGCCGCTACGTGAGCATGATCAACACGCTCACGCAGCGCTTTCGCACCGACGGCAACACCGAGACCTACAACCTCGGTGTGCAGCGCGTGCTCAGCCGGGGCCAGACCAGCAAGCTCACGCTCAACATGGGCGTGACGCACAAGGACTCCAAGAACTACATCGAAGGCAGCCTGCTCACCACCAGCAGCCCCAAGCTCACCGACGTGCAGATCGGCCTGACCTCGGTGTTCACCGCCGGTGCGGGCTCCTGGACGCTGGATGCCTCGGCCTCACGTGGCATCAAGGCCTTCGGTGTGGTGGCCCTGCCCGAGGCCGGCACCGGCACCGTGCCCACGCCCTTTGGCACCCGATACAACGCGGCGGCCTCCTACTTCCGGCCCCTGGCGCTGGCGGGTGTCGACGCCACCTGGTCGAGCAGCCTGCAGATGCAGACCAGCCCGCACTTCCTCTACGGCTCCGAGCAGATGTCCGTGGGCGGTCTGTTCACCGTGCGCGGTTTCGACGGCACCTCGCTGTCGGCGGAGCGCGGCCTGTACTGGCGCAACGACCTGGCCTTCACGCTGCCGCCGCCTGAAGAGGCCTCCACCCGCTGGATCGGGCGCTTGCAGGCCTATGTGGCGGTCGACCTGGGCCGCATCTTCGGCCGCGAAGGCCAGACCACCGGCAGCCTGGCCGGCCTGGTGCTCGGCACGCGCGCCGTGGGCGGGCCGATCGGCTTCGACGTCGGCCTGGGCTTTCCGCTGCACGTCTCGCGCTCGGTGAAGGCGCGCGGCTCCATCGAAGGCCACGCGGTGTACGCGCGCGCCAGCATCAGTTTCTGAGTTTCCCGGGGAGCATGACATGAAGACCATCACGATGAAGGCCACGCTGAAGGCCGCGTTCACGGGCGCCGCGCTGGGCATGATCCCGGTGGTGCAGGTCACGCACGCGCAGCAGCAGGTGGTGGACCCGGCGGCCGCCGCGGGCAAGCAGTCCACCATCGGCCAGTCCCTCAACGGCACGCCGGTGCAGAACATTGCCGCGCCCAACGCCAGCGGCCTGTCGCACAACCAGTTCAGCAGCTTCAACGTCGGCACGCCGGGCCTGGTCATCAACAACTCGGCCGTCAACGCCATCTCGCAGATCGGCGGCGCGGTGGTCGCCAACCCGAACCTCGCCGGCGGCGAGGCGCGCCTCATCCTCAATGAGGTCACCAGCGGCAACCGCTCCATCCTGCAAGGCACGCAGGAGCTGCTGGGCGGCCGGGCGGGCTACATCCTGGCCAACCCCAACGGCATCACCTGCGACGGCTGCGGCTTCATCAACTTCCCGCGCGCCACGCTCACCACCGGCGCGCCGCAGTTCAACAACGGCCAGCTCACCGGCTTCACCGTCAACGGCGGTGACGTGCTCGTCGGCCCCGGTGGCCTCAACGCCCTGGGCGTGGACTACTTCGACATCATCACGCGCTCAGCCGTGCTCAATGGCCAGGTCAACGCCAATGACCTGTCCTTCCGGCTGGGCAGCAACGATGTGGACTACGCCACCCTGACGACCACCGTGCGCGCGGCGGGCGACGTGCCAGTCTTCGCGCTCGACTCCTCCGCGCTGGGTGGCATGTACGCGGGCCGCATCTCGCTCATCGGCACCGAGGCCGGCGTGGGCGTGCGCCTGCTGGGCAACGTGGCCGCATCGGTCAGCGACATCGACCTCGACGTGAACGGAAAGATCACGTTGAAGGACAACGTGGTCGGCGCGCAGCGCAAGCTCAACATCCGCTCGACGCAGGTGGCCTCGGTCGCCGGCAACGAGATCGAGCTGCTCAACGCGCAGGTGAGCGCGGGCGGGCAGGTGGGCCTGCACGGCGGCGACGTGCTGCTCGACGGCGGCAAGACCGTCGCGGGAACCGACCTCGCCATCAGCGGGCGCACCATCGACAGCACCGGCGGCCAGCGCGAGGCGGGGCAGGACCTGAGCCTCGCCGGCACCGGCGCCATCACCGTCACCGGCGGCACCGTGCAGGCCGATCGCGACCTCGCGGTCACCGGCACCAGCCTCACGCTCAACAGCGCCACGCTCATGGGCGAGGCCGATGGGCTCGACCCCACCGAAGGCGGCACCAGCGTCACCGTGAGCGGCGCGCTCGACGTCAACAACGCCAGCCTGTTCAGCGGCAACACCCTGAACGTGAGCGCGGGCTCGGTGGGCGTGGACGCGGCCAGCAACGCCAACGGCACCAAGGGCCTGCGCGGCAAGGCCGCCGTGGGCATCACCACCGCCGCGCTCACCAACGCCGGCCTGGTGGCCAGCGACGCGGGCCTCACCATCAACGGCAGCGGCACCACGGTGACCAATACCGGCAAACTCTTCGGCGCGAGCGGCCTGAACATGACGGCCGCGCAATTGAACAACCGCGCCGTCGTCGAATCGGGCGCCGCCATGGCGCTCAATGTGGCCAGCATCAGCAACGACGCCACCAGCGCCATGGCCGAGATCTACGCCATCGGCAACCTGACCATCACCGGCAACAACACCCTGAGCAACCAGTCCTCGGCCGCGCACCTCGCCAGGATCGTGTCGCGCGACGGCAAGCTCGACATCGATTCGCGCGGCGGCGCGGTGGGCACGCAGTCGGTGCAGAACAACGGCGGCCTGCTCTTCGGTGGCACCGGCGTGGACGTGGAGGTGGCGCGCGAGTTCGTCAACCGCCAGTCGGCCGGCCGCAAGGGCTACGTGTTCGCCAACACCGGCGACGTGCTGATCGGCGGCATCTACCAGGCGGCCGTGACGGCGGCGCCGCAGGACATCACCGTCAGCAACATCGACTCGGACATCGAAGCGCGCGTCGGCAACATCACCATCAACGCCAGCAAGCTCTACAACACCACCGACACCGCCGCGCCCACCGTGGCCGACGGCAGCTGGACGCGCCACTACGGCTGGTTCGACCACGACAACAACCCGGCCACGCCCTCGATCGAGGCCTTCTCCAACTGCGGCACCTACGACGACCACTTCGACAAGGACGTGACGGGCAAGATCTGCGCGGTCTGGTACGACACGCGCTCGCAGTACCTCGTCAACCCCGACACCTCGCCGCGCAGCCGCCTCATCGCGGGCAACAACTTCAACGCCTGGATCGAAAGCGAAGCGCTCAACTACATCAGCCTGATCTCGGCCGGCAACAACATCGACATCCAGGGCACCGGCAGCTTCGAGAACCGCGCGATCGAGCTGCGCCACGACCGCGACACCCTGATGTACCGCTACGAGAACGGCGGCACCAGCAGCAACCCGGCCGGCGAGTGCTACACCGACGGCGTGTTCAACCGCTGCTTCATGGAAGACGGCCTGCACAAGAAGAAGCGCTTCGCCAACATCTCGCCCGGCGTGCTCAGCACCTACACCGTGGGCATGGCGTCCACGGTGCAGGCGCGCGGCACCATCAACATCAACCTCGCGCGCGTGGGCAACCACAACAGCGGCGACAACGGCGAGCGCACGGGGGGCGGCTTCGTGGCGCCGGCGGGCACCGGCCAGACCTCGGGCACCCCCGGCGGCGCGCCGGGCAGCGGCATCGGCTCGCTCACCGGCAGCCCCTTCTTCGTGCCCAGCAGCGACCCGACCTCACCCTACCTGTTCGAGACCGACCCGCGCCTGATGAGCCTGGAAGGCCTGTACGGCTCGGACCTGTTCTTGAAGAGCCTGGGCCTGGACCCGGCGCAGTACCTGCGCGTCGGCGACCCGTACTTCGAGCAGCAACTGCTGCGCCAGCAGCTGCTGGCCGAGGCGGGGCAGCTCTTCATCGCCGACGGCATGGCCGGCGAGAACGAGCAGTTCAAGCTGCTGATGGAGAACGCCGCCGCCGCCCGGGACGACCTGCAACTGCGCGTGGGCGTGGCGCTCACCAAGGAGCAGATCGCCAACCTGCAGAAAGACATCGTCTGGATGGTGGAGACCGAGGTCAACGGCAAGAAGGCGTTGGTGCCCCAGCTCTACCTGTCGGACGCGACCAAGGCCAAGCTGGCCGAGGGCGCGCGCTTCGTCGCGAGCAACATCAACATCAAGACCGAAGGCGCGATCAGCAACAGCGGGGCCTTCGTGGCGTCGAACAACATCGACCTCAAGGCCGGCACCACCTTCACCAACAGCCAGGGCACGCTGGTGGCGGCCAACGGTTTGAGCATCGAGGCCACGGGCGACATCCTCAACCAGAGCGGCACCATCCGCGGCGGCGACGTGACGCTGACCTCGACCGAAGGCTCCATCGTCAACGAGACCTTGAAGCGCGACGTGGCCTTCGGCGACGCCGGCCAGGTGACCTACCTCGGCAACACCGCCAGCATCCAGTCCACCGGCAACCTGACCCTGGACGCGAAGCGCGACATCGTCTCGCGCGGAGGCGACATCGGTGCGCAGGGAGACGCGACGCTCAAGGCCGGCCAGGACATCACCCTCACCGCGATCGAACGCAAGACCTTCACCAGCGAGTACAGCAGCTCCAGCGAAGGCGGCCACAGCACCACGACCGTGTCGACGACCCAATCGACCCGCCAGGTGGGCTCGGGCCTCACCGTGGGCGGCAACCTGGACGCCACGGCCGCGCGCGACATCAACATCGAGGCAAGCGCCGTGGACGTGGCGGGCAACGGCCGCCTCGACGCCGGCCGCGACATCAACGTGACCGCGCTGGCCGAGCAGACCGACACCACGACCTCCACCGCCACGCGCAGCTGGAACAGCAGCTACGAGCAGGACACCGAGGTCAAGCGCACGACCGGCGCGGCCAGCTCGCTCAACTTCGGCGGCAACCTGGCGATCTCGTCGGGCCAGGACACCAACATCAAGGGCTCGCAGATCGCGGTCGGCGGCGACCTCAACGTCGAGAAGATCGGCGGCAACCTCAACGTCACCACCTTCGAAGAGAAGACCACGGTCTCGCAGACGACCAAGACCAGCAGCTTCTTCGGCGGCGAGGCCAAGGCCGAGGCCGGCAAGAACATCACCGAGAGCAAGGCCACGGCCAGCGCGACGCTGTACAGCTCGACCAAGGAGACGATCGACATCGACTCCACCACCCACCTGCGCTCGGGCATCGCGGTGGGCGGCAACCTCAACGCGGGCGGCGACGCGATCAAGGGCGACGTCAACATCACCGGCTCCAACATCGCCACCGGCGGCGACCTGAACCTGGCGGCCGGCGGCAACATCAACATCCTCGCCGCCGAGGACAAGACCACCGTCACCCAGACCAGCGAGAGCTTCTCGCTCAACGTCAGCGCCTCGGCCTCCATCGATGGCGCCGAGGCCGGCATCGGTGCGCAGTACGACGAGTCCAAGGGCTCCGCCACGCAGACGACGGCCCAGGTCTCCGGCCTGAGCGCGGGCGGCAACATCGACATCAACGCCGGCGGCAACTTCACCGAGCAGGGCACACAGGTGGCGGCGGTCGGCGACATCAAGGTCGAGGCCGACAGCATCACCAGCCTGGCCGCGCAAAACACCTACTCGGAAACCGGTGAATCGCTCTCGGTGAGCGTGGGCATCGGCGTGAAGGCCGAGACCGGCCTGGGCGGCGTGGTGGGTGCCTTCATCGACGACAAGACCAACAAGGCCGGCTTCGACATGGCCGCCGCCAGCGAAAGCCTCAACGGCCTGGACGTGCCCGACGCGGGCTCGGTGAAGGCCGAGCTCAGCGTCTCGGTCAACAAGACCCAGACCAGCAGCAGCGGCAACGACGCCGTGGCCTCCGGTTTCAGCAGCGGCGGCAACACCAGCTTCAAGGCGCGCGAGGGCGACGCCACCTTCCATGGCACCCAAGTGGAAGCGGGTGGTTCCATCGACGTGAGCGCCGACAAGGGCAGCGTGAAGATCCTGACCGCCGACAGCTCGAGCCAGTCGAGCAAGAGCACCACCGACGCAAGCGTGACCATCGGCGTCTCGGCCGACGGGACCTTCTCGGGCTCGGGCTCGGGCAGCGAGAAGACCGAATCGTCCAGCAGCACCACGCAGCAGGCCGCGAGCTTCAAGGCCGGCAAGGACCTGAACATCACGGCCAAGGACGACGTGACCCTCGTCGGCACGAACCTGGAGGCCGGAGGCACCGCGGCCATCGAGGCCAAGGAAGGCAAGATCGACTTCCTGGCCGCGCGCGACACCAGCAGCGCCAGCAGCGACGAGATGAACGCCAACGCCAGCTTCTCGGCCAACATCTCCGGCAAGGAAGGCAGCGTGGGCGGTGGCGGCGGCGAGCTGTCCACCCGCGAATCGAGTTCCACCGGCAAGGCCGGCTCGCTCAGCGCGGCCAACGTCGTTCTCAAGTCCAAGGGCGATATCACCCTGGAAGGCACGAACGTGGCGGCGGCCGACAGCGCCAGCATCCAGACCGAGGGCAAGCTCGACTTCAAGGCCGTGGAGAGCACCTACAGCCGCACCGCGCAGGGCCAGTCGGGGCAGGTCGACATCGAAGCCGGCGCCACGGGCGGCGGCGCCAAGGTGGCCGGCTCGCGCACGGACGAGAACGAGCAGGGCACCACGCGCACCGGCGGCTCGCTGTCGGCGAAGAACCTCACGATCAACGCCGGCAACGGCGCGCGCCTGGAAGGCACGCAGGTCGACGTGACCGAGAACGCCAGCATCGACACCGGCAAGGGGGCTTTGGTGATCGAGTCGGCCGTGAGCACCTACACCAAGACCGTGGACAACACCGCGGTGGAAGTGGGCGCCAAGGGCAACGCCAAGCAAGGCAGCGGCCAGGGCAGCTTCAAGATGGAAGGCGCCTACGAGGACACCAACAAGGTCAGCAACCAGAACGCCACGCTCAACATCGGTGGCAAGGCCGACATCAAGGCCGCCGGCGGCATCCAGGTCGCAGGCAGCAACATCGAGGGCGTGGGCAGCGTCATCAAGGCCGGCGAGACCAACCTCAATGGCGCGAGCGTCAGCATCGAGCAGCGCCAGGACGTGGACCAGTCCAGCAAGAGCAACGTGGGCGTGAGCGTGGGCGTGATCGTGCCCGGCAAGAAAACCCGCAAGGAAGTGACGGACACGGTGCAGAAGGTGCGCGACAGCGACGCCGCCAACACGCTGAAGAACAAGGTAGGCAACGCCGCGACGGCCCTGTCCAACGCGGCCGACACGGCGAAGACCAAACTCGCCAACGTGGGCAGCGACGCCGCCACCAAGGCCAAGGCCGACAGCGACCTGGCCCAGCGCGTGCAGGACCGCAAGGACACCAACACGGCCACCAAGCTGACGAACAACACCGCGCAGGCCGAGCGCAACGCCACGCGCCGCAACGCCGACATCGACGCCGACCTGGCGAAGAAGAACCAGAAGGCCGATTTCGATCGGCAGAAGGCCGACGACCTGGCAGCGACCAACCGCGACAAGGCACTCGCCAAGCTCGGCCCGAACGCCACCCAGGCGCAGAAGGACCAGGTGCAGCGCACCTACGACGACGCGACGCGCACCAACGCGCAGACGGCGTCCGACGCAAAAGTCACCAACGCCAACGCCGCGGCCGACCAGCGCGCCACCGTGCTGCAGCGCCAGGGCGACGACAAGCTCGCGGCCGAGAACAAGGCGGCCGACTCCACCATCCGCCACCACGACGACAGCAACGCGACCCTGATCGCCCTGGCCGCCAAGGACACCAGCCCCACAGGGCAGGACAAGCAGCGCGACGCCGAGATCCGCAAGACCGACGACCTGGGCCAACTGCAGGCCGACAAGGCCGCGCGCGAGGCGAGCGTGAAGGCCGACACCCAGAAGGCCCTGGCCGACAACGCCGCGCAGAAAGCGCGCACCGAGGCGGACCTGAAATCCCAGGGCGAGGCGGACAAGGCAGTGGCCGACGCGAAACGCGAGCAGGCCCGCAAGGACGCCGCCGTGGACGCCGACACCAGCAAGACCGATGACCAGAAGGCCGCCCTGAAGGAGCGCAACGCGAAGGAGGCGCAGGCCAAGGCCGATGCCGCGGCGCAGAAGCTGGCCGACGACAAGCGCGCGCACGCCGAGAAGGCCACCGACGACCAGCTCGCCGCCCGCCAGAAGCAGGACGAGGCGAAGATCGAAGGCGACAGGAAGAAGCAGGAGCTGCTGGCCGACACGGCCATGAAGCGGGACCTGCTGACGCCCGACGACGGTGTGAAGAAGGCCATGGCCGACGCGGACAAGCAGCTCAACGACGCCAAGGACCAGATCGCCAAGGACCTGCAGAAGGCCAAGGACGACGTGGCGAAACAGAAGGGCGATGCCGACAAGAAGGCCGAGCAGGTGAAGGCCGCGGCCGACCAGAAGGCGCAAGACGCCTTCGTCAAGAGCAAGCAGGCGTCCGAGCAGACGCGCGACCAGACGCTGGATGCCCTGAACAAGCGCACGGATCTGAGCGACGAGCAGAAGCAGGCGCGCCGCGACACCATCAATCGGGCGCACGACCAGCGCGTGGCCGACGCGCAAACCACGCTGGACACCGCGAAGACCGAGTCGACCAAGACCGCCGATCAGGCCAAGGCCGATGCGAAGAAGACCGCTGACGAGGCGGTGGCCAAGGCCGAAGCCAAGCGCGACACCGACGTGGCCAAGGCCCAGAAGGACCGCGAGGAAGACCAGGGCATCGTCAAGGCGAAGGACCAGCAGAAGCAGGCCCTGGAAGACCGCAAGAAGGCCGACGTCGCCAAGGCTGCCGAGGACGCGAAACACAAGAAGGACATCGCCCAGCTCGACGCCGACGAACGCGCCGCGCTGGAGAAGGCCGATCGCGACGCCGCGCGCGCCCGGGACGCCGTGGCCCGCGACGACAGCCTGAGCGCTACCCAGAAGGCCGACAAACTCAAGCAGTTGGCGGACCAGCAGGCCGATGCGCGCGAGCAGGCCGCGAAGGACCACGCCGCGGCCGTCGCGGCCAAGCAGAAGTCGCGCGACGACAGCGAGAAGCAGGCCGCCCTCGACGCCATCGACCCGAGCGCGAGCGACGCCGACAAGACCGCCCAGCGCAAGGCCATCGACGACCGCTTCAAGCAGCGTGAGACCGCGCGCGAGGATGCGAAGAAGGCCATGGAAGCGAAAGCCGGCGCGGACAAGGCGGCGGCTCAGGCGGTGGCCAAGGCCGATCATGAGCAGCGCAAGGCGCAGGCCGCGGCCGAGGAAAAACTGCAGCAGGGCAAGGACGACGTGGCGGCGGCGCGCAAGGCCAGCGACGACCAGGCCGACAGCGACTACCTGAAGAAGACGCGCGACATCCAGGACAAGCTCGCGCAGGACAGCGTGGGCAAGACCGA
>NZ_DATIGV010000104.1:0-17314 GCF_035481345.1 Hydrogenophaga sp. | reverse complement strand
CGCATTGCAGGCCTGAACGCGCCGCCCGTCCTCGGGCGCCGCCCTTCCGGAAGCCGCCTTCGGGCGGCTTTTTGCTGCCCGCCGCTACGATGCGTGATTCATGTCCTCAACCGACCCCTTGATCCACGCCGCCGCCGACTGGGCCGTCATCGTCGTCTTTGGCGTCGTCTATCTGGGCATGTTCCTGGGCGGCCTGCCGCGCCTCAAGCTCGATCGCTCGGGCGTGGCGCTGCTGGGCGCCGTGGCGGTGATCGCGATCTCGGGCATGGGCGTGGTCGAGGCGGCCGAGGCCATCGACCTGCCCACCATCCTGCTGCTGTTCGCCTTCATGGTCATCTCGGCGCAGATGCGCCTGGGCGGGTTCTATGCCGCCGTCACGCGCCGCGTGGGCGAGCTGCCGCTGCCAGACGCCGCCCTGCTGGCCGCGCTCATCGCCGTGGCCGCGGTGCTCTCGGCCGTGTTCTCCAACGACGTGGTGTGCCTGGCCATGACGCCCATCGTGGCGCGCCTGTGCCTGCGCCGCGGCACCAACCCGCTGCCCTTTCTCATCGGCCTGGCCTGCGCGGCCAACATCGGCTCGGCCGCCACGCTCATCGGCAACCCGCAGAACATGCTGATCGGCTCGGTGCTGCGGCTCGACTTCGCGGGCTACGCGCGCGCGGCCCTGGTGCCCGTGCTCATCAGCCTGGTGCTGCTGTGGGGCTGGCTGGTGTGTGTGCCGCACGCGGCGGTGGAACCCTATCCGGCCAGTGACCGGCGTTCGAACGACCCGCCGCTGGACCTGTGGCAAACCACCAAGGGCCTGGTGGTGGCGGGCGCGCTGATGGGCCTGTTCCTGTTCCGCGACGGCCCGCACGAGGTGATGGCCCTGGTGGGCGCGGCGCTGCTCCTGCTCAGCCGGCGGCTGGCGTCGGCCGAGTTCATGAAGCTGGTGGACTGGCCGCTGCTGATCCTGTTCATGGGCTTGTTCGTGGTGAACCACGCCTTCGAGCAGACCGGCCTGGCGACCCAGGCGGTGGCCTGGCTGGCCGGGCAGGGGGTGCACCTCACCGACCCGGGCCCGCTGATGGTGGTGGGCGTGGCGCTGTCCAACCTGGTGTCCAACGTGCCGGCGGTGATGCTGCTGCTGCCGCACCTGTCGGGCGAGCCGGGCGCGGGCGTTCTGCTGGCGCTGGTGACCACCTTCGCGGGCAACCTGCTGCTCGTGGGCTCCATCGCCAACCTCATCGTGGCCGACCTCGCGCGCGCCCAGGGCATCGTCATCGACTGGAAGCGGCACGCCACCGTGGGCGTGCCGGTGACGCTGCTGTCGCTGGGCGTGATCTGGATCTGGTTGCGCTGGAGTGCATAGGCCCCCACGCTCCGCCGCTGCGCGGGTCGCTGCCCCCCGCAGGGGGCGCGTTTCGCCTTAGGGCGGCCCGGCGGCGAAACTCTCTCTCTTTCAGTGCACCGACGCCAGGAACTGCTTGAGCTCCGGCGTCTCGGGGCTGCCGAACAACTGCTCCGGCGGCCCCATCTCGTGCACGCGGCCCTGGTGCATGAAGATCACCCGGTCGCTCACCTTGCGGGCGAAATTCATCTCGTGCGTCACCATCAGCAGGGTCATGCCCTCGTTGGCCAGGGTCTCCACCACCTGCAGCACCTCGCCCACCAGCTCGGGGTCGAGTGCCGAGGTGATCTCGTCGCACAGCAGCACGCTGGGCTGCATGGCCAGGGCGCGCGCGATGGCCACGCGCTGCTGTTGCCCGCCCGAGAGTTGCTCGGGGTAGGCGTCGAACTTGTCGGCCAGGCCCACGCGCGCCAGCAACTGCTTCGCGCGCTCGATGTTCGGGGCTTCCTGCGCCTTCTTCACGAGCGAGGGCGCCAGCATCACGTTGCGGCCCACGCTCAAGTGCGGGAAGAGATTGAAGTTCTGGAAGATCATGCCCACGTGCTGGCGCAGCTCGCGCATGGCGGCGGCGTCCTGGTGCCGCAGCGGCTGGCCATCCACCGTGAGCGTGCCCGACTGGAACACCTCCAGACCGTTGATGCAACGCAGCAGCGTGCTCTTGCCCGAGCCGCTCTTGCCGATGATGGCAATCACCTCGCCGCGCTTGACCTTCAGGTCGATGCCCTTGAGCACCTCGTTGGCGCCATAGGCCTTGCGCAGCGCGCCGATGTCGACGATGGCATGGGGTTCAGCGGCGGACATTCAGTTTCCTTTCGAGCGCGCGGGCGTAGAGGCTCACGGGGAAGCACAGCGCGAAGTACATCAGCGCCACGCAGCTGTAGACGAGGAAGGGCGCGAAGGTGGCGTTGGTGATCATGGTGCCGGCCTTGGTGAGCTCGACGAAGCCGATCACCGATGCCAGCGCCGTGCCCTTGATGACCTGCACGAGGAAGCCCACCGTGGGGGCGATGGCGATGCGCCGCGCCTGCGGCAGGATGACGTGGCGCAGCTGTTCGCCGAAGCTCAGCGCCAGGCTTTGCGCCGCTTCCCATTGGCCCTTGGGCACGGCCTCCACGCAGCCGCGCCAGATCTCCACCAGGAAGGCGCTCGTGTAGAGCGTGAGCGCGAGCGAGGCCGCGACCCAGGCCGAAGTCTCGAAGCCGAACAACGCCAGGCCGAAGTAGGCGAGGAAGAGCTGCATCAGCAAGGGGGTGCCCTGAAAGAGCTGGACGTAGGCTTTCACGAACGCGGTGGCGCCGGGCCACCGCGCCGTGCGCGCCACCAGCAGCAAGAGCCCCACGAGCCCGCCGCCGACGAAGGCGATCAGCGAGAGGGCGACGGTCCAGCGCGCCGCGAGCAGCAGGTTGCGCACGATGTCCCAGAGCGAAAAGTCAACCACGCCGGCCTCCGAAGATGAAACGCGGGCCCAGCCAGTTGAGCAACGCGCGCACGCCCATGGACAGCAGCAGGTACAGCGCGGTGGCCACGATGAAGGCTTCGAAGGCGCGGAAGTTGCGGCTCTGGATCAGGTTGGCCGCGTAGCTCAGTTCCTCGGTGGCGATCTGCCCGCACACGGCCGAGCCCAGCATCACGATGATGATCTGGCTGGTGAGCGCGGGCCAGACCTTGCGCAGCGCAGGCGGCAGCACCACGTGCAGGAAGGTCTGCGCGCGCGACAGCGCCAGGCTCGCCGCGGCCTCGAACTGACCGCGTGGCGTGGCCTCCACGCCGGCGCGAACGATCTCCGCCGCGTAGGCGCCCAGGTTCACCACCATGGCGATCACCGAGGCGAGTTCGGGCGTGAGCTTCACACCCGCCGCCGGCAGGCCGAAGAACACGAAGAAGAGCTGCACGATGAAGGGCGTGTTGCGGATCAGCTCCACGTAGGCGGCGGCCAGCCAGCCCAGCGGCGCCGGCCCTTCGGTGCGCGCCCAGGCGCACGCCACGCCGAGCGCCACGCCCAGCACGGCCGACACGGCGGTGAGCCCGAGCGTCCAGGCCATGCCCTTGAGCAGCAGCGGCCACTGCGCGAGCACGGCCCAGAAGTCGAGTTCGATGCCCATGTCGGATCGGCTCCGGTCGTGGACTCAGGGTGTCACTCGGGCAGGGTGCCGGTCGGGCGACCCAGCCACTTCTTCGCCAGCGCGTCCAGTTCGCCCGCCTTCTTGGCCGCGAGCACGATCTCGTTCACCTTGGTGCGCAGCGCGTCCTCACCCTTGGCCACGCCGATGAAGTTGGGGCTGTCCTTGAGCAGCAGCTTGTACTCGGCGCCCAGGGCCGGGTTGCGCTTGATCATGTTGTCGGCCACCGACACGCCGGTGGCGATGAACTGCGTCTGGCCCGACACGAAAGCCGAGACCGTGGCGTTGTTGTCCTCGAAGCGCTTGATGTCGGTGTTGGCCGGCGCGACCTTGCTCAGTTCCTGGTCCTCGATGGCGCCGCGCGTGACGGCGATGCTCTTGCCGCCCAGCGCGTTGAAGTCGGCCAGCGCTGCGCCTTTGGGCCCGTACACCGCCTGGAAGAAGGGCGAGTAGGCGACGGTGAAGTCGATGACCTTTTCGCGTTCCGGGTTCCTGCCGAGCGTGGAGATCACCAGATCGGCCTTCTTCGTCTGCAGATAAGGGATGCGGTTGGCGCTGGTCACGGGCACCAGTTCCACCTTCACCCCGAGCTTGCTGGCGATGAGGTTGGCCGTGTCCACGTCCAGGCCCTGGGGCTTGAGGTCGATGCCGACGAAGCCATAGGGAGGAAAGTCGGTGGGCACGGCGATCTTGATGAGCTTGGCCTTCATCACGCCATCGAGCGCGGTCTGCGCCTGAGCGTGGCCGGCGGCGAGGGTGGTGGCCAGGGCCGCGGTGAGCAGGACGAGGCGGCCAAGGGTGCGGCGGGGGAGGTTCATAACAGGGCTCCTAGGTAGGTTTCGCGGTCGGGTGAAGAAGGGGGGCCGGGCTTGCGCGCACCCTTGGCCGCGGGGGCGGCATCGCCCACGGGCGCCAGGGCCTCGCGCAGATCGGCCAGCGGGTCGGCCGGTGCGCCCAGGCGCAGCGCGGCCTGCACCTGGCCGATGTGCGTTTCCATCAGGCGCTCGGCCGCGGCCACGTCGCCGCGCTCCAGCGCCTCGACGATCCGCACGTGCTCGGCGCAGGACTGCACCGCGTCGTGCGTGCTCTGGTAGAGCATGGCGATGAGCGTGGTGCGCGCGGTGAAGTCGCGCAGGGTCTCGGCCAGCAACTGGTTGCCCAGGCACTCGGCTAGGCAGACGTGGAAATCGCCCAGCAGGTAGCTGCGCTGGCCCACGTCGTCGCCCTTGAGGGCGGCCTGCTCCTGGCGGATGTGCTGGCGCAGGCGCTTCAGGGCGGCCTTGTCCACGTGGCCGTTGCTGCGGATCAGGCCGGTCTCGATGACGCGGCGTGCCTCGAAGGCCTCGCGCGCCTCCGCGTGCGAGGGCTGCACCACGTACCAGCCGCGGCGCGAACTGACGGTGACGATGCCGCGCGCGGCCAGGCGCACCAGGGCCTCGCGCACCAGGGTGCGGCTGCAGTCGAACAGCATCGACAGGTTCTGCTCGCCCAGGCGCGTGCCGGGCGCCAGGCGCTGCGCCAGGATGGCGGCGACGATGCGTTGCGCGATGTCGGTGGAACTGACCATGGCCGGTGCACATGCCAGATCCGTGCCACGGCCACATCAGTCTTGTATGCAAGCCTGATGCACCCGCCTTGTGCGCGCGCGTGCCGCGGCGGTGCGCGGCGCGCACCAGAATGTGTTGATGGGGCCGCGGCGATCAGCGCTGGGCGCTGAGCACTTCCATGTCGCGTTCGTAGGACTGCAGCTCGCGCACGGCGCGCTGACGCTGCTCGGGCGTGGTGCTGTTGTGCAGCGCCGCGAACTGCGCGCAACCGTGGCGCACGCCGGCGTCGCTGTGCGCCTGGTAGCCCGGCGTGGGTGAGTGTTGCAGGCGCTGCAGGTGGGCCTGCAGCGCGGGCCGGGCCTGAGCGGGCTCGGCCTGGATGCGGCGCAGGGTCTGCAGCAGATCGGCCTGGCGGCGCTGGCGCTCGGCCTGGGTGCGCTGGGCATCCCAGGGCGATTCGGCCAGCCAGCGGCGCACCAGCCCCCGCTGCGCCTCGCTGAGCGAGCCGTAGAACATCTCGCTGCGAGAGACCGCCTGGTCCAGCCGGCGCTGCAGGCGCTGCTCGGGCGAGCCCCGCAGGAAGTCGCGCTCGAACTCTTCGTTGCTGCGCGCCTGGCGGCGCTGCAGGTGCTCCAGTTGCGCGGAGTCCAGCCGAGGGGCCAGGCGTGCGAAGGGATCGATCAGCCGCTCGCCCGTGAGGGTGAGGCGCGCGCGCACGGTGTCGAACTGCGCGCACACCTCCGCCGCGGTGAGGTCGCGCGCCGCCATGGCCTGCCACTGGCGCAGCAGGCCCGCCACGGCGGGCAGCTCCTCCCGCCGGTGCCAGGCGAAGAAGGTCTCGATGTCGCCGCGCACCTGTTCGGATTGCGTGTCGTCGAAATCGAAGTGGCTGTCCAGCCACCAGTAGCTGAACTGGGGCGCCTGGTTGTAGGCGAAGCGCGCGGCGGTGCAGGCGGCCAGCACCGCCGCCAGAGCGAGCACCAGCAGGGCGCGGGCGATAATCCGCCGCGTTCCGGCGCCGCCCCCCTGGCCGCGTCGGGTGTACGCGAAAGAGGTGTTCATGTCGTTACCGGTGGATGTGGTGGTGATGGCCGCGGGCAAGGGCACCCGCATGAAGAGCCAGCGGCCCAAAGTGTTGCACCGTCTGGGCGGGCGCGCGCTGGCGCAGCACGTGATCGATTGCGCCGCGGGGTTATCGGCCCGCTCGGTGGTGGTCATCACGGGGCATGGCGCGGCGCAGGTGGAAGCGGGGCTGAAGGCCAGCGCCGCCACCGCGTTGCGCTTCGTGCGCCAGGAGCCGCAACTGGGCACCGGCCACGCGGTGCAGCAGGCGGTGCCGGTGTTGGCCGACGACGGCCTGACCCTGGTGCTCTCGGGCGACGTGCCGCTGACCCGCCCTGAGACCCTGCAGGCGCTCATCGACCTGAGCGCGGGGGAACACCTGGCGCTGCTCACGCTGGACCTGCCCGATCCCACGGGTTATGGCCGCGTGGTGCGCGACCCCGGTGGCGCGGTGCGCGCCATCGTCGAGCACAAGGACGCCAGCGAGGCGCAGCGCGCCATCACCGAGATCTACAGCGGCATCATGGCCGTGCCCACGCGCCTGCTGCGTGCCTGGCTCGCGCGCCTGGACAACCGCAACGCCCAGGCCGAGTACTACCTGACCGACGTGGTGAAGTTCGCCGTGGCCGACGGCTGCGCGGTCAAGGCCCACCGCATCAGCGACGCCGTGCAGGTGGCCGGTGTGAACAGCCCGCAGCAACTGGCCGAACTCGAGCGCGCCTACCAACTGCGGCTGGCGAATCGGTTCATGGTGGACGGCGTGCGCCTGGCCGACCCGGCCCGCTTCGACGTGCGCGGCGAACTCGTGTGCGGTCAGGACGTCGAGATCGACGTCAACTGCGTCTTCGAGGGCCGCGTCGAGCTCGGCGATGGCGTGCGCATCGGTGCCAACTGCGTCATCGCCAATGCGCGCATCGAAACCGGTGCGGTGATCCACCCCTTCACCCACATCGACGGTGAGGCGGCCGGCGTGCGCGTCGGCGCCGGCGCGCTGGTGGGCCCCTTCGCGCGGCTGCGCCCCGGTGCCGACCTGGGCGCCGAGGTGCACATCGGCAACTTCGTCGAGGTGAAGAACAGCACGATGGCCGCGGGCGCCAAGGCCAACCACCTGGCCTACCTGGGCGACGCCACCGTGGGTGAGCGCGTCAACTACGGGGCCGGCAGCATCACCGCCAATTACGACGGCGCCAACAAGCACCGCACCGTGATCGAGGCCGACGTGCACGTGGGCAGCAACTGCGTGCTGGTGGCGCCGGTCACCATCGGCGCGGGCGGCACGGTGGGCGCGGGTTCCACCATCACCAAGAGCACCGAGCCCGGCGCCCTGGCCGTGGCACGGGGGCGCCAGGCCAGCATCGCGGGCTGGCAGCGGCCGCAGAAGGCGAAGAAGGGCAACTGATCCGGTCCCGCCAGAACAAAGGCCCCGCGTGCGGGGCCTTTTGCGTGGGGTGCGTTGCGCGCCGCTTCAGCGCCCGCCGCGCACGTCGAACGAGCTGCCGTCGTAGCGGCTGTCGGGGCTGCTGCCGTTGCGGCGCTTCTGCTCGCGCGGCTTGAGCTCGTCTTCCAGGTCCATCAGGCCGCTCAGGCCCAGCACCTCGGAGTCGCGGTAGCCCGAGCGCGCGTACTGGTGGTCGAAGCCCGACATCTGCGTTTCCAGTTGCTGCATCACGCTGTCGCGGTCGTCGGCGGGCTTGGTGGTCGGTGCCTTGGGCTTGGGCAGTTCCACCAGATTGAGCTGCTCGCGGAACTCGGCCGGCGAGGGCATGCGGTGGATGCCGTTTTTCAGGAACACGAAGCGCACGCCGGCGGTCTTGAGGATGCGGTTCTTCACCTTCACCCGCTGGGCCTTGGCCTCGGCGTTGCTCAGGTGGTACTGCTCGATGTCGAAGGCGAAGATGGGGCGGCCGTCGGGCGCGCAGACCACGAAGTCGACGCGGTGCTCGCGCAGGCGTTCCTTGGCGGCCTTCTTGCTCGCGGCCCGGCGCACGGACAGCATCTGGGCGAGGTTGATGTTGGGCAGCACCACCTGGCCAGGGAAGGTGTCCTGCAGGTAGTCGAGCATGGCCACCTGCTCGGTCGAGAGGATGCGCTCGGGCGCGAAGCGGTCGTCCCGGCCGTCGTCTTGCGATCGCATGAACCGCAGGTAGAGCCAGACACACAGCACCAGCACCACCGCGGCGATCACCGATCCGATCACCATCATGTCCATGAAACCTCCTGGAGAGCTGCCGCTTTTTTGAGCAAGCGGGCGATTGTATGAGGTTGTAACAGGCCTGGGGGCCCGTCAACACCACGTCTCCCCAACGTTTGCAGAAGTGTGCGTTTAGCTATTCGGCAAAGGGACTATTTAAGCCGTTCGGTCACAGCGATCGACTGAGCGGCAGGCTGGGATGGAACTTGGCGCAACGGGTGCTGAAGAAACCCTTGACGTTTCGCACGTTGGCGTCGCCTGTGAACAGCCGCTGGGTCAGCGCCAGGTAGTCGGGCATGTCCGTACAGCGCACGATCAGCACGAAATCGGGCCCGGGGCTCACGCGGTAGCACTGCTGCACGCGCGGCTCGGCCACGGCGCGCGCCTCGAAGGCGTCAAGCGCGTCGGCGCCCTGGCGCTCCAGGCCGATCTCGACCACCGCGGTGAGGCCGTGGCCCAGCAGCGGCGCGAGGCGATCGGCGTCCAGGAGCGCCACCTCGCGCGCGATGAACCCGCGCTCGCGCAGGCGCTTGACGCGGCGCAGGCAGGTAGGCGGCGAGAGGTGGGCGCGCTCGGCCAGGGACTGGTTGCTGAGCGAGGCGTCCTGCTGCAGAAGATCGAGCAGGCGCAGGTCAACCGCATCGAGTTCGAAAGATTCCATTATTTGACTGTCTGTGAAATTATTTGACTTCTATCACAGATGGAGAATGAAATGGTCAATTTTCTATGAAATTTGACCATTCATTTCATCTGGTGTTCACTAGCATTCGCCCACTTTCACATTCAGGAGCGATCACATGTGCGGCATCGTGGCGGGGGTTTCGGGGCGCGACATCGTGCCCGTGCTGGTTCAGGGCCTGCAGCGGCTGGAGTACCGGGGCTATGACTCGTGCGGCGTGGCCGTCCACAGCGATGGCCTGAAGCGCGCGCGCAGCACGGCCCGCGTGGCCGAACTGGGCCAGCAGGTGCAGGCCGAACACATCGCCAGCGGCACCGGCATCGCGCACACGCGCTGGGCCACGCACGGTGCGCCAGCGGTGCACAACGCACACCCGCACTTCAGCCACGGACCGGGGGCGCAGAGCGGTTCGGCCGGGCGCGTGGCGCTCGTGCACAACGGCATCATCGAAAACCACGACGAGTTGCGCGCCGCCTTGCAGGCCAAGGGCTACGTGTTCGAGAGCCAGACCGACACCGAGGTCATCGCCCACCTCATCGATTCGCTCTATGAGGGCGATGTCTTCGCGGCCCTCGCCGCCGCCGTGGCGCAACTGCATGGCGCCTATGCGTTGGCCGTGTTCCACAAGGACGAACCGCACCGCGTGGTGGGCGCGCGCGCGGGCTCGCCACTGGTGCTGGGCGTGGGCGCCGAGGGCGGCGAGCACTTCCTGGCCAGCGACGCCATGGCGCTGGCGGGCGTCACCGACCAGATCGTCTACCTGGAAGAGGGCGACCTGGTGGACCTGCAGATGGGCCGCTACTGGATCACCGGTGCCGGCGGCCGTTCGCTCGACGCCCAACAGCGCCCCGTGCGCACGGTGCACGCGCACAGCGGCGCGGCCGAGCTGGGCCCCTACCGCCATTACATGCAGAAGGAGATCTTCGAGCAGCCGCGCGCCATTGCCGACACGCTCGAAGGCGTGGCCGGCGTGACGCCCGAACTCTTCGGCGACGGCGCGCACCGCGTGTTCAAGAACGTCGACCGCGTGCTCATCCTGGCCTGCGGCACCAGCTACTACAGCGGCTGCACCGCCAAGTACTGGATGGAATCCATCGCGAAGATTCCCACGCAGGTGGAGGTGGCCAGCGAGTACCGCTACCGCACCAGCGTGCCCGATCCGCGCACGCTGGTGGTGACGATCAGCCAGAGCGGCGAGACCGCCGACACCCTGGCCGCGCTGCGCCACGCGCAAAGCCTGGGCATGCAGGAAACGCTGACCATCTGCAACGTGTCCACCAGCGCCATGGTGCGTGAATGCAAGCTGGCCTACATCACGCGCGCGGGCGTCGAGATCGGTGTGGCTTCCACCAAGGCCTTCACCACGCAATTGGCGGGCCTGTTCCTGCTCACGCTGGCGCTGGCCCAGGTGCGCGGCCACCTGAGCGACGAGGAGGAGGCCGAACACCTCAAGCGCATGCGCCACCTGCCCGTGGCCCTGCAGGCCGTGCTGGCACTGGAGCCGCAGGTCATCAGCTGGGCCGAGGACTTCGCGCGCATGGACAACGCGCTCTTCCTGGGGCGCGGCTTGCACTACCCCATCGCGCTCGAAGGCGCGCTCAAGCTGAAGGAGATCAGCTACATCCACGCCGAGGCCTATCCGGCGGGCGAACTCAAGCACGGCCCGCTGGCGCTGGTGACCGCGGCCATGCCCGTCGTCACGGTGGCACCCAACGACGCCTTGCTGGAGAAGCTCAAGAGCAACATGCAGGAGGTGCGCGCGCGCGGCGGCGTGCTCTACGTGCTCGCCGACGCCGACACGCGCATCGCCAGCAGCGAGGGCATCCACGTCATCCGCATGCCCGAGCACTACGGTGCGCTGTCGCCCATCCTGCACGTGGTGCCGCTGCAATTGCTGGCGTACCACACGGCGCTGGCCAAGGGCACGGACGTGGACAAGCCGAGGAACCTGGCGAAGAGCGTGACGGTGGAGTGAGGGTCGGGGGCCGCCGCTGACGACAGGGAATGACGTTCGTCGAAGTGGTTGCCCGCCCATCGGCCAGCTGATCTCGAAAAATGAGGTCTGTCGGAAAAGAATAGGTCTGTCGGAGAACGTCCCGCCAAATGTAACTAAACGATTCTGGTGGTTACATATTCAACGGTCACTTTCCCGTGTGTGATCGGCTGGCTGCGATGCGCCCAGCCACCGGGATACCCACACCTTGCGGTTCGACCACCTTCTCTCGTGGCGAGTGTGCAGCCCGCCGCCCCATCACATTTGGCTCGATGTCCCCGCAGCGCGCTTGCGCTGAGTTCAGGCCAACCACTGAACGCGAGAGGCTGGTGCGCAGCGACAGGAGCCGATCGCGGCTGGCAGGCGAGCTCACGGTTGGAGTTGGCAAGCTGACATCTGGCCCGACCTCCGCTGCTGGCTTGAACGGCCGCTTAGCGATGCTCAGCTGACAAAGCACTGCGCCGACCTAATGCTCGATCTGCTATGTGACAAGTTCAGCATGAAATTAAGTGGATTGGTGACGTCCACTCCTTCGGCTGCTGTCATGCTTGGACCTGTAGGTGCATGCTCGTACGGCGGGCGGCGCACTGAGCTATGCCGCGAACGTTTAAAGACCGCAGCCACCTACGCTCCGCCTAAATCAAGAAGACGGTTCTTACCGAAGGAAGATGTCCGCTTGGTCATCTAACCGCGCTTTGATGCGCCCCCAGTCCGGCAGATACAGCGTCAAGGTTCGGTAGAAGGCGCTGCTATGGTTGTAATGCTTCAGGTGGCACATTTCGTGAAGCAGCACATAGTCAATGGCTTCACGCGGCGCAGCCACCAGCCGCGGATTGAGTGTCAGTCGGCCAGATGGTGAGCAGCTGCCCCATTGGCGGGTCATGAACTGCAAGCGAAACGACGGCAACTGGCGAACCCACCTCAATGGCTCGGCAACGACCTTGAGGCGAGCGTCGAAGACCTCCCGGGCCCGTTTGCGGTACCAAGCGTCAATACATACTCTGATCTGATCGACGTCATGTCGAGGCACATTCACCACCACAAAGGCCCCACGCAACTTTGCCTCGGCGGCGCTCGCTGGTTCAACCACGACTTTGAGCCGATAGCGCTTGCCTAGGTAGTGGATGGACTCCCCGCTCACGTACTCGCGCGGCAGCACATGCACCATCCGTTCCTTGGCAGCAGCAACATGCTGACTGATCCAGCGCGAGCGCTTGCGCACCGCAGCCAGCACATCGGCCAGCGGGGTTGACGGAGGCGCGTCGACCTGCACGCGTCCATCTGGCTCAACGTGGATGGCGACCCGCGGAATGACGCGTGTGGTTTGCCGCCGCAACGTGAAAGCAATCTGCTCATCACCGTACGTCACTCGGTGCTGACCATCAAAACCCGACGTCTCCATGGTCAAACCTTGCTGAGGCCGATGCGGGTGATCTGGATGACTTGCTCCACCACTTGCTTGGCGTTGTCCAGGCCCAGGCTGCCAAAGAGCAGTGGCAGCAGCCCCTTGCGGATCGCTGCCTCGATGTTCTGGGGGTTGAGCGAGTTCTCAGCGACCGCATCCTTGACCACGGTGTCGATGGCCAGGGACTGCTGGACCAAGCGCTCGATGGCCTGGGACTCCAAAGCGGCGAAGTTGTCTTCACCCAGCACCAAGCGGACGGCACCAAAGTAGGCTTTGGCATGCGGGTTGGCGGCCAGTTCGTCCGGTGTGCCAGGTGTCGCACGCGACGCCACCTGTTCCTCGAAAGACTTGAACAAGGCGTACTGTTTCAGCGGGTGGTCGAACATTGCCTCCGCCTCGGCAATCGCCTGGCGCAGCAACTCACCGAACACCTTCTGTGCGTACGGATCCTCAGCGAGTTCTTGCTCGATGGTCTTCCGCAGCCGCGTCCGGATCATGTCCGTCTCATTGCGGGTCCTCTCTTCCGACCAGTCCTCGGGCTTCTCGGCCTGGCCTAACTGGTGCACCAGGTAGACGCCCTCGGGGTCGCGCACCTCGGTGCCGATGACCTGCTTGTCGACCAGCTTGCGGATCTGCTCTTCGTAGACGCTGTAGTCCACCGTCTCCATGGCATCCCGGCGAGCCGTTTGGCGCAGTTCGGTGAAGAAGCGGAGGTCGCTCTTGTAGCGAGTGATCAGTTCCTCTGAGAAGCTCTTGTCCTCAAAGAAGCTCCGCGAAGACAGTGCCGTCTGAAGGCACAGGCCGAAAGCGGTGAGCGCATCGTAGAAGTCGTCGCGCAGCTTCTGCCGCTCGTCGAACTCAGTGCCGTCGGCGTCCTTCACGAAGCGAGGGGCGAGCACCTGTCGGTACTGCTCGCGGTCCAGCTTGTTGGTGACCGACCTGAAGAAGGACCACAGCTGCTCATGGAGCGCAGGCAGACGCTTGTACTCGGTGCTGAACTGGTGGTACAGCCCTTCGAGGTCCTGAACATCGAACCCACCTTGCGTCCGCGACTCCAGGTCTTGATAGGCGCTAATGGCGGTGTCCAGCTCCTTCAGGATGCCGCGATAGTCCACCAGAACGCCATAGCGCTTCGCATCGTGCAAGCGGTTCACCCGCGCTACCGCCTGGATCAGGTTGTGCCCCTTGAGCGGCTTGTCGATGTACAGCACCGTGTTGCGGGGTTCATCGAAGCCCGTCAGCAGCTTGTCCACGACGATCAGCAGGTCTGGCGCTCCGTCAGTGCCAAAGTCACCGATCACCTGCTTCTCGTAGGCTTCAGCGTCATTGCCGCAAGTGGCCATGGCCTGCTTCCACCACTTCTGGACTTCAGGCAGCGTGTCCTCATCGACTTCCGAGTTGCCTTCACGGGTGTCGGGTGCCGAGATCACGACAGCGCTCGTCACCAAGCCTGCCTCGTCCAACGCCTTCTTGTAGCGGATCGCATCCAGTTTGCTGTCGGTGACGACTTGGCCCTTCAGACCTAGGCCCAGCTTCTTGATGTTCTCATTGAAGTGGGTTGCGATGTCCCAGGCGATCAGTTCGATGCGGTTGGCGGCGCCATAGATCGCGCCTTTCTTTGCGAACTTGCGCTTCAGATCGCTGCGCTGGGCATCACTGAGGTTGCTGGTGATCTTGTCGAACCAGCGGTTGACGGCCTCTTCGTTGATGTCCAGTTCCGGCACGCGCTCTTCGTAGAGCAGTGGTGCCACGGTTTCGTCCTCCACCGCACGCTGCATGGTGTAGGCGTGGACGATGGGGCCGAACTTGTTGGAAGTCTTCTCGTCCTTGAGCAGCGGTGTGCCCGTGAAGGCGATGTAAGCAGCCTTCGGCAATGCCTTCTTCATCCGCTCATGGGTCTCGCCGCCATGGCTTCGGTGTCCTTCGTCGACCAGCACGATCATGTCCGCCGAGTCATTGCGGCACTCGGGCAACCTGGACGCCGTGTTGAACTTGTGGACAAGCGTGAAGGTGATCCGCTCGGTCCCCTTGCCGATGCGCTGGGCCAGGTCACGACCGGACAGGGTGCGGCTGCGCTCACCATCCTTTTGCGTGGCGATGCTCGACCCGAAGGCCCCGCCCGTCATGAAATTGCGCGAGAGCTGGGTTTCAAGATCCACGCGATCGGTGACCACCACGATGCGGCATTCCTTGAAGCTTTCGACCAGCAGCAGGGCCTTGGTCAAGAACACCATGGTGAAGCTCTTGCCGGAGCCCGTGGTGTGCCAGACAACACCACCCTCGCGGCCACCGCCCTGCGAATCAGGTTTCTTCTGGCTGATGCGCGACAGCAGTGCGCGGATACCGAAGAACTGCTGATAGCGAGCGACGATCTTGCCGACCTTGCGGTCGAAGAGCACGTAGCCGCGCAGGAACTCCAACAGGCGGGACGGCGTCAGAAGGCTGACCAGCAACCGATCTTGCTCAGTGGCCTGCATCGGCGCGCTCCAGAGCGTGTCGAAGTAGGTGGCGAGCGATGCAGGCTTGCCTTCAAACAACGCGGCACGGACGTCCGGACGCAATGGCGCGTTCTTGACGGCCTGCAGGTGCGGGTCATCGAACTCTTCTTCTCGCCATTTGGCCCAGAACTTGGCGGCGGTGTGGGTGGTGCCGTAGCGCCCCTCGGTCTGGCTGATGGACAGCAGCAGTTGGGCGTACGCAAACAGGTTGGGGATCTCGTCTGGCCGCTGGTTGCGCAGATGCTGGCTGATGCCTTCCTGCACCATGGCCTTCGAAGGATGGCTGCCACCGCCCGACTCCGGGCGCTTGGCCTCGATCACCACCAGCGGGATACCGTTCACGTAGGCCACCACGTCCGGCGTCCGGTGGTGTGTGCCTTGCGCAGACAGCACCTCCAGTTCCTCGGTCACGTCCCAGCGGTTCGAAGAAGGATCGGTCCAGTCGATCACTGCAATGGTGGGCTGGTGCTTCTTTCCATCCGGCATGAACTCGGTGACCGTGATGCCCAGGGCCAGCTTGCCGTACAGGCGCTCGTTGGCCGGCATGAGCCCTTCGGCCAGGCTGAGCGCCGACAACTCCCGCACGATCTGCTCGATGCCGCTGGGCGACAGCGGGTACCACTCGCCCTTGTATTCGTAGCGGCGGGTCTGCAACACCTCGACCAGCCGACCCTTGAGCAACACCTCGCGCGTGCTGCCGCGCAAGGTAAGCGCCTGTTCTGTGGTCAGGAAGTTCCAGCCCAAGTTGCAATGCAGGTGCAACGCAGGCAGGTGAGCGCTGTACTGCTCGCGGGAGTTGGGCGTGGTGTTCATGCTTGAGCTTCCGTCTGGGCAGCGGGCAACTTAACGCGGCGCTTTCCGGTCAGGAGCTGGGACATGAGAGCGGCTTTCTCAAGTTTGAGGAGATCGAGATCCCGCTCACGCAATTCAACATACCTCGCAGCTGTTGTCAGCACCTCGGCAATTTGGTTCTGAGCCGCCACCGGTGGCACCGGAACCCGACAAGCCAGGAAGTCTGCCGGTCGAATATTCAGCAATCCGTTGTTCCGTACTCCCGTGTTAACGAGTGCCCCGAGTTGGTCGTGCAAGTAGTCAGCGCGAAACAGGTGTTCGTAGAAGGCCGCGTTCAGGCTGGGCATCAGCTTGAAGCAGACATAGACATTGGGCACTAGGCCGCGCTCGTAGCCTCTAAGGGCGAATACACAGCCGAACTCGTACAGCTTGGAGTTGCCCTTGTTGTAGGCAAACTCGCCACGATCGAGAGCGATGTAGTTCTCAATGCTCTTTCCAGCCATGAAGCGGCTGTACTTCTCGTCCTGGCGTACAAAGCCACTACCGGACGAGATCATCAGAACTGGTAGGACCTCTTCCTCATTCGCCCGTCGCTGAATCCTCTCGGAGACTTCGCTCAACGCGCTCAGATCCCATTCGCCAGACATCACAGGTTGAATGAGCAATTGCTGTTGCAACGCCTTCAACTGCCTGTGGCCAGCGGAAACAAGTTGCTCAGCGGTCCGAATGGCATGGTCCCAAGTGGACAAAGTTTCGCCAATGCGCCTCTGCTCCTTGGTGGGCGGTTTGGCTATCCGGAGCGGCTTCAACACCTCGAGGTTGATGTTTTTCTGGGCGTTCTGACCGGCCTGAGCCTCAAGGTCTTCTCTTCTGAACGCAAGCGCGTACTTGAGCCAAAGCAGGTCCGTTGCCGCTGACAGCGGTCTGATTCCAACGACGCTGTCCGGGCATGCAGTAGGTATCCTGGTAATCGCCGTAGCGCCGATGTTTGCAGCAATTGTGAGAAGGATCGTTTCTTCTTCGAACACCTTACTGACGGTCAGGCCCAATGCATTCAGTGTCTGGCTGTGTGTACGCAGGTACAACTGCGCACCTGCGACATCTCCAGTTTGAACAAACGGTGTCTCACCACCGAAGTACTTGGGGTCGTGTCGCGGGCGTGCAGAGAATCTCCCTCGCTCGACAGTCGCTAGGGAATCAAGACGCTCGAGTGTCCAGCCATCAGGAAGCATCTCTACCCCTCGTCGTTTCACCCAACGAGCTGATCGTTGTAGCGGGCCCGTTGGGACTTTTCTGCCAATTGGGACACTTGGTAGAGAAGCAGCGTTCGTAACCTTCACTCATAGCCCAACTCCTTCAGGTACTCAGTCATCCTTGCATCTAGGATGGCAAGCTCGGCCTTAAGCTGCTCGCGCTCGCTACGCACGGCCATGAGGTCGATCTCGTTCTCGTCCTCAAAGGTGTCCACATAGCGCGGGATGTTGAGGTTGAAGTCGTTCTCCGCGATCTCTGCCCTGGTGGCGAGGTAGGCGTACTTGGTGACGCCATGTCGCGAGTGCACCGTATCCACGACGCGCTGAAGGTCAACTTCGCGCAGCACGTTCTGATTCTTGCCGGCTTCGAAGTCACGGCTGGCA
>NZ_DATIGV010000103.1:0-7918 GCF_035481345.1 Hydrogenophaga sp. | reverse complement strand
GGCCTCGCGCAGCAGGGCGGCCAGGCGGCGCAGCGCCTGCGCCTTGGCCGCGACGCTGGCCTTGGCCATGAGCCGCGACGCCGCCAGGGCCTGCTGGCCCAGGGTGTGCATGAGTTCGGTGGTGTTGCTGGCGTTCATGGGACGGGATTTTCGCACCGGGGACTGGCCAGCGCCGCCCCGCGGCGCCAAGCACCTAGGCGGTGCAGGGCCGGCGCGCGATCAGGGTGAGGAAGCGCTTGCTCGTGCCAGCAGGCGCGTCGAAGGCTTCGATCGCCTCGTGCAGCCGCTCCCAGCCGGCGAAACGCTCGAGCACGCGGCCAGGCTCGAAGAGGCAGTGGCCTTCGGGGGAGAACATGCCCATGAAGGTGGTGCCCTCGATGAGCACGTTGAGCACCAGCACGCCGTTCGGCGCGGTGGCCGCCTGCAGGCGCTCCAGCTGGCGCCAGGCCCGGGCGCAGTCGAAGAACATGAGCAGGCCGATGCAGACCACCGTGTCGTAACGCCCTTCGGGCACGTGATCGCTCAGGTCGGCCTCTTCGGCGATCAGGGGCAGCGACTCGCGGGCCGCCACCCGCCGCAGGTGATCGATGGCCGCCGCGCTTGCGTCCAGGGCGTGCACCTCGCAGCCGCGGCGCGCCGCGTCCAGGGCCAGGTTGCCCAGGCCGCAGCCGACGTCGAGCACGCGCCCCCGCACGTGAGGCCGGGCCGCGAGTTCGAAGGGGTTGAGCGCTTGCTCGCCCTCGGCGATCTGGCGCTGGAACTGGCGGTCGAAGAAGGCGACGCTGGGGTTGGGAGACGGGGACATGGATCGGCATTCTGCGCCCCGGCAATGCACGGCGGCGCGCGAGCGCCATCCCAGCATTCAATCCTGCGTGATCTTCTCTTCCACCACCACCTGGCGCCAGCGCCGCGCTTCCGCGGCCACAAAAGCGCCGAACGCCGGCCCGGCGACACCGCCCGCCTCTGAACCGGCGGTTCCGATACGGGACACCACCGCGGGTTCTGCCAGCGCCGCGGCGAACGCGGTCTGCAAGCGGGTCACGACAGACGCAGGTGTGCCAGCGGGCGCGACGATGCCGGTCCAGCCTCGCAGCTCGACGCCGGGGTAGCCCGCCTCGGCCAGCGTGGGCAGATCCGGAAAAGCCTTCTTGCGCTGCGGCGCCGCGATGGCCAGGGCGACCAGACGCCCGCCATTGAGGCCTTGCTGGGCCGCCGAGGAACCGCCCAGCACGACATCGACCATGCCCCCCGACAGGTCGGTGACGGCGGCAGCGATGGTGCGGTAGGGCACGTGCCGCAGCTCGATGCCGGCCGCCCGCTGCAGCAAGGCCATGCCGAGGTGCGAAGGCGTGCCCGCTCCGGCGCTGCCCAGGGTGAGTTGCCCGGGTTGGCGTTTGGCCAGCGCCACCAGCTCGGCCAGCGTCTTCACTCCCAGGCTTTGCCGCACCAGAAGGATGGGTGACTCGGTGGTGAGCTGCGCCACGGCCGCGAAGTCGCGCTGCAGATCGAATGGCGTTTTCGCGCGCAGTGCCGGCGTGACGGCCGACTGCAGGGTGAGCATGCCGATGGTGTAACCATCCGGTGCGGCCTTGGCCGTGGCTTCCACGCCGATGATGCCCTGGCCACCGGCGCGGTTTTCCACCACGATGGACTGGCCGAGTTCGCGCGCCAGCACGTCCTGCATGGCGCGGATGGCCACGTCGGCGGGCGAGCCCGGGCCGCCGGGCACGATCACCCTGATGGCGCGCGAGGGCCATTCGTCCGCGCGGGCCGACGAAGCGGCGAGCAGGCCCAGGACCGAGGTGGCGATGAAGTGGCGGCGTTGCATGTGTCTTGTCTCCTTCAGGCCGCGTAGCGCGCCGGCGGACTCGGGTCCACGGCGGACAGCATCTTGCGCAGCAGTTGTTGCATAAGTCGCGACTGAGTGTCGCGGTGGTCCGGCGCGTCCCAGAGGTTGTGGGTCTCGTCGGGGTCCTGGTGGTGGTCGTACAGCTCGCCCCAGGACTCGTCCTGGTAGACGCTGAGGCGGTGGCGCTCGGTGAGGAGGCTGCGCACGCTGGCCGGGCGCTGGAAGCCCTGGCGCGTGCGGCTGTCCTGGTACTCGACCAGCAGCTCGTCCCACACGCGGCCCTGGCCGTCGAGGCAGCCGAGCAGCGACCGGCCCTGGACGCCGCCATAAGGCTCGACGCCCGCGCGCGCCAGCACGGTGGGCGCGATGTCGATGGTGGAGGCCAGCGCCGGGCTGACGGCGGGCGCCGCCTGTTGGGGATCACACCAGATGAAGGGCACGCGCGTGATGCCGCGCGAAGCCAGCGCGCCCTTGAGCACCAGATTGAAGTCACCCAGGTAGTCGCCGTGGTCCGAGGTGAAGACGATGACCGTGTCCTCGGCCTGGCCGCTCTCCTCCAGCGCGCTCACGATGTCGCCAACGGCGTCGTCGATCATGGCGATCATGCCGGCGCTCAGCGCCATGGCCTCGCGGATCTCGCGCTCGGTGGCGAAGAAGGAGTCGTGCGGGCCCTGGCGCGAACGGCTGCCGTCCAGGAAGCGCTCGCGGCACCAGCCAATCGGCGGTGGCGGGTTGCGGTGCGCCTCGAAAGGAAGGCGTACCTGGAAATCCGCCGGGTCGTAGAGCCCCCAATACCGCCCCGGTGGTGTGAAGGGGTGGTGCGGGTCGGGGAAGGACACGAATGCGAAGAAGGGCTGCGCCTGCCCTCGGGTGCCGCGCAGGAAGTCCACCGCGCGGTCGCGGATGTAGCTCGTGGGGTAGAAGGCCTCGGGGATCGCGGTGCGATACGCCTGCGGGCACACATAGTCGTGCGGCAACTGGTTCGCGCGGTCGCGCAGGCGGTCGGCCTCGGGCAGGTGGCGGCGCAGCCACTGCAGGTAGTGCCCGCCCGCCTGGTCGCCGTGGAAGGTCACCATGTCCACCTCGTCGTAGCCGTAGTACGGCGTGTGGAAAGGGTGGCGCTCGGTGCCCGCGAAGTGCCGGGGCTGTTCCTGCGTGTAGTCGCCGCCATCGTCTTTCCAGGCGTCGAAGGCCTGCACGGGCGCGCCGCCCTCGGCGGGCCGGTCCGTCATGGGCTGCACGTGGCTCTTGCCCAGGCTGGCCGTGCGGTAGCCCGCGCGCCGCAACTGCTCGACGAAGGTGGTGGCGCGCACCGACAGCGCGCCACCATTGACGCGCAGGCCGTGCGCCGACGGATGGCGCCCCGTGAGCAGCGAGGCGCGGTTGGGCATGCACACCGGGCTGGCCGCGTGGAAGCGCTCGAAGCGCGTGCCACGCGCGGCCAGCGCGTCGATGTGCGGCGTGCGCAGCACCGGGTGGCCATAGCAGCCCAGGTGGTCGGCGCGGTGCTGGTCAGTGACGATGACCAGGAAGTTGGGACGGCGCATGGACGACAGGAAAGTGACGGGCTCGGTTCAGAAGTTGTGACGGATGCCCAGCGCCACGGCCCGCACATCGTCGCCACTGCCGGCATTCACCACGGCCTGCGCCAGCGTGTTCGCTGCCGTGCCCTTGTTGTTCAAGCGCAGCAGGCGGCCGTACAAGGACGTGCGTTTGCTCAGGCGGTAGTCGTAGCCGATGGCCGCCGCCAGGGCGTCGTTCGGGCTGTCCTCCAGGTCGCGTCCGTTCAGTTCTGCCATCCAGCGGTGCGGGCCGACGTCGTAGGCCAGGCCCAGCACGCCATGCGTGGCGCGGCGCGCACCAAGCGCGTCGCTGTCGGACACCAGGTACGCGCCCGACAGCGTCAGGCGCCCGAAGACGTAGCTCGCATTGACCCCCTGGGTCTCGTTGCGAAATGGCGTCGCGGCGGCGCTGCCGCTGTCCAGGCGCTGGGCGCCATAGGCGATGAAGTAGTTCTCGCCCCGGTAGCTGGCGGCGAACGCCAGGATTCCGCCGAGACCGGCCGCGCCCTCGTCCGGCGCCGCCGCCACTTCAACGCGCAAGCCCTTGGCTTGCACAGGACCACCATAGCGATAGCGCAGCAGGTTGGACTGGCGCATCGCAAAACCCACGGTGCGCACCGCCACGGGTTGACCATCCGTGCTGCCCGCCAGTTGCACGGGCGCCCAGTTCGCGTTCATGCCGAAAGGCACCGTGGCCAGCAGGTTGAAGAACAGCGGTGTGTATTGGCGGCCAGCCTCCAGCGCGCCCCAGCGACCGTCGATGCCGACGAAGGACTGCCGGCCGAAGCCCCCGCCCATGGGAATGGTGCCGTTGTCCATCGTGAGGCCCATCTCCAGCACGAAATAGGCTGACTGCCCGCCGCCGAGGTCTTCCCTGCCACGAAAGCCCAGCCGCGAGATGGCGTTCCCCCCCTCATTGATCACGGTGCGCGACTCGCTGCCGCGGATGCTGCCGGCGTACAGATCGGCGATGCCGTAGATGCTGACGCTCTGTGCCTGGGCGTTGGTGCCGAGGCCGGCCAGCAGGCCACAGGCCAGGCTCAGGCGGATGGGATTCTTCACGGTGTCTCCTCGTTGTTGTCGGGAGATTTCACTGTGACAGCGCGTGCCGTTCGCGACCAATACTTTGTTACGAGGTCGCCATCGCGCCACGCAATGGATGCTCGAAAACTTTGAAAAGAGAGCGCATTGCGCTACCAAATCGGGAGCATCACGAGCGCTTGACGGACTCGGCCAGCAAGCGCGAGAGGATGGATTCACCCACCAGAACGGCCTCGGACCAGCCGGTGTCCGTGGCCAGAGCAATGCGCACGTGTCGCTCCAGCCCGCTCTCCGCGATGGGCAACGCGATCAGTCCAGTTCGCTGCGCCGCCCGGCGTGCGGCGAACGTGGACAGGATGGTGGCGCCCACCCCTTGCTCGCACAGCTCCAGCATCGAGGGCAGGTCTTCGATGCCACCGACGATGCGCAGATCCAGCCCGGACCGTTCGCACGCCTCCAGCACCAGGCGATGGGCTGGCTGCATGGGCGACAACAGCAGCTCGATCGGCTGCACATCGGCGAGCGTGGGTCGCCGCGGCACCGCGCGCAACACATCCCGCGAGCCCACTATGAAGAGACGCTCCGAAAACGCCGCGCCACGCGCGCCGGCCTCCGGCGCGCCTGCCGCCACCAGAGTGGCCATGTCCAGATCGCCCTTGAACAGCAGACGCTCCAGCTCGGCGGAGTATCCGACGCGGATCTGCGGCCGCACGCGCGGCATCGCGGCGCGGATCTCGCTGAACAAGCGGACGCTGAGCAAGGGCGAAAGGCTGCGCAGCAGGCCGATGGTGATCACGCCCTCGACGACCCCGGCCTTCTCGCGCGCCGCCGCGGCCGCGTAGTCGATCTGCTGGAGGATGCGCTTGGACCGCTCGTACAGCTCGGTCCCCGCGGGCGTAAGCGCCGTGCCCACCCGGCCGCGCACCACCAGCTTCACGCCCAGCTCCCGCTCCAGATCGCTCAGGCGCTGGCTCAGGGCCGGTTGCACGATGTGCAGCCGGCGCGACGCCTCCGTCAGGCTGCCGGCCTCGGCAATGCCGACGAAGTACTTGAGCTGTCGAATGTCCATCGGCGGATTGCAGCACGGCTGTCCGGCCGGCCTACAGCAAGAAAAAACAGGCGATCTCCACTCGGTCCGGCCGGCGCACGCCCGTGCCGACGAAGAGGCGCTCATTGATCCAGCCCAGCGCGGGCGAGGCCGTCTCGAAGGCCGGCACGCAGCGGAAGTACACCAGCGCGGGGTCGACCGGCTCGCCGCGCACCAGCTTGGCCGTCACCTCCGGCGCCGCCACGCGGATCGCCTGGTTGCTCACGTAGATGAGGTCGCCGCCATCGGTCTCGAGCACGTAGCGCGCGTCCAGGCGCGCGAGCGAGGGCGTCACGATCAACTGGAAATCGGCGCCGCCGGGCAGCACGCGCGCGCTCCAGTCCGCGCCCTTCGCGGAGCCCCCGGTGATGGGGATGACGCGGCGATTGCCGGCCGGCGTGGCGCCGACCTCGTGCACGGGGCCCACCTGCACGTCCAGTTGCGCGAAGAAATCCAGTGAAGGGGCGGCGGGATGGCTCATGTCGGGTACTCGTGGGAAGCAAAGCCGCGCACTCTAGTGCTTGTCAGAATGATTGACCAAGTGAATCGTCCCTGGGGATTCCCCCAGGGCAGCCCAGCGCCATGACCGTTTCCTATGCCCCCGCGGGCCTGCCCGCCTTCGGCCGCGCGCTCAACGCCGCCGGCACCTTCACGCCCGTGGGCGTGTCGCGGTCCTCACCCGCCGTGGCCGAGGCCACGGCCTGGGCCCTGCAGCAGTTCCTCGTCATCGACGAGCTGCAGGCGCTGGCTTCGCGCGAACTCGCCGCGTTCAGCGGTGCCGCCGCCGGCACCGTGGTGCACTGCGCCGCAGCGGGCATCACGCTGGGCGTGGCGGCGGCCATGGCCGGGTCGGACCCGGCGCGCGTCGCGCAACTGCCCGACGCCGAGGGCCTGCGCCGCGTGGTGGTGGTGCCCGCGCCGCACCTCATCGACTACGGCCACCCGCTGGCCACCGACGTGCGCCTGGCCGGGGCGACGGTGCAGGCCTGCGGCCGGCCCGAGCGCTGCACCGGCGACGAGTTGCTGCCCGCCCTGGCCGCGCCCGAGGTGGCCTGCCTGCTGCTCGTGTCCTCGCGCCTCACGCGCGACCCGGCTTTCGACTTCTCTGCCGCCTGCGAGGCCGCGCGCGCGGCCGGCGTGCCCGTGCTCATCGATGGCGCGGCGCAGGACCTGCGCGTGCGCGAGCTCACCGCCCTGCAACCCGCCGCCGTGGTGCTGAGCGCGCAGAAGTACCTGGCCGCGCCGACGGCGGGCCTGGTGGTGGGCGAGGCGGGTTTCGTCGACGCCGTGCGAGCGCAGCAGAAGGGCATCGGCCGCGCGATGAAGGCGAGCAAGGAGGCCATCGTGGGCGTGCTGGCGGCCCTGGCCGAGCGGCGCGGGCTGGACCTGCCTTCCTGGGGCGCGCGACAGGCGCAGAAAGCACAAGGGGCCGTGGACGCGCTGCGCGAGCTGCGCGGTGTCGACACCACCCTGGTGCCCGACCCGCTGGGAGCGCCCTTCCCACGCGTGCGGCTGCGCTTCGCGGGTGGCGCGGACGAGGCGCGCCGCGTCGCGCAGGCGCTGCGGCGGCACGACCCGCCGGTGTGGGTGATGGAGCACGGCGTGCGCGAAGGCGTGCTGACGCTGGAACTGGTGGCCCTGCGCGCGGACGAGGTGGACGCCGTGGTCGACGCGCTGCGCCGCTGCGCGGCCTGAGGCTGGCGCTCAGTCCTTCAGCGGTTCGAGCTTCTGCAGCAGCGTGGGCAGCAGCTCCGACACGGTGGGGTGGATCGGCATCGAGCGGATGAGCCTGTCCACCGGCTGTTTCAGCGTCATGAGGTCCAGCAGCCCGTGCACCACCTCGTCGCAGCGGTAGCCCAGCAGGCTCGCGCCCAGCAGCAGGCGGCTGTCGGCGTCCACCACCACCTTCATCACGCCCTGCGTCTCGCCCGCCTCGCGCGCGCGGCCCACGCGGGCCATGGGCAGGCTCGCCGTCAGCAGGGGGCGGCCGCTCTGGCGCGCCTTGGCCTCGCCCATGCCCACGCGGCCCAGCGGCGGATCGATGTACAGGGCGTAGGC
The DNA here is from genome assembly GCF_035481345.1 of Hydrogenophaga sp. GTDB lineage: Bacteria > Pseudomonadota > Gammaproteobacteria > Burkholderiales > Burkholderiaceae_C > Hydrogenophaga. The sequence goes on along the minus strand of NZ_DATIGV010000103.1, from coordinate 321 downwards.
GTCGATGCGGTCCGATAGTTTTCGCGGATCCTGGTCGAACAGGTTGGCCACCACCACCTCGTGGTCGTTCCAGGCCGTGTGCGTGAACGCGCCGCGGCCATTGCATTCGCCCACCGCCCACACGCCATCGGCGCTGGTGCGGCACTGCTCGTCCACGCGGATGTAGCCGCGCTCGTCGGCCTCGACGCCGGCGGCCTGCAGGTCCAGGGCATCGGTGTTGGGCTGGCGGCCCATGGCCAGCAGCACGTGGCTGCCCAGGATGCGCGGCGGCTGGCCCTGGCAGCGCGCGCCCACCGCGATGCCGTTCTTGCGCTGCGCCAG
>NZ_DATIGV010000102.1:0-31376 GCF_035481345.1 Hydrogenophaga sp. | reverse complement strand
TTCTACAACCTGGTGCCGCTGTTCGTGACGTTGGTGATGGGACTGCTGACGGGGCTGCCGCGCGGCGAAGGCGCGCCGGCACGCACCAGCGCCCATGGGCACGCGCTGATGGTGCTGACGCTCACGGCGGCGCTGGGCGCACTGGGCCTGGTGCAGTCTGTCGCGCGCGATGGCGTGGGCGCCTGGCGCCAGCACGCATCACCCGAGGAGGCGCTGGCCAGCCTGCACGCTGCGCAGGCCCACGCTCAACAGGTGTGTGGTGTACCGCCGTGGTTCACGCTGCTGCTGCCCGCCGACGCGTTCGAACCGCACCACCGGCCCGCGTTGCGCACCTGCCCCGCGCAGGGCGGCGTCGATCTGGTCACCGTCACCGCGCTGGCGAACCATGCCCGCGCCACCGAGTGCCGGCGCGGCGCGGTGAATGCGTTGCCTCCCTGGCTGGAATCAACGGGTGGCCGCCTGTTTCGATCCGGCACCGGCTACGGCCTGGTGGTGTGCCCGGCGGAGTGAGCCGCGCCGCGAGACCACCTGCGCCTACTGCTTCGCGGGCACGATTTGGGCACCGACCGCGCGCATGACGGTATGGTCCGGCGACTGCGTCGATTTCGACGGACGAAGCATGGGCGCAGGTCGCCGCCCTCGGTTGGCGATGCGTTTGTCGACCCTATTGAACAAGTCGTGTGGGTTGTTCTTGTGCTCCGACACGTCGAGCGCGTCGACCCATTGCCTCAGCGCCGCGTCAGAATCCGCCGCATGCAGTTCGGGCGGGTCCTCTGGGTCCAGGCCCTCGACAGACATCGCGAATGCCTTGTCGTCCTTGGCGACGATGTCGCCGTCGATCGGAGCACTCTGTTGATGGCTGCTGCCCCGGCCCTCTGCATCGGATCGGGCAACGCAGTCGGGCCCCTGCGGCTCATCCGCCTTGCGCTCCACCGGCTTGACATTGGTCAGCTGCTTCAGCCACCGTCGAACGCCCGTGTTTGGTTCGTTACGCGGGGACAAGCACCACGAGAGCAGGTTTTGGGCTGCCCAGTCCCGCTCCCCGACGTAGTCGCCTGCTTCGATGCCCTCCTCGAGGGTGTGCTTCAGAAGCTGCCGCGTCTTCGTCAACAGGTACGTGGGCTTGGTCCTCGGCTGCTCGGGCGTGCCGTTCACGAAGCGGTTCAGCTCCTGGAGATCGAGCGTTTTCTTATCGGGATTGAAAACCTTCCGCTTGTTCTCGAGGCGTTGAACGTATTGCTTGTAAGAGCGAACGGGATTGAACATGGTGCGTTGACCCAAGGGAGGGTTGGAAAGGGACATCGGGTGATCGGCATCACCTCGACGACCGCCCTGAGTGCGTCACCCTGCCCGATCGGGTCTGGAAACAGATGGCCGAGACTGGATAACCGACCACCACGGTCGTAGGCCGATTGATCGCAGGGTCGATGCAGGCCGCCCCGCGCATTGCCCCGCCCCGCCCCGCTCACACGTCCGCGGCCGAGCCTTCGCGCGCTGCATGAGGCGCCCGCGGCACACAGCCCAGCTCCAGCCCGAACACCTCGCCGATCTTGTTGAGCGTCTCGACCGTGGGGTTGCCCTTGCCAGCACCACTGCCTATCTCGGGGTACGGGCTGGTGGAGACGGACCAATGACCAAGGGACATCGAGATGCGAAGGTACCTTTTGTCCGGCACGGGGGGTTCATTGGGACAGTCTCCTCAAAACTTCTGAGTCACCCCCTTGGCTCTATCACTTGTGTTGGGAACGAACTGAGCCGGGCCCACGGCCGGATTCCCATCGCTGAGCCGCGCGACACGGGGGTTTGAGGGGTCTTCGAGAATGCCCACCTTCAACAGCTCCTCGACAGCGAACGAGGGCCCATCGAGGGCAATGAGCTTGAAGTCGGGCGCCAAGGGTTGGCCGCTGAACGTCAAGGTCACGTTCCGCTCGCCCACCCGAAAGCGAAGAACCGGGAGCAGCGCATCCCAGCGACCGCACACCCGCCCCTCCAGAAGCTGCGTACCCCCACGCTCGCGAAACATTCTCGAGAGGCTGGGCAAGTTCGTGTTCAATGTCAGGCCCAGGGGCACTGTGTCAGACGGACAGGGCACCGACTCGTCGACGCGGACCGGATGGCCACTCGGCAAGCTCATCACGCCCATCAGCACCGCCACGACAGCCAAGGCCAGGCCGTAGTCGGCCGCCCAGATCGCGGCTTGGCGGTCTTCGATCCGTCCGATGACCTCGTTGACCCTGTCCGGCCCCACCAGGCCGTCGAGTTGTTCATGGACAAGCCGTTCGTGTTCCTTCGTCAAGACCTTGCCCTTGTACCAGCGCAAGCCGGCATCCAGGTCGCGCGAGCCTCCACCGGACACGCTGATCGACGGGTGCATGATCGATTTCAGAGAGGTGGCGCAAAAGCACAGCAACATGCCGAAGGCATTGACGCCGCGCAGCAAGGGCAGACAGTCCCGCAGTCGATTGACCGCTCGGGCGCTCACCACCTGATTCCCCTCTCCCAGCGCCACCAACACGGATCCACGGGGCAGCAGATCGACATGCTTCTGACCCAGGCCTCCATGGCACGCCGTCATCCACAACTCGACCGGCCCCTCATGATGGGCAGCGATGGCCCTGAACAGGTCGTCCACGGGCAGCCACTCGTCGCCATCCAGACAGACACACAGGCGTCCGTTCACGACCTCACCATGGGCGTCCAGGAACACCAGCATCCGTTCCTGCGGTGCCGTGGCCAGGGCATCCATCAGCCCTTGCTTGACTGATTGCCCGACGCTGAGCCCTGGCTCCCCTGCAGCAATCAAACGCGTGTTGTCGACCCAGCACGCCAGGCTTGTGGCCACCTGGCGGCTGTCGTCGACATTGAATACGCGTTTGCCCGGTCCACTGACCACAACGGCCCGCTCGACGTCCATGGCTGGCGTCCCGAAGGCGGCGGGCGGCACGGCGCCCGAAGCCCGCTTCGGATGCGCAGGCGTCATGAGCCGCGTTGACGACAGGGTGGTGTGACGGGAGCCCCTGGTTTGGGACGAAACGGGGGTTGAGTTGCGGATGGCCATGAAGAGCGGGGTATCAAGCGGGGAACCAGCGACATCGGACCTGGCGATGGGCGAAGCGGCTTGAGTACGCACAAAGCGCCTCGCGGTTCACTGGACCATCCACCGGCGGCGCACCCGGCCCCATGACCGATGCACCCGCTCAGGACGCCGGCTTGACAACCGCCACCGCACCCCGCAGCGTCTCCGCGATCCACTTCGCGTGCGCCACCAGCACCATGCCACCCGCCACGCGCCCGCTGCCGTTGGGCCCGTTGAGCGTCGCCTGAAAGGTGTTGATGCCCGCCAGGCCCCATTGCCCGTCGATGACCACGAACGCCGCGCTGCCCGAATCGCCCGACACCAGGGTGGCCTCGCGCCCAACACCGAGCGTGCCGTTCACGGGCAACGCGGGGCCCAATACGTTGCTCGACAGCTCGGGCCCGTCGTGGTCGAACAGGTACTGCCAGGGCCGGCCCTGCGGGTCGGGCGTGACCGCGTCCACGCGGTTCTCGCCGGTGCTGATGAGCGTGGTGCTGCCGCCGTGGCTGACGAGGCGGATGCTGTGCCCCACCAGCGGGCCGGTGTACACGCGAGCGGCGCCCATCTCGCGCGGCACCGGTGTCTCCAGCTTCACCAGGGCCAGGTCGATCTTGTGCGAGATGAACTCCGGGTGCACATGCACCGCGCTCGCGCGACTGGAGAAGCCCCCTCCCAGCGGCGTGCGAAACACCACCTCGTGCGGCGTGGGCACCGCGCCATTGACGACGTGCGCGGCCGTGATCACCCACTGGCGCTGGATCACCACCGCCGAAACGAGCCGGTTGCCGGCCGACAGGCTGCCCACGGCCGAGGCCGGCGTGTCGGGCACCGGGTCCGACGGACCGGCCCCACCTTCCAGCGCGATGCTCCACGGCGCCCAAGCGGACGCGGCCAGGCCCGCGAGGCCTCGCAAGCAGTGGCGGCGGTGCACCGGCCTTTGAAAGACAGCCTCATGGACGGCCTCATGGACAGCCTCACAGACGGACACACCTTGGCCGCCGACATCATCCGATCGGACCATGCTCAATCCCTTGCAATGGCGTTCACGGACACACAGAAACGAATCACGGCCGGGACAATTCCGGCACATGGTTCGCCACCCGTGTCCGACAACAGGCACCTGAACTCAACGACAGGGCATGGCTCGGGTGTAGCGCTCCTTGATGGCCAAGTGATGACTCCCCCCTCGGTACGCACCGAAAGAAAGGAACCCGACATGAAACAGCTTCGATCGATCGCCCGCGCCGCCGCCCTCTCGCTGGGCCTGGCGGTTTCCATGGCCGGTGCCGGCGCGCAGACGCTGGGCGCCAGCGGCGGCCTGTCCACCGCGCTGAACGCCGACTTCAACCCGAGCTGGTGGAGCGACGCCTCGTTCGACCTGGGCCAGTTCGACCTGGACAGCATGTGGCGCGGCGCGTCCCTGCTGCTCAGCGGCCCGGCCTCGCTCAGCTTCAGCTTCGTGGGCGGCGAGTCCACCTACAACAACGCCTTCCTCGCGGGCGGCCAGCGCATCGACAGCCTGGGCGACGGCGGCCTGGCGCTGGGCGAGTCGTTCACCTACGCGCAGGCCAGCGCCGGCGCGGTGGACTTCGGCTTCCTGTCCAACGGCTGGGGCACGCTGTTCGCCAGCGGCAGCCTGCGCGTGGGCCTGCTGCTCGCCGCCGACCAGCGCAGCGCCCTGCTCGTCTTCAACGACGCCTACCTGGGTGACGTCGATTTCGACGACATGGTGATCCACGTGGCGATCACGCCGGTGCCCGAGCCCGAAACCGCGCTGATGTGGGCCGCCGGCCTGGTGGGCCTGGGCGGCTGGCTGCGTCGTCGTCGCGGTCAACATCGCGCGCATCGGGCTCTGGCGGTCTGATCGGCTTGGAAGGCAGCGCGTTCGCTCAGGCGGACGCGTTGGTGGCGCGGCGGCGGCGAACGGTCGCGCCGATCACGCCCAGGCCGGCCAGCAACATGGCGATGGTCTCGGGCTCGGGCACGGCGCTCACGCTGATGTTGTCGAGGCGGAATTCGCTCACGCCGGCGTAGTCGTTGATGTCCACGATGCCGAAGGCCAGGGTGACCGGGCCGCCGGTGAGGAACTGGTAGCTGAACTGGCCGACGCTGGGCAACATGCCCAGAGTGAAGGTCTGCACGATCTGGCCGTTGATGGCGACGAAGGCCAGGTCTTCGAAGCCGCTCACGCCGATGTCCTGGCTGGTCAGGCCGAACCAGAAGTCCAGCGACAGCGTGTCGCCCGCGCCCACGTTCAAGACCTGCTTCATGGCCGAGCCTTCGGCGGCCCAGCCACCCACGTCCAGGTCGCTCACGTTCACACCGGCGAAGGGCGCCAGGTCGTTCACGTCCACGGCGGACACGCCGGAGTGGTTGAAGAACTCCTCGAGGTCGCCGTCCATGTAGGCGGTGGTCAGCGTGGCGCGCTTGGCCACGCCTTGCACGGACACGTCACCGATGGTCTGCCAGCCGTTGAGTCCGTCGGTGAAGGAGCCGTTGGTGACGAGGGCGAACGCGGGAGCGGTGCCGGCCACGCACAGGGCGGCGGCGGCGATCAGGTGGCGAAGGGTTTTCATGGGAGCCTTTCAAGCGGATGAGACAAGCGGATGAGACAAGGAAACGAAGGAAGGGAGTCAGGGCGCGGGCGGCGCGACGAGGTCGCGGCCGGGGGCCATTTGCGCGGCGGTCAGGCCCTTGAGCGTGACCAGGGGACGCGCCACGGCGGGGCCGGCGCTGCCGTCGCTGTCGATGAGCAGTTGCACGCCGCCGGTCACGTCGGCGAACAGGACGTGGCCGCTGGCCACGCCGTTGCTGCCCGTCACGCCCAGGCTGGCCAGCAGCGGGTTGAGGTCGAGCTTGTCTTCGTAGGGGGTGAAGTCGGTGATGGTGTCGCCCGCGTCGCGCACGCTGGTGTAGCGGAACACGTCGCCACCGGCACCGCCGGTGAGGGTGTCGGCGCCCGCGCCGCCGGTGATCACGTCGTCGCCGGCCGTGCCCACCAGGGTGTCGCGCGCGCCCGTGCCGTTGCGCGTGGCGCCCGGCGTGGCCTGGGCCACGGCCAGGTCGATCAGGCGGCCGTGGCGGTCGAAGGCGTTCTCGGGGCCGTACAGGTTGGCCGTGACCTCGTCGCCGTCGGCGGCGTTGTCGCGCTGCAGGCCGCCCTGGGCCTTGGGCGCCTGGATGTAGTTGGCGAAGGCTTCCTGGTAGGTCACCGTGCTCACCGCGTTCTCGAACACCACGTTGTTGGCCGCGAAGGGGTAGCCGTCGCCGCCGTTGGCGGTGAAGTCGATGGTGGCGAAGGAGAAGGTGCGTGGCGAGACGACCGCGCCGTTGTCCACCAGCACGGTGCCGTCGTCCAGCACGATGCGGCGGATGCGCTGGCCGGTGCCGAGCGTGGTGCGCGCGGCCTGCGTGGTGTCGTAGGTCACCTGCATGCCGGAGACCTGCGCGAAGCGGCCCTGCGGCGATCCGGTGGGCGTGGAGGCCGCCACCGAGTGCTCCATCAGGTCCTTGAGCTGCGTGGCGTTCATCACCGGCGCGCGCTTGACCAGGTTGGTGAAGGGCAGCACGTTGAAGGTGTCGCCGGTGGTGATGTTGCCCGGGCCGGTGATGTTGGTGCGGATGCCACCGCCGTTCTGGATGGCGACCTCGGCATTGCCCTGGAAGCGCATGGCGTCGGCCACCAGGTTGCCCAGGTTGATGTCGGCGTTGCGCACGCCTTCCACGTACTGGCAGGGCGCGGCCGGGCAGGCGGCGTGCGTGGGGCCGTTGAGCGGCACGGCGGTGGTGCCGAGCACCTGCGCGTTGAGCGCGGCGATATAGCCCTGCACGGGGGCGACGACCTGCGCGTGGAGCGTGGCGTCACCGGTGACGCGGTCGGCATCGGCGGCCGCGCCGCTGACGCGGATCATCTTCGAGCCGATGAGGCCCGCCACGCGGCCGGTGCTGTCGTTCACGTCGAGCTGCACCTCGCCCACGTAGCGGTTGCCGAAGTGGCCGGTGACCAGGCGCACGGTCTGGCCGTCGGCGTCGGCGACTTCGATCGGGTGCGTGGTGAAGCTGGCCGCGACACCGCCGTTGATGAGCAGGTCGTCCGGGTCGGTCATCAGTTCGTGGCCGCCGCCGGAGATGACCAGGTCCACCCCGCGCAGGCCGGGGATCATCACCGCGCGTTCGTTCTGCGCGTTCTGCAGGTGGCTCATCACCACGACCACGCCCACACCCTGGTTGTTGCGCAGGTCGTCGATCTCGGCCTGCACCAGGGGCAGCAGGGCCTGCAGGTTCTGCTGCTCGCTGTTGGCCGCGCTCCAGTTCTTCATGAGGCCGGCCGGCGGCGAGGAGATGCTGGGCAGCAGCGGCGTGGTGACGCCGATGACGCCGACCTTCTTGCCACCGGCGGTGGTGAAGACCTTGGAGGCCGCGACCTTGCCCTGCGCCTCCAGAGCGGCGAGCTCGGGCGTGGCGGAGAAGTCGAGGTTGACCGAGAGGTAGGTGGTGCCCGAGACCTCGGCGAAGCGCGCGGCCACCGGGCCGGTGTTGTCCAGATCGAACTCGTGGTTGCCGAAGGTGGTGGCGTCCACGCCGATGCGGCGGTTGGCGATGGCGTCGTAGAAGTCCTGGCCGCCATCGGCGTGCGCGGTGCCCAGGTTCGTGAAGCTCGCCGTCAGGCGCGGGCCGGGCAGGAAGGAGTCACCGGCGTTGAGGGTGAGCACGGTCCCCGGGGCGGCGGCCTTGCGGTTGGCCACGACCGTGGCCAGGCGGTCCACGCCGCCGTAGAAGGAGATGGCCTGGCCGGCGTCGTCGCGCAGGTTGCCCTGCGCGGAGATGAGCCAGGACTCCTGGTCGCCCAGGTGCAGGATGGTCAGCGTCTCGGCCTGCACGGCGCTCAGGCTGCCGGCGAGCATGAGCGAGGCGGCGAGCGCGGCCAGGCGGTGGTTGAAGGTCTTCATGGAATGCTCCGTTGGATCGATGGGGTTCAGAGGCCGAGGTCGCGCGAGGGCTGGATCTGTGCCGCGGTGAGGCCTTGCAGCACCACCAGCGGGCGGGGCACGCCCGCGCCCGCGCTGCCGTCGCTGTCGATCTGCACGCTCAGGCCGGCGGGCGTGTCCACCAGGCGCACCACGCCCTGGGCGATGGCGGTGGCGGGATCGGCGTTGAGGGAGGCCAGCAGCGTCGCAAGCTCGAGGCGGTCGGTGCCCGGCACGAAATCGGTGATGGTGTCGATGCCGTCGCGCAGGCTGGTGTAGACGAACCCGTCCGAACCGGCGCCACCGGTCAAGGTGTCGGCGCCCGCGCCGCCGTTGATGCGGTCATCGCCCGCGGTGCCCACCAGGGTGTCGCGGTTGCCACTGCCGTTGATGGCCTTCACCAGCGACAGGCCCAGCAGCACCGGGTCGTGGTCGGAGGAGCGGTAGACGCTCGGGCTGTAGTAGTCCGGGCCGCAGTTCGCGCAGGCGGGCTGCTTGAACTCCAGGTTGTAGTCGATGATGGAGGGCTCGTCGGCGTTGATCGTCCACAGCGCGGCGCCGGTGACCTTGGCGCTCAGCGAGGCGGTGGTGAGCGCGTGGTCGAGGTAGCCGGACTCGCCGTCGAAGACGTAGGAGTAGGCGGACTCATTGAAGCGCGCGATCTGGTCGACCAGGCCCGCGTTGGTGAGCGCGAGGATCGGGTCTTCCTTGCCGTAGGCGTTGATGTCACCGACCACGGCCACGTCGGGGCTCACGGCCTGGAGCTGGCCGATGAACTGCATCAGCGCCTGCGCCTGCTGCACGCGGGCGGCGTTGTAGCAGCCCTGGCCGTCGCCCGAATCCACGTTGCCGCCGCTCGGCGCCGGGTCGCAGTTCTTCGACTTGAAGTGGTTCACCACCACCGAGAAGCGCTCGCCGTTGGCCAGCGAGAAGGTCTGCGCCATGGGCGGGCGGTTGTGCACGGGGTTGCTGTCGGCGCGCGGCGCGCCCACCAGCGACACGCGCGCCGGCTTGTAGATGATGGCCTGGCGGATCGCGTCGCTGCCCGAGCCCGTGGGCGGCAGGGCCACGGCGGCCCAGGTGCCGGCACCGGCGGCGGCGTTGAGGCGGTTCACCAGATCCTGCGTGGCGCCGTTGCCGTTGTTCTCGATCTCGATCAGACCGACCACGTCGGCGCCCAGGCCGTTGATGGCGGGGATGATCTTGGCGCGCTGGCGGTCCAGCTCGGCCTGGCTGTCGGCGCCGCGGCAGTCGCTGCGCGTGCCGCCGGGGAAGCAGGAAGCGCCGGTCTGGTCGATGGTGCTGAAGTAGTTCAGCACGTTGAAGCTGGCCACGCGCACGTTGCCGCCCACGGCCGGCGGCGTGGCCGGGCGCGGGTTGCTGCGCACGAAGTTCACCGCCTGCGTCGGGTGGATGCGGTAGTCGCTGAGGCCGTCGCTGTTGTTGGTGGCCAGGCCGTAGTCGATGATGCCGGTGACACCGTCGGGCAGCGTGTCGCCCGCGCGCAGGGTGTCGTTGGCGCCGATGTAGGGCGTGGGGTTCGGGTTCTGGATCGAGCTGCCGTCGTCCAGCAGGATGCGGCGGCGCGCGTTGTCCTCGGCCATGGCCAGGGCTTCGGCCGAGGCGGCGGGGTGGCGGTTGCTGGGTTTTTCCAGGCGGCCTTCGGCGGACAGCGTGACCTGGCCGTAGCGGCCCTGGAAGTAGTTCTGCGAGGCCGTGAGCGGCGAGGCGATGTGCACCAGCATGCCCTCGTAGCGCTCCAGTTCGCCCTCCTGCACTTCGGGCAGGGTGATCACCAGCGGCTCGACGCTGTTGCCGGTGCTGATGAGCGTGGCGCTGCTGTTGACGATCTCGGTGACGGGGCGCGCGAGCGCCTGCGCGCCGGAGCCCACGGCGAACTCGTCCACGGTGCCGGTCACGCGCAGTTCGTTGCCCACGGCCACCACGCCACTCGGCGTGCTGCTGGTGAAGACGAAGATGCCGTCGGAGGTGGCGGGGTCGCCATCGCCCACCGGGTCTTGCAGGAAGTAGCCGTTGCTGTTGATGCGCGTGACCACGCCGCGCGTGGTGACCTGCTGGCCGTCGCGCGGGCTGGTGGCGCCGCTGCCCTGGATCTGCGGGATGGTGATGAGGCCGCTGACCGTGACGCTGACCGTGCAGTTGGCGGTCTGCAGCTCGTTGTTGCTGAAGTTGACTTGCACCGGGTAGGTGCCCGCGGGCACCGACGCCGCCACGCTGATGGTGGCGCTGGCGCTGCCGCCGTCGATGGTGGCGGGGCTGAAGGACGACAGCGTGACGCCGGCCGGCACCGCGCCGAGCGTGGCGCCGTTGACGACGCTGTCGCTGTCGCTGGCGGAGACGTTGAAGCTGCCGCCGGTGCCCGTGTCGAACGAGGCATTGGCGGGGCAGCTCGTGGCGATGGGCGCGTTCACTTCGCCACCGATGGGCGTGCCGGCCACGGCGATGTCGTCGATGCCCACCCACTCGTCGTTGCCCGAGGCATTGGTGGTGAGGATGCGCACCTGCACGTGGGCCTGGTCGTTCACGGCCGCGGGCAGCACCACGTCAACCGGCGTGGTCTGCGTGGCGGCGTTGGCGGTGGTGGCGTCGGCCACGAAGCCGGCGGGCACGTTGATGAAGTTGCCCGAGTTGCCGATGCGGTACTGCAGGGCCACGGCCTGCACGGCGTTGTCGGCGGAACCGTCCAGGTCGCGCAGCAGGTAGCGCACGCGCACGCTTTGCCAGCCGCGCGTGTCCAGGTGCAGCACGATGTTGGGCGCGTGCTGGGCGTTGGAGCCGGCGAGTGCCACCACCGGGTTGCTCAGCGCGAACTCGGCCACGCCACCGGTCTGGTAGCTCACCGGGTTGGTCTGGTTGACCGCGACGTTCGGGCCGGTGGCGGGCGCGAGCACCGTCTGCGGATCCACGCCGCCGCTGGTGGGGCCGGCCACCACGTAGCCCACGATGCCCGGCACGCCCGACCAGTTGTTGGCGCTCGTGAGCAGGCCGGCGTCGCTCCAGTCCTGCGCGAACGGCAGGGGCTGGGGCACGTCGGTGGCGAAGGCGGGAATGGCAGCGCTCGCGCACAGTGCCAGGCAGGCGCGCGCGATGAGGGACTGGGGCAGGCGCGCGAAGGCGACGGGCGGACGCAGGAGGTTCATGGGATTCCGGTGGAGGTCTCCGGGCGCCCGGGACAGGCGCCTCCTCAGAGCCGCCGTGAATCATGGTGGTCGAGGATCACGGCAATTCTTCACACACTGTTGCGCGCACTGGTCCGAAAAGACCATTGCGATCACGGCACCGTGACGGCAGGGAACCTGAAGGAACCAGGGCACTCGCCCGGGCGTTCAACCCAGGTGGCCGTCGCCCGCGCCCAACGCGCCGAACATGGAGTCGAGCGTGCTGTCGATGCGCTGGCGTTCGTGCTCGGACAGGCCGCGCGCCTGCAGGCTGGCCGCCGAGCGGATGTGCTCGATGCGCTGCAGTTGCGCGAGCGCGTGCGACAAGGTGTCGAGGCGGATGCTGTGCTGCTCGAGGAAAAGCGCCACCTCGGCGTGCTGGAGGAAACCGTCCAGCGTGATCTGCGATGTGCCATAGCGGCAGCGCAGGTGGTTCAGCGCGCGCACCAGGTTGTCCTGGGCACTGGCGGGTATCGGCGTGGCGCGATCCGGCATGGCGGTGCGACTCCTCCTGTTGGAAGCCGACACCGTAAGCGTGCTGTATTTCGCAGAAATGTCAGCGCGGCGGGAACCTTTGCAGGCGCCCGCCGCATAGCAGCGCCCCCACGCTCCGCCGCTGCGCGGGTCGCTGCCCCCCGAGGGGGCTGATCCGCCTTGGGGCGGCCCGGCGGCGGATCGCAGGAAGCTCAGGCTCAGGCCGCCAGGCGCTGGCGGCGGCGCGCCACGGCACCGAGCACGCCCAGGCCGGCCAGCAGCATGGCGATGGACTCGGGCTCGGGCACGGCGGTGACCGAGATGTTGAGCACGTCGCCGGCGGACAGGCCGGTGAGGCCCCAGTTCAGCTGGCCACCGGCCACGGCCAGCGGATCACCGATCTCGACGTCGAGGAACTCGGGCGAGCCGAGGTCCACGCTGGCGTGCGCGCCGTTGAAGTCGATGTCGGTGATGAGGGAGCCGTCGAACTGGCGCGTCACCGTGCCGCTGTAGACGAACTCGCCACCGCTGATGGAGAAGTTGAAGCCGGTGATGCCCTCGCCGGTGAAGTTGCGCAGCAGCGCGTTGAACGAGAGCGCGGCGGTGTCGGCCGCGCCGATGACGTAGCTCAGCGTGGTGGTGCCCAGCGACTGGAAGTCCAGCTCGAAGGCGATCAGGCCGTCGGTGCTGTAGTCGGTGGCGAGGCCGTCGCCGTTGACCACGCTCTGGAAGGTGGCGGCCTGCGCGCCGCCGATCAGGCCCAGCGCGGTCACGAGGGTGAGGAGTAGTTTTTTCATGTCAGTGCTTTCAGAGATTGAGGAAGGTGCGATCAGAGGTTGCCCTTGGCCCACGGGCCGGTGATGGCCAGCGTGATGCCGGGGGTGTAGAGGTTGACGAACAGCACGCGGCCGTCGGGACTGAACACGCTGCCGGCCCACTCGGAGTTGCGGTGGTCGCCCGAGGCGGAGTTCTTGCCCACGGCCTGGATCTGCGCCGTGCTGAAGTTGAAGTTGTGGCGCGCGAAGGTGTAGGTGCCGCCTTCGGGCGTCAGCACCTTCAGGTCCTGCGCGGGGATGGGCGCGCTGGTGGGCGAGCCGTCGCCGCCGTCCTCGTTCATCAGCAGGCCGCCGCGCGGGCTCACGCAGATGTTGTCGGGCGAGTTGCCGACCACACGGTCGCGGCCCACGAAGATGGCCTTGAGCGTCATGGTCGCCAGGTCGAGCGCCCACACCACGCCGCTGCGCGCGGGCAGCGAAGAGGTGGCGTTGCTGGTGGCCTTGTCGGTGAAGAACACGGTGCCGTTGGCCACCCAGCAGCCTTCGTTGGCGCCGAAGATCGCGCCGCCGTTGGCGTAGGCACCACGGAAGGGGCCGCTGCCGGTGACGCCGCTGGGGCTCACGGTGGTGCTTACGGTCGCGCGATCGGCGTCCGGATCGGCGATCGGCACCCACTCGCACTGGAACTCCTGGCACAGCGTGGGAAAGCGCAGGTCGGCACCCGGCACGCCGCGCACGGCCAGGCCTTCCAGCAGGCCACCGGCGTGCAGCGAACCCAGGCCGCCGTTGATGTTGTGCGGGCGGAAGCGGTACAGCGTGTTGGCGTTGCCCGCGTCTTCGGTGAGGTACCAGTAGCCGGTCTGCGGGTCGATGGCGCTGGCCTCGTGCGCCATGCGGCCCATGGCGATGATGGGCGTCGGGTCGGCGGCGTTGAGGCTGGTGTCGGCCGGCACCTCGAACACGTAGCCGTGCTTCTTGTTGCCGTCGGTGCTGATGCTGTTGCTGCCGATTTCCTCGTTGCTCATCCAGCTGCCCCAGGTGGATGCACCACCGGCGCAGGGACGGTAGATGCCGCCCAGCGAGGCGTAGCTGGCGACCCAGTTGCCGTCGCGCCAGACCAGGTTGGTGTTGCCACCGATCTGGTAGCTGCCGCCGGTGGTGCCGGTGTCGTACTTGGCCACGTTGCTGCGGCCGGCGCCCACGATGTTGGCGGCGTTGGAGCTGGTGGAACGCTCGTGGTTGCGCACCAGGATGATTTCCTGGCTGCGGCCCACGCGGCGCGAGACCACCACGCCCATGCCGTCGTGCGCGTTCGGCGTGACCAGGCCGTCGCTCATCACGTCACCCGCCCAGCCGTAGCTCTTGTAGGTGAAGCCGGCGGGCAGCTGGACCAGCGGCAGGCCGGTGGTGAGGTCGTTCACCGGGGCGACCGGGCCGTAGGGACTCTGCGTCAGCGCCGACGCGTCGGCGGGCGAGCAGCGCTCCGCGTAGTTCTGGTCGACCGTGGCGGCGTACGCGGCCATCGGGCCGCTGAACGCGGCGGCCACGGCGGCACCGCCGCCCATCAGCACCTGGCGGCGCGAGAGATCGTGGGATTGTTCGGACATGGGGAAGGGCTCCTTCTGGTTGGGGGAAAGCGCCCCGAAGGATGCGTGTCGAGGATGAACGGTCAGTGACCTCGCGCGCCGCAAAGGGCCTGCCCTTTGTGAATCGCCGCTACAAAAAATGGTGCGATCGGACCATTGACACGGTGACGGCTTCGCATGAATTCAAAGTCCCATGCGTCGCATAATGGGCGGCGAACCCCGACACCGACCGCCCTGCCATGACCCTCGACCGATCCGACACCGCCATCGCCCTGCACGGCGCCTCCAACTTCCGCGACCTCGGCGGCCTGACGGGCGACGGCGGGCGGCGCGTGCGGCGCGCGCTGGTCTACCGATCCGACCACCTGGGGCGGCTGAGCGACGACGACCTGCAGCGCCTGAACGCGCTGGGCGTGACGCATTGCGTGGACTTGCGCGGCGCGCACGAATGCCAGGCGCTGCCCAACCGCCTGCCGGGCATCACCATCGAGCACCTGAGCATCGACCCCACCGCGCTGCGCCGCGTGCGCGAGCGCCAGAAGCAAGGCCATGCCCTGGGCCGCGCCGAGGCGGTGGAACTGATGCAGGAGACCTACCAGGACTTCGTGCGCCTGCGCGGGCCCGTCTTCGGCCAACTGCTCGCGCGCATCGCGGGGCGCGAGGCGCCGCTGGTGTTCCACTGCACCGCCGGCAAGGACCGCACCGGCATGGCCGCCGCGCTGCTGCTGGGTGCCTTGGGCGTGCACCGCGACGACGTGATGGCCGACTACCTGCTCACCAACCGCCTGTACCGGCGCGACACGCGCGTGGAGGAGCCCGCGCCGCCCGAGGTGCTGGAGGTGCTGTGGCAGGTGCAGCCCGAGTTCCTGCACACGGCGTGGCGCTGCATCGACGAGGAGTTCGGTGGGATCGAGGCCTACCTGGCGGGGCCCGTGGGGCTGGACGGCGCGGCGCGGGAGCGCTTGCGGGAGCGCCTGCTGGCCGAGGCCTGAGAAAGTGTGAACGCACCCAGCGGTGCCCAGCAGGGGTGGCGCCAGCGGGCGCCTTAGCCGCCCGGCGCGGCGGCGCCCTCTTCCCGCGCGAGAAAGCCGTTGCCCTCGCTGAGCGGCGCAAAGCGCCAGCTCGCGGGCGTGCGCGAGAGCTTCACAGGCGAGCCCAGGCCGCGGTAGCCGCCGGGCATCTCCACCACCATGCCGCGGTGGCGCGTGTGCGGGTGCTGCAGGGCCTGCGCCACGTCCAGCACCGGCGCGCAGGGCACACCCAGGCGCACCAGGCGCTCGGCCAGCACGGGGCCGTCGTGCGCCGCCAGCGCGGCCTCCAACGCGGCCTTCAAGGCCTCACGGTGCACCGATCGCTGGCCGGCGGTGGCGAAGCGCGCGTCCTGCGCCAGCGCGGGCGCCCCGATTTCGGTCACGAGGGTGCGGAACTGCCGGTCATTGCCGACAGCAAAGAACACCGCATCGGTGCCGGTGCGCAGACAGTCGTAGGGATAGATGTTGGGGTGCGCGTTGCCGGTTCGTCGAGGCGGCTGCCCGTCGAGAAACCAGTTGGCCGCGTGCGGGTGCAACAGCGACAGGCCGGCGTCATACAGCGCCGCCTCGACAAACTGGCCACGTCCGCTGCGCTGGCGTTCGTGCAGCGCCATCATCACGCCCAGAGCGGCGTTGAGCCCGGCCACCATGTCCACCACCGGCATGCCCACGCGCACACCCTGGCCCTGCGCTTCGCCGTTGACGCTCATGAGGCCACACATGGCCTGGATCGCCGCGTCATAACCCGGCAGCCCGCCCAGCGGCCCGTCGGCACCGAAGCCGGAGACGCGGCAATGCACCAGCCGCGGAAAGCGCGCCGCGAGTTCGTCGGCCCCGATGCCCCAACGCTCCAGCGTGCCGGTCTTGAAGTTCTCGATCAACACGTCGGCCTCGGCCAGCAAGGCGAGCAGGACCTCGCGCCCGCCCTCGCTGGCCAGGTCCAGCGTCATCAGGCGCTTGTTGCGGTTGAGCCCCAGGTAGTAGGAGGCCACGCCCTGCCCATCGAAGGGCGGGCCCCACTGGCGCGTGTCGTCGCCCTGCGGGGGTTCGACCTTGATCACGTCGGCACCGTGGTCGCCCAGGATCTGGCCGCAGAACGGCCCGCCCAGAATGCGCGAGGCGTCGACGACGCGGATGCCGGCGAGCGCGCCGGTGTTGGGCGGCTGTGCGTTGGAGCGCATGGTCAGTCGGCTCTGATGCCGGCCTTGCCGATCACGTCGCGCCAGCGCTCGGATTCCTGCCGCATGTAGGCCGCGAGGTGCGCCGCGGAGGTGTCCGCGGGCAGTTCCACACCCTGGCCGATGAGCTTGGCGTTCACCTCCGGATCGGCCAGCGCCTTGACGAAGGCGGCGTTGAGCCGATCGATCACCGCCTTTGGCGTGCCGGCGGGAACGACGATGCCGAAGAACACGCTCACGTCCATGTCGGCCACGCCCTCTTCCTTGAGCGTGGGTACCTCGGGCAGGGCACGCGATCGGCCCGCCGTGGTGACCGCCAGCGCGCGCAGCCTGCCGGACTGCACGTGGGGCTTCGCCGTGAGCACGTCGGTAAAGCTCATGCTCACCTGGCCGCCCAGCAGGTCGGTCAGCGCGGGGCCGGTGCCCTTGTAGGGAATGTGCTGGATCTGCGTGCCGTTGCGCAGGTTGAACATGACGCCCGCCAGGTGCGAGCTGGCGCCATTGCCCGAAGACGCGAAGCTCATGCCGTCGGGCCGCACCTTGGCCAGCGCCACCAGTTCGGCCACGTTCTTCGCCGGCACCTGCGGGTTGATCAGCAGCACGTTGGGCAGGTGGCCAATGCGGATCACCGGTGCAAAGCTCTTGTCGGGCGCGTAGCCGGGCTTGCTGTAGAGGTACTGGTTGATGGCCAGCGGGCCGGAAGTACCGAAAAGCATGGTGTAGCCATCGGGCGCGGCGCGCGAGACGGCCTCGGCGCCGATGTTGCCGCCCGCGCCGGCCTTGTTCTCCACCACCACCGTCTGGCCCAGCGCGGGCTTGAGCGCACTGGCCAGTGTGCGGGCCATGGCGTCCGTGGGGCCGCCAGGCGCGAAGGGCACCACCAGCGTCAGCGGGCGCGAGGGGAAATCGTCCGCGTGGGCAGGGGCGCTCAGGCCCAGGCCGCCCAGGCACAGGGCCATCGACAGGGTGGTGACGGCGTGGCGTCGTTGGGGGTTCATGCAGGTCTCCTCTTCGGGGTGGTGAAACACATGGCGGGCATCAGAACAGGTGCACGCTCTCGGGGGCCGTGCGTGTGGCACCGCCGTCGCCAGCGGCCGGCTCGAGCAGCTCGATCAGCCAGGGTGGCGGCGCGTGCGCGCACATGGGGTCCTGCGGCAGCGCGCGCTGGCGCAGCACCAGCTGGGCCAGGCGCATGCGGTTCGCATCGCCCAGGCGCGCGGCCTCCCAGGCCATGGCCGTGGCGCTGGTGACGTGGTACAGGGCGGACGCGGCCTGGCGCGCGGCGTGGTCCTCTGCGCCGCGCGCACGCGCCACGCGCTCGGCCAGCTCGATGGCGCGGCGCATCGCACCATCGAACACCTCGCGCGTGCGCGGCGCCAGGGCCGCTTCGGCCAGCAGCGCGTCCAGGTGCGCCACCAAGGCGGGCAGCGAGGCCTCGCGCCGCGCGGCGCGGATCACGTCGAGCGCGACGATGTTGCTCGTGCCTTCCCAGATGGAGCCGAGGTGCGCGTCGCGCAGCAGGCGCGGGTCGCTCCATTCCTCGATGTAGCCACAGCCGCCGCGCACTTCCATCGCGTCGCCCGTGACGCGGCGGGCGTCGCGGCAGGCGCGGAACTTGATGAGCGGGGTGAGGATGCGCACCAGCGCGTAGGCGCCGGCTTCGCCCGCGTCGCTGCGGCGCAAGGCTTCGGCCGTCTGGAACATCATGCTGCGCGCCTGCTCGGTGGGCAGCAGGATCTTGAGCAACTGGCGCTGCATCAGCGGCATGTCCACCAGGCGGCGCCCGAAGGCGCGGCGGTGGCGCGCCACGTGCAGCGCCTCGGTGCATGCACGGCGCATCAACCCCGCCGCGCGCATGCCGTTGGACAGGCGCGAGTTGTTCACCATGTCCGCCATCTGCTGGAAGCCACGCCCGGCCTCGCCCACGAGCCAGGCACGCGCGCCCTCCAGGCGGATCTCGCCGCTGGCCATGGAGCGCGTGCCCAGCTTGTCCTTGAGCCGGATGATGCGGTAGGCGTTGGCACCGCCATCGGGCAGCTCGCGCGGCAGCAGGAACAACGACACGCCGTCCAGGCCATCCGGCGCACCCTCGACGCGCGCGAGCACCATGGCCAGGGCGGCATCGGGGTTGGAGCAGAACCACTTGTCGCCCCATAGGCGAAAGGCCTCGCCGTCGGGCACCGCGCGCACCTCGGTGGCCGCGATGTCGGAGCCCGCGCCCTGCTCGGTCATGAACATCGCGCCCTGGCTGAGGGACTCGAAGTCCTGCGAGGTCAGCGCCTGCAGGTAGCGATCGACCAGGGCGGGCGCGCCGAACTTGCGCAGGGTGCGCGTGAGCGAATCGGTCATCGACAGCGGGCAACACAGGCCGAACTCGGCCTGCACGAAGAGGTAGCTCAAGGCGTACTTGGCGGCGGCCGGCATGGGCGCGGGCCAGCCCAGCACGCCGCCGCGGTGCGACATCGCGGCCAGGCCGTACTCGGAGAAGGCGACACGTTCGAGCTCGACATAGGCCGGATGCTTGTGGATGGCCTGTTCGTCGAGGCCCGTGCGCGAGCGCAGGCTCAGCGTGGGCGGGTGGCGGTCGGCGATGGACGCCAGCTCGTCCAGGCGGCCGCCGGCCTGCGCACCCAGGCGCTGCAGGTGCGGCTCCAGGTGGCGGCGCAGATCGGCAGGCAGGTACAGCTCCAGCAGCGCGCCCAGTGCCGGATCGGCCGCGTACAGGTTGGTGCCGCGCGCGTCGGGGATCGGGTGGGCGGAAGCGGAAGTCATGTCTCGTGCTGTCTCGCGGTCTCGGGTGAAGCACCAGTATTCCGCCGGCATCGATTCGCGTCCAATTCGAAGATCAGCAACTTCGATTCAAGATTCGAATGGCCTTTGACCTGCGCCACCTGCGCTGCTTTCTGGCCGTGGCCGAAGAGGCGCACTTCGGCCGCGCCGCCGCACGCCTGTCCATGACGCAGCCGCCGCTGTCGGTGGCCATCCGGCAACTGGAGGACACGGTGGGCGTTCGCCTCATCGACCGCACCAGCCGCGGCGTGCGTATCACCGCGGCGGGCGAGGCCCTGCTGCCCCAGGCGCGCGCCCTGCTCGCCGCGGCGGCCGAGGCCGCGCTGACGGCGCGCGAGGTGGGCCGCGGCGCGCGCGGGCGGCTGCGCATCGGCTTCGTCGGCTCGCTGCTGTTCGGCGGGCTGCCGCAGTGGCTGCGCCTGTACCAGGAGGCCAACCCCGGCATCGAGGTGGCGCTGGTCGAGCTCAACTCGCAGGAGCAACTGGACGCGCTGGGGCGTGGCGAACTCGACGCCGGCTTCGTCTTGGCGCGCAGAGTGCCGCCCGCGCTGCAGGCGGTGACGGTGCACGAGGCGCCCTTCGTGGCCTGCCTGCCCGCCGGGCACCCGGCGGCCACGGCCCGGCGGCTGGCGCTCAAGCGCCTGCGCGACGAGCCCTTCGTGCTCTTTTCGCGCCAGGTCTCGCCGGACTACCACTCGCGCATCGTGCAGGCCTGCGCCGAAGCCGGCTTCGACCCGAAGGTGCGGCACGAGCTGCGCCACTGGCTGTCGGTGGTGGCGCTGGTCTCGCAGGGCATGGGCGTGGCCATCGTGCCCGAGACGCTGTCGCACTCGGGCATGGCAGGCGTGGTATTCCGGCCCCTGAGTGGCGCGGCACTGATGTCCACGCTTCAATGCGTGTGGCCAGCGGGACGGGCTCACTCGCCGGCGCTGGAGGCCTTGCTGGCCCTGGTGCTTGATACCTCGGCGGCGCGGGGGGCTGAGCCGCGCGGGCGCTAGACCTGCTCGCCACGCCCCATCGCCAGCGCCCGGTACACCTGCGGCGTCACCGCGTGCTGCCGCGCGAAGGCCCGCTGCAGCGCGTCCACCGAGCGGAACCCGCTGCGGCTGGCGACGCGCGCCTGCGGCCACTGCGTCTGCACCAGCCACTGCGCCGCCGCCGCCACGCGCGCCCGCTCCACGAAGCGCGCCGGCGTGCAGCCCACTTCCGCCGCGAAGGCACGGGCGAAGTGGCGTGGGCTCATCCGCGCGCGCTCGGCCAGCGCCGGCACCGACAGATCGTCCTGCAGGTGCGTGCCGATCCAGGCCACCACCTCGCGCAAGCGGCGGCTGGCCGCCGACTGTGCCTCCAAGGCCGGACTCAACTGCGGCTCGGCCGCGCCGCGCAACAGGGGCAGCGCCAGCGTGCGCGCGATCTCCATCGACACCGCGTGGCCCAGGTCGTCCTCCACCAGGGCCAGCGCGAGTTCGATGCCGGTGGTGACGCCGGCCGAGGTCCACACCGGTCCGTCGCGCACATAGATGCGCTCGCGCTGCACGCGCACCTGCGGGCGAAGGGCCTGCAACTGGTCGCACACGCGCCAGTGCGTGGTGGCCTCTCGTCCGTCGAGCAGGCCGGCCGCTGCCAATGCGAACGCGCCGCTGCACACGCTGGCCACGCGGCGCGCCTGCCGGGAGCGATCGGCCAGCCAGGCCCCCACACCGTGCTCGACGATCGCAGCGCGCACCGCGGGCTCGTCGCCACCGCAGACGATCAAGGTATCGATGAGTGCCGGCAATTGCGCGAAGCCCACCGTGTCGGCCAGGCGCAGGCCGGCGTTGGTGAACACCGTGTGACCGGCGGGCGAGGCGATGTGCAGCCGGTAGGTGCCGGGGCACAAGGCCTGCGCCTTGCTGAACACGCTGGCGGGGCCGGCGATGTCGATCGCCTCCACGCCGTCGAACACCACGAGCACGACGTCCCTGGCAGGAACCGCGGCCTTTGTGTCCTTGTTCTGCGCGTTGGCGGTGCGTAGGCTCATGGCATCCAGGAGGTCAATGTGTCCAAGTCGGTACTCTACTTTTCGATGTCGGTGGACGGGTACATCGCAGGCCCGGACGATCGACCCGGCAACCCCGGGGGCGACGGCTTCGACCGCCTGCACCGGTGGTTCGTGCCGGACGGCAAACGCTTCGCCCGGCCCGACGGCGCGGCCGGCGAGCTGTACGACGAAATGCAAGCCACCGGGGCCGTGCTCACGGGCCGGCACACCGCGGAACAGGCCGGCCATTGGGGCGGCGACATCCACGGCGCCCCGATCTTCGTGCTCAGCCACCACGATCCCTCCCCAGCCGCCGCGGCGTATCCCCTGGTGCGCTACGTGAAGGACGGGATCGTCAGCGCGATGGAGCAGGCCAAGACCGCCGCCCGTGGGCGCAACGTCATGGTGCACGGCGCGGTCACGGCGCAAGGGGCCCTGGCGGCCGGGGTGGTGGACGAACTGGCGATCTCCGTGGTGCCGGTGCTGTTCGGCGCCGGCCGCCGCCTGTTCGATCTGCTGCCCGCGCGCATCGAACTCGAGGTGCTTCGCGTGATCGACACGCCCGAGGCCACGCACATGCGCTACCGCGTGCGCTGAAGCGGACCGGCGCCATGAAACCTCGTGTGCGAGTGCTGCGTTGGATCTGCCTGGGTCTCGCGCTGTCAGGCCTGGCGGCCTGGGTGGGCTGGGTGGTCTCGCTGCCGCCCGCCGCCGCGCCGGCGCCGGCGCCCGCCATTTCGCAGCAGGAGACCCAGGCCACGCTCGCCGCGCTGGCGCCCCCCAAGCGCCAGCGCCCCCTCGTGGCCATCATCGGCCTGAACGACGCCACCGAGACGACCGACTACCTGATGCCCTACGGCATCCTGCGCCGCGCGGGCGTGGCCGACGTGATGGCCCTGTCCACCGCGCCCGGGCCGGTGAAGCTGTACCCGGCGCTCACGGTGGAGGCCGACGCGACGACCGCGCAGTTCGACGCGCAGCACGTGCACGGCGCGGACTACGTCATCGTGCCCGCGATGAGCCGCGACGACGACCCGCACGTGCTCACGTGGATTCGCGCCCAGGCGGCCAAGGGCGCCATCGTCATCGGCGTGTGCGCAGGCGCCAAGGTGGTGGGCGCGGCCGGCCTGCTCGATGGCAAGCGGGCCACCACGCACTGGTACTACCTGAACGACCTGCTCGAGCGCACGCCCTCCATCCGCTACGTGGCCGACCGGCGCTTCGTCGTCGACGGGCGCGTGGCCACGACGACGGGCATCTCCGCGTCCATGCCGATGGCGCTGACCCTGATCGAAGCCATCGCGGGCCGCGAGAAGGCGGCGGAGGTGGCGCGTGGCCTGGGACTGTCGCATTGGGACGCGCGGCACACCAGCGCCGCCTTCCGCTTCACCCGGCCGTTCGCGCTGACGGTGATGGGCAACACCCTCGCCTTCTGGAACCGCGACGCGTGGGGGATCGAACTGTCGCGCGGGGTGGACGAGGTGTCGCTGGCGCTGGTGGCGGACGCCTGGTCGCGCACCTACCGCTCGCGGGCGATCACGTTCGCGGCGGCACCGGGCCCCATCGAAAGCCGCAACGGCGTGCGCGTGCTGCCCGACCGCATCGGCGCGAATAGGCCAGCGCCGCAACGGCTGCCCGCGGTATCGGGCCAGCCGCCAGCACATGCCTTGAACGAGGCCCTCGCGCAGATCGATCGCCGCTACGGTGCCGCCACGGCGCGGGTGGTGGCGATGCAGCTGGAGCTCGCGCCAGCGCCTTGACCACAACGGCCCACCGACCTGTTCAGGCGGACGCCCGCGCCAGGCCGGGACATGACTTTCGCACCTCATTTTTTGCTCGCCGACGAGGGTGCGACGGCTCCCAATACGCCTCAATGACTCAGAGCAACATGGCGTAAACCCTGAATCCCATTTTGAGGTACGCACCTCAAAATGGGCGCCATGACAGACAAAGCCGACGCCTTCCCCGGGCGCGCCACGCTCAGCGACGTGGCGCGTGAGGCCCGGGTCAGCCTGGCCACGGCGGACCGCGTGCTCAACAACCGATCCGGCGTGCACGCCAAGTCCATCGCCCGCGTGCGCGAGGCGGTGACGCGCCTGAACTACCGCCCCGATCCGGCGGCCGCGCGGCTCGCACGCACGCGCTCGCACCGCTGGTGCGTGGTCTTCCCCTCCGGCAACAACCCCTTCGTGGCTCAGCTGCAGGCCGAACTGGGGGCCTGCCGCGCCTGGCTGGAAGACCACCGCGCGAGCGTGCAGACCCTGGAGGTCGACGTCTTCGAGCCGCAGCGCCTGGCCGATCTCCTGCGCTCGCTGCAGGGTCAGTGCGAAACGGCGATCGTCATGGGCCTGGACCACCCCCTGGTGCAGAACGCCATCGACGGCCTGGTCGAGGGCGGTTGCGAGGTGATCACGCTCGTGTCCGACGTGCCGCGCTCGCGCCGCCACGCCTACGTGGGCATCGACAACGCGGCGGCGGGGCGCACGGCCGCCAGCCTGCTCGGGCGCTTCGTCGGGCGCGAGCCGGGCGAGGTCGGCATCGTCGCCGGCAGCCTCTCCCTGCGCGACCACGCGGAGCGTTGCCTGGGCTTCAACCAGGTGATGACGACGGAGTTCACCCACCTGACGGTGCTGCCCGCGGTGCAGGGCAAGGACTCGCCCGCGCTCAACGAAGTGCTGGTGCGGCAACTGCTGGCCGAGCACCCGCGCCTGCGCGCGATCTACAGCGTCGGCGCCGGCAACGCGGGCATCTCGGCGGCCCTGCAGGCGGCCGGGCGCGCGCACGACGTGGTCTTCATCGGCCACGAGCTCACGCCCGCCGCGCGCGCCGATCTGCTCGACGGCACCCTGGACGCGGTGATCAACCAGGACGCGGGCCACGAGGTGCGCTCTGCCTTGCGCCAGGCCCTGGCGCGCGCCACGCGCGAACCCGTGCTCGCCGACCAGGAGCGCATCCGCATCGACATCTACCTCAAGGACAACCTGCCGTGATCACCCTGGGCATCGATCTCGGCACCTCCGGCGTGAAGGCGCTCTTGCTCGACGACGGCCAGCCACGGGCCGTGGCCAGCGCGCCGCTGGCGGTGAGCCGGCCGCACCCCGGCTGGTCCGAGCAGGACCCGGCCGACTGGTGGCGCGCCACCAGCGACTGCCTGGACGCGCTGAAGGCCGAGCACCCGCGCGCCCTGGCCGCCGTGCGCGCCATCGGCCTGTCGGGCCAGATGCACGGCGCCACCCTGCTGGGGGCCGATGGCGAGACCCTGCGCCCCTGCATGCTGTGGAACGACGGCCGCAGCGCGGCGCAGTGCGAGGCGCTGGAGGCGCCGGCCCTGGGCCTGCGCGAGCGCACCGGCAACCCGGCCATGCCCGGCTTCACCGCGCCCAAGCTGCTCTGGGTGCGCGAGCACGAGCCCGAGGTGTTCGCGCGCATCGCCAAGGTGCTGCTGCCCAAGGCCTGGCTGCGCTGGCGGCTCTGCGGCGAATTCGCCGAGGACATGTCCGATGCCTCCGGCACCTTGTGGCTCGACGTGGGCGCGCGCGCCTGGAGCGCGCCGCTGCTGTCGGCCTGCGGGCTCGACGAAAGCCACATGCCGCGCCTGGTGGAGGGCAACGCGCCCACCGGGCGGCTGCGCCAGGAATGGGTCTCACGCTGGGGCTTCGAGCAAGCGCCCGTGCTGGCCGGTGGCGCGGGCGACAACGCGGCGGGCGCCGTCGGTGTCGGCGCCGTCGCGCCGGGCGACGCCTTCCTCTCGCTGGGCACCTCGGGCGTGTTGTGGGCCACCACGGCCGGTTTCGCACCGGCGCCGCAGCGCGCGGTGCACGCCTTCTGCCACGCGCTGCCAGGCACCTGGCACCAGATGGGCGTGATGCTCTCGGCCGCCGCGAGCCTGGCCTGGTGGGCCGGCGTCACCGGCCGCGACGAGGCGAGCCTGCTGGACGAAGTCGCCGACACCCGCCCTGCGGACGGCGGCGCCTGCTGGTTCGCGCCCTACCTGTCGGGCGAACGCACCCCCCACAACGACGCGCAAGTGCGCGGCGGCTTCGTACACCTGTCGGCCGGCACCCGGCGCGCCGACATGACCCGCGCGCTCATCGAGGGCGTGGCCTATGCCTTTCGGGACATGCGCGACGCGCTGGCCGCCGCCGGCACCACCCTCGCCGAGGCGGACCTCATCGGCGGCGGCGCGCGCTCCGATGTCTGGAGCCAGACCCTGGCCGATGTGCTGAACCTGCCGCTGCACCAGGTGGCCGGCTCGCAACACGGCTGCGCGCTCGGCGCCGCGCGGCTCGCGCGCGCGGCGGCCGACGGCGTGCGCCAGTTCGACAAACCCCCGCGCCAGCGCAGCCACGCGCCCGACGCGCAACGCGCGCGGCACCACGACCGCGCCTTCGACCAGTGGCAGCGGCTCTATGGCCGCCTGCGCCACCTGCCCTCCCCCTCACACGCACCGGAACCCACATGAGACACGACCCCAGCGGCGGACAACGCCCCGCCTACTTCAGCTTCCAGCACGCGCTGGCCTACCGCGGCCCCGCCTTCGTGCCCAGCGAGCGCGAGCCCTTCGCCTACCGCTACTACGACAAGAACCGCCAGGTGCTCGGCAAAAGCATGCAGGAGCAACTGCGCTTCGCCGTGTGCTACTGGCACAGCTTCGGCTGGGCCGGCACCGACCCCTTCGGCGACCCCAGCTTCGAGCGGCCCTGGCACGGCGCGGGCGACCCGATGGCCCAGGCCCTGCACAAGGCCGACGTGGCCTTCGACCTGTTCCGCCTGGTCGATGCGCCCTACTTCACCTTCCACGACCGCGACGTCGCCCCCGAAGGCGCCTCGCTGGCCGAGTTCCACACCAACCTGCGCCGCATCGGCGAGGTGTTCGCCCGCAAGATGCAGGACACCGGCGTGCGCCTGCTGTGGGGCACGGCCAACCTGTTCTCGCACCGGCGCTACATGGCCGGTGCCGCCACCAACCCCGACCCGGAGGTCTTCCGCTACGCCGCCGCGCAGGTGAAGAACGTGCTCGAACTGACGCACGAACTGGGCGGCGCCAACTACGTGCTCTGGGGCGGCCGCGAAGGTTATGAGACCCTGCTCAACACCGACTTGAAGCGCGAGCTCGCGCAACTCGGCCGCTTTCTCCAGATGGTGGTCGAGCACAAGCACAAGATCGGCTTCAAGGGCCAGATCCTCATCGAGCCCAAGCCGGCCGAGCCCACCAAACACCAGTACGACCGCGACGTCGCCGCCGTGTTCGGCTTTCTGCGCGAGCACGGGCTGGAGCGCGAGGTCAAGGTCAACATCGAGCAGAACCACGCGCTGCTGGCGGGCCAGACCTTCGAGCACGAGATCGCCATGGCGCAGGCCCTGGGCATCTTCGGCTCGCTCGACATGAACCGCGGCGACGAGCTGCTGGGCTGGGACACGGACCAGTTCCCGAACAACCTGCCGCAGGTGGCGCTGTCCCTGTACGAGGTGCTCAAGGGCGGCGGCATCGGCCAGGGCGGCCTGAACTTCGACGCCAAGCTGCGCCGCCAGTCCATCGACCCCGACGACCTGGTCTGGGCCCACGCCACCGCCATGGACCTGTGCGCGCAGGCCCTGCTGGTGGCCGAACGCATGCTGCAGGACGGTGCCCTGCAGCGCCACGTGCAGCAGCGCTACGCCGGCTGGGACAGCGAGGCCGGCCGCGCCATCCTCAACGGCGAGCGCTCGCTCGAGGACCTGGCGCGCGAGGTCGCCGAGCGCGGGCTCGACCCGCGCCCGCGCTCGGCGCAACAGGAGCGCCTCGAGCACCTCGTCAACAGCTATCTCTGAATCGGAACCACAAGAAGGAGCGGGACATGGCCACCAACATCAAGGGCCCGGGCATCTACCTGGCGCAGTTCGCGGGCGACGCGGCGCCGTTCGACTCCTGGGCGTCGATCACGCGCTGGGCGGGTGGTCTGGGATTCAAGGGCGTGCAGATTCCCTCGTGGGACAAGCGCCTGTTCGACCTGGACAAGGCCGCCAGTTCCAAGACGTACTGCGACGAGATCGCGGGCATCGCGCGCGAGAACGGCGTGGCCATCACCGAACTCGGCACCCACCTGCAGGGTCAACTGGTGGCCGTGCACCCTGCGTACGACGAGGCCTTCGACGGCTTCGCGCCCGAGGCGCTGCGCGGCAAGCCCGCGGCGCGCCAGGCCTGGGCGGTGGAGCAGATGCTGCTGTCGGCCAAGGCCTCGAAGCACCTGGGCCTCAAGAGCAACGTGAGCTTTCCCGGTGCCCTGGCCTGGCCGTACCTGTACCCCTGGCCGCAACGGCCCGCGGGCCTGATCGAGACCGCGTTCGATGAGCTGGCCAAGCGCTGGCGCCCGATCTTCGACGCCTTCGACGAGGCCGATTGCCATGTGTGCTTCGAGCTGCACCCCGGCGAGGACCTGTTCGACGGCGTCACCTTCGAGATGTTTCTCGAGCGCGTCAACCACCACCCGCGCTGCTGCATCAACTACGACCCCTCGCACTTCCTGCTGCAGCAGCTCGACTACCTCGAGTTCATCGACATCTACCACGAGCGCATCAAGGCCCTGCACATCAAGGACGCGGAGTTCCGCCCCAATGGCCGCCAGGGCGTGTACTCGGGCTACCAGCCCTGGGTGCAGCGCGCGGGGCGCTTTCGCTCGCTGGGCGACGGGCAGATCGACTTCGGCGCCATCTTCTCCAAGATGGCCCAGTACAACTACGACAGCTGGGCCGTGCTGGAGTGGGAGTGCTGCCTCAAGCACCCCGAGGCCGGCGCCGCCGAGGGCGCGGCCTTCATCCGCGACCACCTCATCCGCGTCACGGAAAAGGCCTTCGACGACTTCGCCGGCGGCGAGACCGACCCGGCGCAGTTGCGCCGCATGCTGGGCCTGAAGCAGGAGGCCGCATGACCATCGAAGCCAGCGGGCCCTCGGCGAACGCGCGCCGGCGCATCCGCCTGGGCATGGTGGGCGGCGGCGAAGGCGCCTTCATCGGCGCGGTGCACCGCATCGCCGCGCGGCTGGACGACCACTACGAACTGGTGGCCGGCGCGCTCTCGTCCACGCCCGACAAGGCCCTGCGCTCGGCCGCCGCCCTGGGCCTGGCGCGCGGCTACCCCGATTACCAGACCATGGCGCGTGAGGAAGCCGCGCGCGACGACGGCATCGAAGCGGTGGCCATCGTCACCCCCAACCATCAGCACGCGCCCGCCGCCCAGGCCTTTCTGGAAGCGGGCATCCACGTGATCTGCGACAAGCCGGTGACCACCACCCTGGCCGACGCCGAGCGCCTGCGCGCGCTCGCGCAATCCAGCGGGCGCCTCTTTGCCGTCACCTACAACTACTCGGGCTATCCCATGGTGCGCCACGCGCGGCGCCTGGTGCGCGAGGGCGCGCTCGGCGACATCCGCCTGGTGCAGGTCGAGTACCCGCAGGACTGGCTGACCGAGCCGCTGGAATCCACCGGCCAGAAGCAGGCCGCCTGGCGCACCGACCCGCAACGCTCCGGCGCGGGCGGCTGCGTCGGCGACATCGGCACGCACGCCTACCAGCTCGCGGGTTTCGTGAGCGGCCTGCAACCCACGCAGCTCTGCGCCGAACTCAGCACCTTCGTGCCCGGGCGCGCGCTGGACGACAACGTGCAGGTGATGCTGCGCTACGCCAATGGCGCGCGCGGCCTGCTGTGGGCCAGCCAGGTGGCGCCGGGCAATCAGAACGCCTTGCGCCTGCGGATCTACGGCAGCCGCGCCGGCCTGGAATGGCAGCAGGAGCAGCCCAACCACCTGCGCTTCACGCCCTTCGGCGAAGCGCCGCGCACCGTCTCGCGCGGCACCGCTTCGGCCAATCCGGACGCCGCGCGCGTGACGCGCCTGCCCTCGGGCCACCCCGAGGGCTACCTCGAAGGCTTCGCCACGGTCTATGCCGAGATCGCGCAGGCCATCCACGCCGCGCGCGAGGGGCGGCCGATGCCCGCGGAAGTGGACTTCCCTACCATCGAGGACGGCCTCCATGGCGTCGCCTTCATCGAGGCGGCCGTGCGCTCGTCTTCTGCAGGCGCGGCCTGGGTGGACATGAAATGAAGCCCGCACGCTTCGCACGCCACGGGAGCCCGACATGAGCCTGCACGTGCGTTTCGACGGCGTCTGCAAGCACTTCGGCCCGGTGCAGGTGCTGCACGGCGTGAGCTTCGAGCTGGAGCCGGGCCGCGTCTACGGGCTGCTCGGCGAAAACGGCGCGGGCAAGTCCACGCTGATGAAGATTCTGTGCGGCTATGAGCAGGCTGGCCCGGGCGGCTTCAGCATCGACGGCCGGCCCTGCCGCTTCGCCGATTCGCGCGAGGCCGAGGCCGCCGGCGTGGTGCTGATCCACCAGGAGTTCAACCTGGCCGACGACCTGAGCGTGGTGCAGAACATCTTCCTGGGCCGCGAGCGGCGCCGCGGCTGGCTGCTGGACGAGGCGTCCATGCGCCAGACCGCGCGCGAGGCCCTGGACGCGGTGGGCCTGTCGATCGACCCCGATACGCGCGTGCGCGACCTCATCGTGGCCGAGAAGCAACTGGTGGAGATCGCGCGGGCGCTCTCGCGCCAGGCCCGGCTGCTGGTGATGGACGAGCCCACCGCGACCCTCACGCCGGGCGAGACCCGTCGCCTGTTCGCGCTCATCCGACAGTTGCGCGAGCGGGGCGTCACCGTCGTCTACATCTCGCACAAGCTCGACGAGGTCGAACAGATCACCGATCAGATCGTGGTGATGCGCGACGGCCGCTTCGTCACGCGCGGCCCCACCGAGCGCCACAGCCGCCAGGACATGGCCAACCTCATGGTGGGCCGCGAGCTCACCGACATGTTCCCGCCCAAGGCGCCGCTGCCCGATGCGCCGCCCTTGCTGGCGGTACGCGAACTGAGCGTGCCCGGCTGGGCACAGGACGTGAGCTTTGAGGTGCGCCCCGGCGAGATCCTGGGCTTTGCCGGCCTGGTGGGCGCGGGCCGCACCGAGCTGTTCGAGGGCCTGCTCGGCCTGCGCCCGCGCGCGGGTGGTGAGGTGCGCCTGCAGGGCGAGCCCGTGGGCTTCAAGGACCCGCGCGCCGCCGCCCGCGCGGGCCTGACCTACCTCAGCGAAGACCGCAAGGGGCGCGGCCTGCACGTGGGCCTGTCGCTGCAGGACAACCTCACGCTCATGGACCTGGACCGTCACGCGCGGCCCTGGCTCGACGCCGCGTCGCAGCGCGCGGCGCTGCAAGAGGCCGTGCGCGATTTCCGCATCCGCGCGGGCAGCCTGGACGCGCGCGCGGGCTCGCTGTCGGGCGGCAACCAGCAGAAGCTGGCGATTGCCAAGGTGCTGCAGCCGCGACCGCGCGTGCTGGTGCTGGACGAACCCACGCGCGGCGTGGACGTGGGCGCCAAGCGCGACATCTATTTCCTGATCGCGCGCCTGGCCGCCGAAGGCCTGGGCGTGATCGTCATCTCGTCGGAACTGGTCGAGCTCATCGGCCTGTGCCAGCGCGTGATCGTCATGCGCGCCGGCCGCGTGCAGGCCACGCTGGCCGGCGACCACCTGAACGAAGAGGAGCTCATCGCCCATGCCACCGGCACCCACTAGCCCCCTGCCCCCCGGCGCCGCTGCGGCCGCCGCGGCCGACGCCGCCGCCCCGCCCGTGCCCCGCCGCGGCGACTGGAGCGCGCGCTTCTCCGCCTTCGGCCCGCTCGCCGGCCTGGTGCTGCTGTGCATCGCGGGCACGCTGCTCAACCCGGACTTCGCCACCTGGGACAACGGCATGAACGTGCTCACGCGCACCGCCTTCATCGGCATCATCGCGGTGGGCATGAGCTTCGTCATCATCTCCGGCGGCATCGACCTGTCGGTGGGCTCCATGGCCGCGCTGATCGCGGGCAGCACCATCCTGGTGATGAACCAGCTCGCGCCGCTGGTGGGCTCGCCGCTGGTGGCGGTGCTGCTGGGCGCCACGGTGGCGCTGGTGCTGGGCGCGGTGTTCGGCCTGGCGCACGGCCTGCTCATCACCAAGGGCCGCATCGAGCCCTTCATCGTCACGCTGGGCACGCTGGGCATCTTCCGCGCCTACCTCACCTACTTCGCCAACGGCGGCGCCATCACGCTCGACAACGCGCTGGTGGACGTGTACAGCCCCGTCTACTACGGCAGTTGGCTGGGCATTCCCATCCCCATCTGGGTGTTCGCGGCCATCGCGCTGGCCGGCGGCTTCCTGCTCAACCGCACACGCTACGGCCGCTACGTGCAGGCCATCGGCTCCAACGAACAGGTCGCGCGCTACTCCGCGGTGGCG
>NZ_DATIGV010000101.1:0-17802 GCF_035481345.1 Hydrogenophaga sp. | reverse complement strand
GCCGGCGAGCCCGCCAGCCTCGTCCACCAGGCCCAGCAGGCGAGGCATGAAGTGGGTGAGGTGCGCCTGGTGCTCCTGCTGGAAACGGCGCCGGATCAATTCGAGGCCTCGGTCACGGGCCACGCCCACGAGGGGCCTCAGCACCAGGGGTTCCCGGAGCGAATCGCCCGGCGCGCCGGTCCCGCGGCAGGCGCCGACGGAGCCGGCGGAGAAGACAATCGGGGAGTTCATGCCCCCATGCTGGGGGGCGAGCCTTAGACCAACATTAACGCGCTTGACGTCCGCCCGCCGCCGCAGACCGCTGGTACGCCAGCGCGCGCACGTTGCCCGCCACCCAGAGCGAGAAGGCCTCGTCCCACTGCGGCATGGCGCCGCTGGCCGCGACGACGATGCCGTCGAGGCACACGCCGCCCCACACCAGCCGGTCTTCAGCGCCGAGCCGGTGCGGCTCGAGCAACTGCAACCGGCGGCTGTCGATGCCGTGGCGCCAGCTCAGCGCGGCCTTGTCGCGCGCGTAGGCAGCGTAGTCGGCGTCCCAGGTGGCGCGATTCTGCTGGCCCAAGGTCTGCTCGTGCAGGATCGCTTCCTCGAAGCGGCAGGTGCCGGGCCGGGCCGCCGGGTCCAGCACCACCAGGTGCAGCACGTGCTGCCCGCTGATGGCGGCGTCGTGCAGCGCCGCCTCTATGGCGGGGCGGGCGAGCGACACGGCCAGGCGGGCGGCGTCTTCATCGACGAATCGGCTTCGGCTCTTCATGCTGGCGTTCCTTCTTGGACAGGCAGGGCGCCTCAACTGGCACCAGGGCGACCCGCGAGCGCGAGCACGGTGGTCACGAGTTCGTCGGGCACGACGGGCTTGCTCAGCACCATCTGGAAACCGGCCATGAGCGCGCGGATGCGGTGTTCGGGTTGGGCCGCGCCGGTCACCGCCAACGCGGAGATGCGCTGATCCAGCGAGGCTTCTCGCCGGACCTCGATCTGGCGCAGGCGTCGCACGACGGAGAAGCCGTCCTCGTCCTCCAGCGCCACGTCGCACACCAGCACCCGCGGCCACTGCGGGACGGGGTGGTCCTCGATCCAGCGCAGCGCCGGCTCTCCGTTGCCGAAACCGATGGTGTCGGCCCCTGCCTCCTTCAGCACCGCCTCCAGGGCCTCGCGCGCCATGGGGTTGTCGTCCACGACCATCACCGTGAGCCCGGGGAGGCGCCGGACCTGGTGTTCCGGTGCCGTGGCGGCGCGCTGGTCCACGGCCGGCGGCGGCGCGGCCACGGCGTGCAGCGGCAAGTCAACGAGGTAGCGCATGCCCTGCACCGAGGTGGCCGGCACCAGGCTGAACTGCCCGCCCTGCCGCTCGATGGCGGAGCGCAGGGCCAGGGGGTCCATGGCCGGCAACTCGGACGCCACGGCGGGCGGCGTGCCGTTGCCATCGTGGCGCCCGTCCGTCACACCCAGCCGCACGCGGCCCTGGTGCCGCTCGAGGCGCCACTCCACCCGACCGCCCGGCGGCGTGGACTCGACCGCGTGCTGTCCCAGGTCCCACATCACCTGCGACAGCACGCCCGGATCGCCCAGCACGCGGGCGCCCTCGGGGTCGATCACGGTGTAGAGCTGGATGGCGCGCGCGTCCAGCCGCGGCCGCAGGCCGTCGATGACGTTGGCCAGCAGGGCCGCCAGGTTGACGGGCTGTCGCGCCAGTTGGCGCTCGAGCCGGTCGAAGGCCTGCTTCTGGCGCTGCAGATCCCACAACTGCGCGTACAGGCCGCCCTGCGCGATGAGCTGCTCGTGGCGGCCCCGTTCGACGATGCGGCCCCGGTCCATCACCAGGATGTTGTCGGCGTCCACGATGGTGGAGAGCCGGTGCGCGATGATCAGCGTGGTGCGGTCCGCCGACAGGCGATCGAGCTGGCCCTGGATGGCGCGCTCGGAGCGCGTGTCGAGCGCCGAGGTGGCCTCGTCGAGGATGAGGATGGGCGCGTTCTTGAGGAAGGCGCGCGCGATGGCGATGCGCTGTTTCTCCCCTCCGGAGAGCTTCATGCCCCGCTCACCCACCACGGTGTCGTACTGCTGGGGCAGCGAGGCGATGAACTCGTCCACCTGGGCCGCGCGAGCGGCCTCCATCACCTGCGCCAGGCTCGCGCCGGGGTGGCCATAGGCGATGTTGTAGGCAATGGTGTCGTTGAAGAGGGTGCTGTCCTGCGGCACGATGCCCACCGCCGCGCGCAGGCTGTCCAGCGTGACGGCGCCCAGGTCGGCGCCATCCACCAACACCCGGCCGCGCTGCGGGTCGTACAGGCGCAGCAGCAAGCGCGCGAGCGTGGACTTGCCCGATCCGCTGCCGCCGACCACCGCCACCGTCTGCCCGGGTTCGATGCGGAAGTCGACGTCCCACAGCACCTGGCGGCCGGCTTCGTAGGAAAA
This sequence comes from Hydrogenophaga sp., assembly GCF_035481345.1. Classification (GTDB taxonomy): domain Bacteria; phylum Pseudomonadota; class Gammaproteobacteria; order Burkholderiales; family Burkholderiaceae_C; genus Hydrogenophaga. Next base: position 15,387 of record NZ_DATIGV010000101.1, on the reverse strand, counting down.
GTCCACGTGCTCGAAGACCACCTCGCCGCGTGAGGCGCTCAGGGGCGTGGCGCGCGGACTGTCGCTTATCTCGGGCGGCGTGCTCAGCAAGTCCCACAGCCGTTCGGCGTTGGTGAGCGCATCGCGCGCCTCGCGAAACACCATGCCCAGCGCGTTGAGCGGCAGACAGACCTGCAGCACATAGGCGTTGACCAGCACCAGGTCGCCCACGGTCATGCGGCCGCGCACGGTTTCCTGGCCCGCCAGCAGCATGACGGCGCCGACACCGAGCGCGATGATCGCTGCCTGGCCGAGGTGCAGCGCCGACAGCGCGGCCTGGTTGTCGACACCGCGCTCCACCCAGGCGCGGCGCGCGCCGTTGTAGCGCGCGACCTCGTGCGGCGCGCGGGCGTGCGCGCGCACCGACTCCAGGTTCACCAGGCTGTCCATGAGCAGGCCGTTGGCGCGCGAGTCCAGGGCGTTGACGCGCCGTTGGATGAGCACGCGCCGCCGCGTCATGAGCGCCGTGTGGACCGCGTAGGCCACGAAAGTGACGAGCAGGATCACGAGGAACCACGCGCTGTAGGCGGCTGCCATGATGAGCAGCACGGCGACGATTTCCACCAGCGTGGGCAGCAGCGTGAACAGCAAGGCGCCGAGCAGGAAACCCAGCGCCACGGCGCCACGGTCCACGTCGCGCACCAGGCCACCCATCTGGCGCTGCAGGTGAAAACGCGGCCCCATGGCATGCAGATGGGCCAGCGCCTTCTGTGCGAAGTCGGCCACCGTGGCCAGCGTGACGCGCGCGAAGCACAGATCACGCAACTCGGTGAACAGGGTGGCCGAAAAGCGCAGCGCCGCATAACCGATCAGCAGGAAGACCGGCAACACCACGAGTTGCGTACCGGCAGGGAAGGCCGCCGAGGCGTCGGACGCCATGTCGGCGGCCATCGTGCCCGGCGCGCTGAAGCGGTCCACCACCTCCTTGAGCACCAGCGGCACGCAGACACTGGCCAGCTTGGCCAATACCAGCAGCGCGATGGCCAGGAGCGTGCGGCGGCGGTGGCGCCGGGCGACCGCCCAGAGCGTCGACAGAACATCCTTCACAGAGCGTGTGGGCGTGCTGGCCAGCCCGTCGTGCCCATCCATCCACCGGCCCGGCAATCCGCGTGCCGCGCGCGCCCACCATTAACAAAGTTGCGCACACAACGACTACACGGCCATGAATTCCCCTGCTACGTCTGCGGGTGCCCGTTGTAAATGGGACAAACCATTACGAATGTAATCGGACGGTTATTTTCGTCGCGTGGAATACGCCAGGTCGTCCCGCACGGTGCGGGAGGCACGGGTCCCACCAGGACCCGGACCCCACAACGGAGAAACCATTCCATGAAAAAGAGCCTGATCGCTCTGGCCGCCCTGGCCACCATCAGCGGCGCCGCCATGGCGCAATCCAGCGTCACCATCTACGGCCGCCTCGACGCTTCCGTCGGTTCCGAAAAAGCCGGTGCATCGGGCGCCGCGCAGAGCACCTCGCAACTGCAAAGCGGTCTGCTGAGCACCAGCCGCCTGGGCTTCCGCGGCACCGAAGACCTCGGTGGCGGCCTGAAAGCCATCTTCCAGCTCGAAGGCGCGCTCAACGTGGACGACGGCACCGCCGCCGGCTACCGCTTCGGCCGCATGTCCATCGTGGGTCTGTCGGGCGGCTTCGGTACCGTCAAGCTCGGCCTGCACGACACGTCCTTCGACGACATCCGCGACATCAGCGTGAGCAGCGCGCTGTGGGACTCGGCCTTCACCCCCACCACCATTGCCTACGGCAACTCGGTGGGCGGCGTCGCCGTGGGCCACGTGGCCGACTATTCCGCCCGCGCCAGCAACCAGATCCGCTACGAGTCGCCCAACTTCGGCGGCTTCACCGCGGGTGTGAGCTATGGCCTGGACGAGCAGGCTTCGCCGATCAAGCGCGACACCACCGCCTTCAACGTGCGCTACCGCAGCGGCCCGCTGGACGTGGGCGTCGGCTACCAGGAGCTGGACAACGAAGTCAGCGCCCTCAAGCGTGAGTACACGACCCTGGCCGGTGCCTACGACTTCGGCGTGGTGCGCGTCTCCGCCGGCTACAACATGGCCGAGCAAGGCACGCTGGAATCCGACGGCTTCGTGGTGGGTGCCAACATGCCCATGGGTCCCTGGGACTTCTCGGTGGCCTACGCCTACAACAAGTCCGAGAACGCTGGCGTGGATAGCGCCAAGTCCAAAGGCCTGTCGATCGGCGCGACCTACTCGCTGTCCAAGCGCACCCGCGTGTACGCCGCCTACCTCAATGGCGACGCCGAGAACGGCGCCGGCACCGAGATCGCCGAGCGTCGCCTGTACGCCGTCGGCGTCCGTCACGACTTCTGATCGTGACCGCGGGGCCCTCGGGCCCCGCACCGGGGCCGCAAGGCCCCTCCCTTTTCCAAGGTTTGGTTTTGACAGCCATCGCCCTCGCGGGCGGTGGCTTTTTTCTTGCCCGCGCGCGTTCAGGCGGCCCCGGGGTTGCCCTTCATGCCGATGAGGGCGGGGGTGTTGACCTGCACGCCCTTGATCACCTTCTTCGCGCGCAGGTGCGTGGCGACGACGTCCCACACCGGCTCGCCCTGGACGTTCTCCTGCACCGAGGCCCAGCCGGCCACCTTGTACTTCCGGTCCGCTTCGATGGGCTTTCCCTTGAGCGTCATGTTCTGGATGCGCCCGCCCATGCGCTCCTTCGGCGCGATGCTGTATTTCATGCCGCCCACGCGCACCATGTCGCCGCCCTGCTGGTAGTAGGGGTCGGGGTTGAAGATGTTGTCGGCCACGTCTTCCAGGATCTCCTTGATCTGCGTGCCGGTGAACTCGTTGAGCGTGGTCGAGGGGTAGGTGATGGCCGTCTGGTCCATCAACGCCTCCATGGTGATGGCGTCGCCCGGCAAGAGCGAGGTGCCCCAACGCACGCCCGGCGAGAAGCACATGTCCGCGCCCTTGACCTCCATCAGCGCGTCGCAGATGACCTGGTCCCAGGAGCCGTTGAAGTTGCCGCGGCGGTAGAGCAGGTCTTCGGTGACCGCGAGCTTCTCGGCCAGCTTCGCCTGGTAGGGCGCGCGCACACCATCGATGTAGGCCTGCATCTCGGCGTCGGCTGGCAGCAGGTTGGCGAAGATGGGCATGAGCTTGTACCGGTAGCCCTGCACCTTGCCGCCACGCACGTCGAAGTCGAGCACGCCGAGGAACTTGGTGTTCGAACCGGCGTTGGTGACCAGGGTCTGTCCGCCCGGGTTCTTCACCACCGTGGGCGCGGGCATGCCGTCGTGCGTGTGGCCACCCAGGATGGCGTCGATGCCGCTGACGCGGGAGGCCAGCTTGAGGTCCACGTCCATGCCGTTGTGCGAGAGCAGCACCACCACCTGCGCGCCCTTGCCGCGCACCTCGTCCACCACCTTCTGCAGGTGCTCTTCCTGGATGCCGAAGGTCCAGTCGGGCACCATGTGGCGCGGGTTGGCGATGGGGGTGTAGGGAAAGGCCTGTCCGATGACGGCCACCGGCACGCCGTTCATGTCGCGCAGCGTGTAGGGCTTGAAGACGAGGTCCTCGAAGTCGGTGGTCTTGATGTTCTGGGCCAGGAATTCGATGTGGCCCTTCAGGTCCTTCTCGACGATCTCCTGCACGCGCTTGGCGCCAAAGGTGTGTTCCCAGTGCGAGCTCATGATGTTCACGCCCAGGCGCTTGCAGGCGTCCACCATGTCCTGCGCGTTCGTCCACAGCGAGGTGGCCGAGCCCTGCCAGGTGTCGCCGCCGTCGAGCAGCCAGGCGTACGGGCGGCTGGCGCGCAGTTGTTTGACCAGCGTCGCCATGTGCGCGAAGCCGCCCACCTTTCCGTAGGTCTTCGCGGCCTGCGTGAAATCGAGGTAGCTGAAGGCGTGCGCCTGCGCGGTGCCGGGGCGGATGTTGAAGTGCCTGAGCAGGGACTCACCGACCAGGTGCGGGGCCTTGCCGGTGGCATCGCCCACACCGAGGTTCACGCTGGGCTCGCGGAAGTACACCGGTGTGAGCTGCGCGTGGCAGTCGGTGAAGTGCAGGAAGCTCACGTTGCCGAAGCGAGGCACGTCGTACAGGCGCTCGCTGGCGCCGGCGGTGGCGGCCAGCGCGTCGCGGTGGTCGAGTGCCATGCCGGCGGCGCTGGCGGCGGCCAGCAGTTGCATGAATTCACGGCGGCTCAGGCTCATGGGGCACTCTCTTCAGAAGCAAACACTGATATTCAAAGGCGCAAAAAAGCCCGGAGCCGCTCAAGGGGCGCCCGGGCTCATCGGATCACTTGTTGACGGGCGAGTTCGGGTCGAGCAGCAGCGCCATCACGTGCTTGAGCTGCGTCTCGTTGAGGATGCCCTTGTGGCCCACGCGCGGCATCTGCGAGCAGGCGTTGTAGGCGCGCGCGTTGTAGAGCTTGCCCCAGGTGTAGTCGACGATGGGCTTGGACGCGGCGGCGGCCGGGTCGCTCACGCCGCGCAGCTTGCCGTAGTTGTAGAGGCTGGGGCCCAGGGTGCCGAAGGAAATCTCTTCCTTGCTGATCTGGTGGCAGTTGTAGCAGTTGCCGCCATTGGCTTGCTTGGCGTCGTCGGTCCAGGTCAGGCCACGACCGCTTTGGGCGATCTTCTCGCCCTCTTTCCAGTCGCCCAGGAACTTGCCGTCGGTGGGCCACTTGATGGTCTTCATGCTGGCCTCTTCCACGGCCTTGGCGAGTTTCTCGTCGAGCGGCTTGCCCGACAGGTCGGCTTGCAGACAGGTGGCGTTGGCCTGGTCCTGATCCAGGCGGTCGAGCGTGGCGATGCCCTTGGCCTGGAAGGAGTTCTTCATCGTGTCGGCGGTGGCCTTCTCGATGTCGGCCTGCGAAGGCGGCATGGAGCAGGCAGCGAGCAGCGCGGCCAGGGGCAGATACAGGGCCAAGGAGGCGAGGAGGGTCTTCTGGTTCATCGTGGGTCTCCTGTCTTCAGCGCTTGATCGCGGGCACGGCGGACTCGGCGCCCTTGGCGTTGACGCCCATGTAGACGCTCAGCGCCAGCGTGGCGTCGCTGCCGAACTTGGGCTCGGGCCAGCGCATCTGGCGGAAGCAGTCGTTCAGGCGCAGTTGCATGCCCCACATCTGCGCGTTGGACACACGGTACGCGGGCCACGCCGCGAAGCCGATGCCGTCACCCGGGTTCTTGGTGAGGTTGGGCAGGTCCTGCAGGCGGATGCGCTTGTCGTCCGCGCCGTGGCAGGACGCGCAGGAGAAATCGTGCGTGCCGCCGCGCGTGAAGAACAGGCGCTTGCCGGTTTCGTACATGAGCTTTTCCTGCGCATGCGACTGCGGCAGGTTCATCTTCATGCCCTTGGAAGCCGTGGCCACGTAGGTGGCGATGGCCGTCACGTTGGCCATCTCGCCGCGGCGGAAGGGGGTCTTGCGGACCTCGTCGCCATTGAAGCCCTGCAGGGTTTCCATGCAGGTGATGATGCGGCCCTCAAGGTCCTCCACGCGGTTGGTGTCCTTGAAGTGGCGCGGCAGCTCGACGAAGGCGCCCTTGATGACGCCGGGACCCTTGCCCAGGTCGCACTGTTCCAGCGAGGCGTTCTTCGGCCCGCGCTTCTGTTTCCAGAGCTCCTCGCCCTTCATTTCATAGAGCTCGGCGGGGTTGCCGTCCTGCAGCATCTCGCGGTACTTGGCGATGCCGTCGGCCGTGGACAATTGCGCGTGCGCGGCAGCGGCGCCAAGCACCAGCGCCGAGAAGGCAATGGCACGGGAAACAGGTCGCTTCATGGGGGTCTCCTCGTCAGCTCGTTATCGGAAAACACGTGGGGACGGCGGGGGAGTTCGCCGAGGTCACCGCGGAACCGGCTTCGCCGGGCCGCAGGTGACGCCCCCTTGGGGGGGTCGCGCGAAGCGCGGCGGGGGGTTACGCAATACTTGCTTCGTCGGTCCGCGAGTCGCCCTTGTTGTCGCTCCACTTCACGACGATCTTGTCGCCCTTGGCGCCGCCCTTGAACTTGAAGGACAGGAAGGGGTTCTGCGCCACGGCGCCGGTGAACTGCGCCTGCAGCACGGTCTTGCCGTTGTGGGTGCAGTCGACGTTCGTGATGAAGTGACCGGGGATGAGGGCGCCGGCCGCGTCGCGGCGCGTGCCGGGTTCCATGATGTGCGACATGAGCACGCGGACGGTGGTTTCGCCGTCGGCAACGGCGGCGCGGATGCGCATCGGATCAGCCATGGTGGACTCCTGTGTTCGTTGAATCTCGAAAGGGGCTCGGGCCGATCAGCCGCCGCAGCCGCCCAGCGTGACCTTGGTTTCTTTGGTGGCCGAGTAGAGCTTGCCGTCGGCCTTGACCACGGCGATGACATTGGAGCTCTGGCCCATCTTGAGGCGGGTGGAGATCTCGGGCACGGTGCCGGCCGGGACGGTGAATGCGGCCGCCAGGGGCATCGGGTTCTTTTCCACGATCAGGAAGATCTCGGTGGTGTTGGGCAGCTTGCTGGCCGCGCCGATGGGCACCACGGCGCCGTTCTCGGCGATGTCGGGCGCCACCACGGTGACCTGGTCGCTGGTGGCCGGCGTGCCGCCAACGGCCTTGAGCGCGTCGGCCAACGTCTTGCCCTCAAAGCTCGAGCGCTCGAGCGCGGCGTTCGCCTGGCTTTGGGTGACGATGCCCATGGAAACGAGGGCAGCAAAGGCCCCGGTGGTCTTCAAGGCGTCTCGACGGGTGCTGTTCATGGGAACTCCTGTGCAAATGCGTGGCGAAGGGCGAGTGTAGCGAGCGAGAAATGGAACGGGTATGGGGTATGCGTGAAGCCCTGGATCACCGAGGGCCGGCCGCGATCCAGCGCGCAATGGCCTGGGCCTCGACGTCCTTGAGCTGGGGCTGCGGCGGCATGGGAGTGGCGCCGAAGACGCCACTGCCACCGGCCTTGATCTTGCGTGCCAGGTAGGCTTCCAGATCGGCCTTGCCCTTGTGCTTGGCCAGGACCTCGGTGAAACCGGGGCCGACGATTTTGTTGCTGACGCCGTGACAGGCCGTGCAGCCATTGGCGGTGAGCAAGGCCTTCACGTCCACCCCGCCCGGGGCGGCCGCCGGGGCAGCGGCCATCACCACCGGCGCGGGCGGGGGCGCGCTGCCCACCGGGCCCTTGAGCGGCGGCTTCGTGGTGTCGGCGCCGCGCACCGGGCCCACCACGCGGTTCTGCTCCTGGATGTTGCCGTGCGCGTCGCGCGCGAAATCGGGCAGTGCCGAGCGCACCTGCGCATCGGTCGGGCAGTCCTTCATGCAGGCCACGTTCTTCACGTCGCCCTTGCCCGAGACCTTCCACAGCGGCTCGTGGAACACCATGCCGTTGCGATTGGGCATGCGTTGCTGCACTTCGGCGATGTTCTGGTCCGACAGCGTGAAGTCCGCCGGCACGATGTCGCCCAGGTGCAGGATGTACGCGAGCACGCCGTAGACCTCCTCGGTCTTGAGCGTCTTGGGCGCGTTCCAGGGCATGGCGCGGTTGATGTAGTCCCACAGCGTCGAGACCGTGGCCACCTTCATCAGCGTCGTGCGCTGCGGGAAGGTGTTGCCCGGCGCCAGGTTCTTCACGCGGCCACGTTCGATGTCGGCTGGGGTGGTGCCGCCCACGATGGGCGTGAACACCTCGTTCGATTCGCCGAACACGCCGTGGCAGGACGCGCACTGCGCCTCCCATACCTTCTCGCCCAGCGCGACGCTGCCCGCGCCCTTGAGCAGGCCCTTGAAGTCGGGCCGCACATCGATGTCCCAGGCCTTGATCTCGGCCGGTGTGGCCTCGCGGCCGACCTCGTGCCAGGGCCTGGGTTGCGCCATCGCCGCGCCGCCCAGCAGCGCGAGGGACAGCAGGAACAGATTTCGCATCGCCATCATTCTTCAGAACACCTGCACGTTCGAGACTTCGCCGTTCTCCGCCACCTTCCACGACTGGATCGCGTTCTGGTGGTAGATCGAGCGCGTGCCGCGCACCGCGCGCAGCTGGTTGATCTTGGGTTGCACATAGCCGGTGCTGTCGATCGCGCGGCTCTGCAGGATGGCGGGCTTGCCGTCCCACACCCAGTCGATGTTGAAGCGCGTGAGCGCCTTGTCCAGCACCGGCCCTTCCAGGCGCGCCGTGCGCCAGTTGCGCCCGCCGTCCACGCTCACGTCCACGCGCTTGATCGCACCGCGCCCCGACCAGGCCAGGCCGCTCACGTTGTAGTAGCCCTTGTCGAGCAGCGTCTGCCCGCCCGAAGGCGTGGTGATCACGCTCTTGCACTCCTGGATGCCGGTGTACTGGCGGTGCGTGCCGTCGGGCATGAGGTCGATGTAGTGCACCGCCTCGTCCTTGCTGGCCCACTTCTGGTCGCCCACCTCCAGGCGTCGCAGGTACTTCACCCAGCTCACGCCCTGGATGCCTGGCACCACCAGGCGCAGCGGGTAGCCGTTCTCGGGGCGCAGCATCTCGCCGTTCATGGCCCAGGCGACGATGCAATCCTCCATCGCGCGTTCCATGTCGATGGTGCGCGTCATCGACGAACCGTCGGCGCCCTCGGCCAGCACGTACTTGCCGAGCTTCCTGTCGACGCCGCACATCTCCAGCAGGGTGGACAGGCGCACGCCCGTGAACTCCGAGCAGCTCACCATGCCGTGCGTGTACTGCACCGTGGGCAGGGCCACGTTGCCCCACTCGGGCGCGGAGTTCGCGCCACATTCGATGAAGTGGATGCGCGACACACTGGGCAGGCGCATCAGGTCGTCCATGGTGAACACGCGCGAGCGCTTCACCAGGCCGTGCACCATCAGGCGGTGCTGGCTCGGGTCGATGTCCCACCAGCCCTGGTGGTGGCGCTCGAAGTGCAGGCCGCTGGGCGTGATGATGCCGAACAGGCCCTGCAGCGGCGTGAAGCTCACCGAGGCCTGTGGCACGCGCGTGAGGCCGGGGCTCTGGCGGCGCTGCAGATTGGCCTCCCACTGGCTGGGCAGGCCGTAGGGGCGCTCGGCCACCGGGCGGCCCAGGCCGCGCGTGTGCTCGGGCATCTTCAGGATCGCCGGGTCGCCCTCGCCTTCGCTCGCCAGCGCGCGCGAGGCGTGACCGGCGGCCACCGCACCCGCGCCCATGGCCAGTGCCTTGCCCATGAAGCTGCGTCGCGCCTTGCGCGCGGCTTCCATCTTTTCGGCGTCCAGGTGGTTTTCGGGGGCGGGCAGCACCCGCCCGATGGTGTGTTGCAGTGGGTCAGACACGGCGCGGTTCGTTCAGGAGGACTCTCAGGGGCGCGACTATATCGTTACTTGCTGATATTTGGATAAGAGTAAACCCTTGATGCGTTCGACCACTGGCTGGTCTTCAATGCCACAGGGCCTTCGTGCACTCCGCGTCCATCGATATCTGTTTTTCGAGGGAGGCCCCCTGCTACAGTTTTGGGTGCACATCCATCCCAACCCACGATCGGAGACGACGATGCAGAGAACAACAAGGTGGCTGGTCGCGGCGACGCTGCTGGCCCTGGGCGCCGGGGCCCACGCCCAGGTCAACCAGATCCGCGTGTGGGCCGCGGCCTGCGCCAACTGCCACGGCACCGAGGGCCGCGCCGAGCCCGGCATGATCGGTCTGGCCGGCCGCAACAAGGACGAGCTGCTGCAGCAGTTGCTGGCCTTCAAGAATGGCCAGCGGCCCGCGACCATCATGCATCAGTTGTCGAAGGGCTACAGCGACGAGCAACTGGCCCAGATCGCCGCGTACTTCGCGGCCCAGAAGAAGTGAGGAGCCGCACCATGCAACGACGTCAATTCGTACAGACGCTGGGCGCGGGCTCGGCGGTGGCGGGCCTGGGCCTGCTGGCGGGCTGCGCCACCGGCGGCAGCGGTGGTCCCAAGGTGGTGGTGGTGGGCGGCGGCTACGGCGGCGCCACGGCCGCCAAGTACGTGCGCCTGTTCTCCGAAGGCCGCGTGGACGTGACCCTGGTGGAGCCGAACGCCAACTTCGTGTCCTGCCCCCTGAGCAACCTGGTGGTGGGCGGCCACAAGACGCTGGCCGACATCACCGTCTCCTACGACCAGTTGCAGCGCAAGCACGGCGTGAAGCTGGTGCGCGACACGGTGGAGAGCATCGACGCCGACAAGCGCACGGTGAAGCTCGCCAGCGGCGCCACCCTGCCCTACGACCGGCTCATCCTCTCGCCCGGCGTGGACTTCATGCCCACCATCCCCGGCCTGGCCAAGCCCGGCGCGTCGGACAAGATCCTGCACGCCTGGAAAGCCGGCCCGCAGACCGCGCAATTGCACGACCAGCTCAAGGCCCTGCCCGACGGCGGCACCTACGCCATCGCCATTCCCCTGGCGCCCTACCGCTGCCCCCCCGGCCCCTACGAGCGCGCCTGCATGGTGGCGAGCTACTTCAAGGTGGCCAAGCCCCGCAGCAAGGTCGTCATCTTCGACGCCAACGACGACATCACGTCCAAGAAGGGCCTGTTCCTCAAGGCCTGGGACGAGCACTACAAGGGCCTCATCGAGTACCGGCCCAAGCACAAGGTGGTGGACGTGGACGCGGCCACGAACACGCTGAAGTTCGAGTTCAACGACGACTTCAAGGCCGGCGTGGCCAACGTGCTGCCCGACATGCGCGCGGGCGCCATCGCCGTCAAGAGCGGCCTGGCCACGGCCAACGGCCGCTGGTGCGAGGTGGACTTCCTCACCTTCGAATCGAAGGCGGCGAAGAACATCCACGTGCTGGGCGACGCGATCCAGATCGCGCCGGCCATGCCCAAGTCGGGCCACATGGCCAACCAGCACGGCAAGACCTGCGCCGCCGCGGTGGTGTCGCTGCTGACGGGCCAGCAGCCGCCGCAGAACCCGCTGTACGCCAACACCTGCTACAGCTTCGTCACCGCCAAGGACGTGGTGCACGTGGCCAGCGTGCACCGCTACGACGCGGCGCAGAAGACCATGCTGGCGGTGCCGGGCTCGGGCGGCCTGTCCAGCGCGGCGAGCGAGATCGAAGGCGCCTACGCCTTCGGCTGGGCGCGCAACATCTGGGCCGACATGCTGGCCTGAGCCTTGCCTGCGGCTCCACCGGCCAGGCCCCGCTCGCGCGGGGCCTTTTTGTTGGCGGTGATGGTGGGCCTTGACCTTGCCCCCCTGGGAAGCTTGATACTGATTTCAGCGAGGTTCCCATGACACAGACACACGAACACCACCACGGCCCGCACCACAACCCACACGACGACCCGCATCGCGGCCATCCACACCACCATGCGCCGGCCGGCCCCGACCCCGCGGCATCGGCCTCCGCCGGGCCCGCGGGCGGCCCCGACGCCGAGTACACCTGCCCCATGCACCCCGAGGTCCGCCAGCGCGGACCCGGCCACTGCCCCATCTGCGGCATGGCGCTGGAGCCGGTGCTGGCGGCCGCCACCAGCGGCGACAGCCCCGAGCTGCGCGACATGACGCGCCGCTTCTGGATCGGCCTGGCCTTCACGGTGCCGGTGTTCGCGCTGGAGATGGGCGCGCACCTGACGGACCTTCACCACCTCGTGGCCCCGCGGGTGTCCAACCTCGTCCAGATGCTGCTGGCCACGCCGGTGGTGCTGTGGGCCGGCTGGCCCTTCTTCGTGCGCGCCCTGGCCTCGATCCGCCTGCGCCACCTCAACATGTTCACGCTGATCGCGCTGGGCACTGGCGCCGCCTGGCTCTACAGCATGGTCGCCGCGCTGCTGCCCGGCGTGTTCCCGCCCGCGCTGCGCCTGGCCGACGGCGCGGTGGCCGTCTACTTCGAGGCGGCGGCGGTCATCACGGTGCTGGTGTTGCTGGGGCAGGTGCTGGAGCTGCGCGCGCGGGAGAAGACGTCGGGCGCGATCCGCGCGCTGCTCGACCTCGCCCCCAAGACCGCCGTGCGCGTGCGGGACGATGGCGGCGACGAGACGGTCGGCGTCGATGCCATTCGCGTCGGCGACCGGCTGCGCGTGCGCCCGGGCGAAAAAGTGCCGGTGGACGGCGAATTGACCGAGGGCAAGGGGACCGTCGACGAGTCCATGGTGACGGGCGAGCCCATGCCCGTGGCCAAGGCGCCGGGCGCACGCGTCACGGCCGGCACGCTCAACCAGACCGGTGGCTTCGTGATGCGCGCCGACAAGGTGGGCGCCGACACCCTGCTCGCGCAGATCGTGCAGATGGTGGCCGCTGCGCAGCGCAGCCGCGCGCCGATCCAACGCATGGCGGACCGGGTGGCCGGCTGGTTCGTGCCGGTGGTCATCGCCGTGGCCTTGCTGACCTTCGCCGCCTGGTTGAGCTTCGGTCCCGAGCCCGCCCTGTCCTATGCGCTCATCACCGCCGTGGCGGTGCTCATCATCGCCTGCCCCTGCGCGCTCGGGCTGGCCACGCCCATGTCCATCATGGTCGGTGTGGGCAAGGGCGCGCAGCACGGCGTGCTGATCCGCGACGCCGAGGCGCTCGAACTGATGGAGCGCGTGGACACGCTGGTGATGGACAAGACGGGCACGCTCACCGAGGGGCGCCCACGCGTGGTCCACCTGGAGGCCGTGGCGGGCGTCGAGACCGACACCTTGCTGCAGCGCCTGGCCAGTGTGGAGCGGGCCAGCGAACACCCGCTGGCCGCCGCCATCGTGGCCGATGCGCAGGCGCGCGGGCTCGCGCTGTCGCCCGTCGAGGCCTTCGACTCGCCGCTGGGCAAGGGCGTGCTGGGCACGGTGGATGGCGTGCGCATCGCCTGCGGCAGCGCGCGCTTCCTCGCCGAACAAGGGGTGGACGCGGCTCCCTTGCAGGCGCGCGCGGAGCACGTTCGCGCGAAGGCCGCCACGGTGATCTTCGTCGCCATCGATCAGCGGCTCGCGGGCTTCGTCGGCATCGCTGACCCGGTGAAGCCCACCACCCCGGCGGCGCTGGCCGCCTTGCGCGCGGAGGGCCTGCGCGTGGTCATGCTCACGGGCGATGGCCGCACCACCGCGGAGGCCGTGGCCCGCGAACTCGGCATCGACGAGGTGATCGCCGACGTGCTGCCCGAGGAGAAGTCGGCGGTGGTGGACCGGCTCAAGGCCGAGGGCCGCCTGGTGGCCATGGCGGGTGACGGCGTGAACGACGCGCCGGCACTGGCGGCGGCGCATGTCGGCCTGGCCATGGGCACCGGCACCGACGTGGCCATGGAGAGCGCCGGCGTCACGCTGCTGCATGGCGACCTGCTGGGCATGGCACGCGCGCGGCGCCTGTCGCGCGCGACCATGCGCAACATCCGGGAGAACCTCTTCCTGTCCTTCGCCTACAACGTGGCGGGCATCCCGCTCGCGGCGGGTGTGCTGTACCCCTTCTTCGGCTGGCTGCTCTCGCCGGTGGTGGCCGCCGCCGCCATGGCGCTGTCCTCGGTCAGTGTGATCGCCAATGCCTTGCGCTTGCGCGCCACGCGGGTGGACTGAGAAGGAAAGGCCCCATCCGCCGCGTCGGGGCGGGCTTGACTCCGTACCCGCTACAGGGCTTGCAATACCGGGGAAGGAGAGCTTTTCCATGTCCAAGGCCTGCTGCCCACCCCCCGCCACCCCTGGCCCGCACGACCACGCGCACCCGCACGACGGCGCGGCGCACGACCATGACCCCCGCCAGGACCACGACCACCACGGCCATGAGCACGGCCCCGCTTCCGCGCGGGACTGGCTGCGCATGGGCCTGGCGCTGCTCATGGCCCTCGTCGCCGAGGGCCTGCACTTCCTGGCCCCCGAGACCTGGCCGTGGCGGCTCGCGGGCATGGGCATCGCGCTGGCGGCCATCGCGCTCGCGGGCACCGAGGTGTTCCAGCAGGGCATCGCGGCCCTGCGGCGCGGTCGGCTCAACATCAACGCGCTGATGGCGGTCGCCGTCACTGGCGCCTTCCTCATCGGCCAGTGGCCCGAGGCGGCGATGGTGATGGCGCTGTACTCGCTGGCCGAGCTGATCGAGGCGCGTTCGGTCGAGCGCGCGCGCAACGCCATCGCGGGCCTGCTGGCGCTGTCACCGCCGCAGGCCGAGGTGCGCCAGGCCGATGGTGAATGGGTCCTGGTGGACGCGAAGGCCGTGGCCGTGGGCGCCACCGTGCGCGTGAAGCCCGGCGAACGCTTCGCGCTCGACGGCCGCATCACGGCCGGCCACAGCGCGGCCGACCAGTCGCCCATCACGGGCGAAAGCATCCCGGTGGACAAGGGCCCGGGCGACGAGGTCTACGCCGGCACGATCAATCAGCACGGCGCGCTGGAGTTCGAGGTGAGCAAGCCCGCGAGCGACACGGTGCTTGCGCGCATCATCCACGCCATTGAACAGGCGCAGTCGCAGCGCGCGCCCACGCAGCGCTTCGTCGACCGCTTCGCCGCCGTGTACACGCCCGCGGTGTTCGCCATCGCGCTGGCCGTGGCCCTGCTCGGACCGCTGCTGTTCGGCTGGCCCTGGCTCAGCGCCGTCTACAAGGCGCTGGTGCTGCTGGTCATCGCCTGCCCCTGCGCGCTGGTGATCTCCACGCCCGTGACGGTGGTCAGCGGCCTCGCGGCGGCGGCGCGCCGCGGCATCCTCATCAAGGGCGGCGTGTACCTGGAAGAAGCGCGCCGCCTGCGCGTGGTGGCGGTGGACAAGACCGGCACCCTGACCGAGGGCAAGCCGCGCCTGGTGGCGCAGGCGGTGCTGTCCCACACCGTGCCAGCCGAACGCGTGCTGGCCATCGCGCGCGGCCTCGCGGCGCGCTCGGACCACCCCGTCTCCCGGGCCATCGCTTCGGGTCTTGACCAGCAAGCCCTGGCCATCGACGGCTTTGGCGCCGAAGCCGGCCGCGGCGTGCGCGGCACGGTGGAGGGGCGGGCCTACGCGCTCGGCAACCACCGCTGGATGGAAGAGCGCGGGCAATGCTCGCCCGAGCTGGAGGCGCGCCTGCGCGAGCACGAGGCCTTAGGCCGCACCGTGACCCTGCTCGCGAGCGAACAGGGTGTGATCGCGCTGTTTGCAGTGGCCGACACGACCAGGTCCAGCAGCCGCCAGGCCATAGCAGAGCTGAAGGACCTGGGCATCACCACCGTCATGCTGACCGGCGACAACTCCGCGACGGCGCAGGCCATCGCGGCTCAGGTCGGCATCGCCGAGGTGCGGGCCAACCTGTTGCCGCAGGACAAACTCGACGCGATCGAGGCCCTGCGCGCGCAAGGCGCCGTGGGCATGGTGGGCGATGGCATCAACGACGGCCCCGCGCTCAGCGCCGCCACCATCGGCTTCGGCATGGGCGGCGCGGGCAGCGACACCGCCATGGAGGCGGCCGACGTGATCGTGATGAACGACGACCTGCGCAAGCTGCCCGAAACCATTCGATTGTCCCGGCGCACGCACACGGTGCTGTGGCAGAACATCGCGCTGGCG
>NZ_DATIGV010000100.1:0-13102 GCF_035481345.1 Hydrogenophaga sp. | reverse complement strand
GGCCTCGATGCGCCGGTGCCTCGCGGGCCGCGAGTTCCACCAGTAGCGCCCCAGCGGCCCCGCCAGCGCAGGCAGCGCGCCCAGGTGGTAGTTCACGTCGGCGCCGCGCTTCATCGCCACGCGCGCGAGCATGGCCCAGTCGCGCGGAAAGGCGTACGGCTCCACCGCTTCGCGCTGGATGATGCCGGCATTGCCGTAAGAGGTTTCGCGGCCCGGCTCGCGCCGGTCGATCAGGGTGACCTCGTGGCCGCGCTGGCGCAGGTGCAGCGCGGTGCACACGCCCACCATGCCGGCGCCGAGGACGATGACCGCGGGCTTCATGCGCGCGCGCAGGCCACCACGAGCAACACGCGGGCTTTGGACAGGGGAAGCGATACAGGAGCGGTCATGAAGGCCTCTGAAAAATCGGTGCGGACATTATTCCTTGCAGCTCGGCGCCACCCCCATCGCCTGGCGTGAACCCTGCATTGCCGCTGCGGCAAGGACAGCTCATGACTCGTCCGCCAGGGCGTCCCTGAGGTGGGTGACGAAGGCGCGCGCGCCATCGGGCAACTGGCGACCCGCGAGCGTCTGCACCTCGAAGTGGCGCTCGTTCATCTCGCGGTCGCGCAGCGGCACGGCGTGCACCAGCCCCTGGTGCAGGTGCTGGCGCAGGGCGGTCTCGCCGCAGAAGGTCACGGCGTCGGTCTGCGCCGCGTAGTTCACCAACGGGTAGAGGTGGTTGCTGGTGAAGAAGGCCTCGATGTGCAGGCCCTGGCGGCTGCAGCTGATGTCGAGCAACTGGCGCAGCGTGGACGTGGGCGCCGGCAAGGCCAGCGGGTAGGCCAGCGCCTGCGCCAGCGAGAGCTGGCGGCGCGCGGCCAGCGGGTGGCCGGGTCGCATCACGGCCAGCACCGGCGAGGGGTGGCGCAACTCCACGCTGAGGCTGCGCTCCGAGGCCATGCCCACGGTGACGCCGATGTCCACCTCGCCTTCGCGCACGCGGCGCGCCACCTCGCCCTGCAAGCCCATGTCGAGCGAGAACCCGATGCCCGGGCGCTGGGCCTGGAAGCCGGCGATCAGCGTCGGCAGGAATTCGAAGGTGAAGCCTTCGGTGGCGGCCAGCCGCACCTGGCCCGCGCGCAGGCCCCGCAGCGCCAGGATGTCTTCCGTCACGCGCTCGATGTCGAGCCAGGCGCGGCGCGCGTGCACCGCCAGCAGCTCGCCCGCCGCGTTGAGCGCCATGCCGCGTGAGCGCCGGTCGAACAACAGGGTGTCGAGCTCGCGCTCCAGCCGCGCGATCTGCCGGCTCACCGCCGATGGCACGACACCCAGGCGCTCGGCCGCCTCGGTGACGGAGCCCGAGTGCACCACGGCCATGAAGTACTTGAGCGAGACCTCCTGCAGGACGGCCTGGTTGATGGAGCGGCGCGCGGGCGCCCGGCGGGCGGTGGAACGGCGGGTCATGCGCCGTCAGCCTAATGAAGCTTTGCCGTAATGGCAACGAAACATTCTTGTTGTTGGTGTTGCGGCACAGGTCCAGGCTTCCTAGCATGCGTTCGCATCCGCCCACCACCCAGGAGCCCGCCCGTGACCGACACCCTCCTCTTCTCCCCGCGTTCGGGCCGCCGCGCCTTCGCGGCCCTGGCGGTCGCCTGGCTGCTGGTGCCCGCCGCCGCCCCCGCGCTGGCCGAGACCGCCTACCCCAGCCGCCCGATCACGCTGGTGGTGCCTTTCCCGCCCGGCGGCAGCGCCGACACCCTGGGCCGTCTGGTCGGCAAGGGCCTGGGTGACGAGCTGGGCCAGCCGGTGGTGATCGACAACCGCCCCGGCGCGGGTTCGGCCGTGGGTGCGGGCTTCGTGGCCAAGGCCCCCGCCGACGGCTACACCCTGCTCATCAGCTCGGGCTCCACCTTCACGGCCAACCCGGCGATCAAGGACAAGCTGCCCTACCACCCCGTCAACAGCTTCGACCCGATCGCCATCGTCGGCCGCATCCCCCTGATCCTGCTGGCCAACAAGGACGTGCCGATCAACACCGTGACCGAGTTCGTCTCGGCCATCAAGGCGCGGCCCGAGCAGTATTCCTACGCCTCCTTCGGCAGCGGCACGACCTCGCACTTCGCGGCCGAGATCGTGCTGCAGTCCGTGGGCGCGAAGCTGCTGCACGTGCCCTACCGCGGCAGCGCCCCCGCCATGACCGACCTGATCGGCGGGCGTGTGCCCTTCTCGCTGGACACCGTGACCGCGGCCCTGCCGCAGCTCAAGGCCGGCAAGGTCAAGGCCATCGCGGTGACCACCGCGCAGCGCTCCTCGCAACTGCCCAACGTGCCCACCTTCGCCGAGGCCGGCTACAAGGACATCGACGCCGACACCTGGATCATGATCGTCGCCCCCAAGGGAACGCCCGCCCCGGTGCGCGCGCGCCTGGAACAGGCCCTGACGAAGGTGATGGCCAGCCCCGACGCCAAGGCCGCGTTCCAGGCCCAGGGCGCCGAGCCGCGCTTCGGCAACGCCGCGGCCTCGGTGGCGCAGATCGACAAGGAACTGCCGCTGATGCGCGCCGTGGCCCGCCGCGCCAACATCCAGGCCGACTGAACCGCCACCCCATGCAGCACCCCACGCCCACGGAGCTGACCGCCACCTCCGCCGTCGAACTGCGGCGCCTCATTGGCGCGCGCCAGCTCTCGCCCGTGGAGCTGCTCGAGGCCTGCATCGCGCGCATCGAGCGGCTCAACCCCTTCGTCAACGCCATCACCGCCACCTGCTTCGAGCGCGCCCGCGTCGAGGCCCGCGCGGCCGAGCGGGCCGTGATGCGCGGCGAGCCCCTGGGCCTGCTGCACGGCCTGCCGCTGGGCGTGAAGGACCTCGAGCCCACGCAGGGCCTGCTGTCCACCATGGGCGCGCCCAGCCTGCGCAACCACGTGCCATCGACCGACATCGAGCTGGTGGCGCGCCTGCGCCGCGCGGGCGCCATCGTGGTGGGCAAGACCAACGTGCCCGAGATGGGCGCGGGCGCCAACAGCCGCAACCCCGTGTGGGGCGCCACCGGCAACCCCTTCAACCCCAACCTCAACGCGGGCGGCTCCTCCGGTGGCTCGGCCGCCGCGCTGGCGCTGGACCTGCTGCCGCTGTGCACCGGCTCGGACACCGGCGGTTCGCTGCGCATCCCCGCGGCCAAGTGCGGCGTGGTCGGCCTGCGCCCCTCGCCCGGCGTGGTGCCCAACGCGCGCAAGCCCCTGGGGTTCTCGCCCATCTCGGTGGTCGGCCCCATGGGGCGCGACCTGGGCGACACCTGCCTGCAACTCGCGGCCAGCGCGGGCCCGCACCCCGGTGATCCGCTGTCGCACCCGTTGGACCCGCTGGCCTTCCTGCGCCCGGCCGAGGTGGACCTGTCGCGCCTGCGCGTGGCCTGGACGCAAGACTTCGGCCTCTGCGACGTCGACCCCCTGATGCGCCGCGCCTTGCGGGACAAGATCGCCGCGATGGCGCCTCTGTTCGCCGCCTGCGACGAGGTCCGCTTCGATCTCGGCGATGCGCACCGCTGCTTCGACGTGCTGCGCGCCGAGGCCTTCGTCGCCGGCCTGCGCGACACCTACGACAAAGACCCGGCCAGCCTGGGCCCGAACCCGCGCGCCAACTACGAGATGGGCGCGCGCATGGGCCTGGCCGACACCGCCTGGGCGCAATCCGAGCAGACCCGGCTCATCGCCCGGTTCCAGCGCGCCACCGAGGGCTACGACCTCGTGCTCTCGCCGACCACGCCGGTATCGCCCTTCCCCTGGACGCAGCCGCACCTGGCCGAAATCGACGGCCGCGCCCAGGACAACTACTACCGCTGGCTCGCGCTGACCTATGTCGTGACGCTCACCACCCACCCCGCGCTCGCCCTGCCCTGCGGTAGCGACGACAACGGCATGCCCTTCGGCCTTCAGGTGGTGGGGCGTTTTCGGGGCGACCTGGCGCTGCTGGGGGCCGCCGCGGCGATGGAGCGCGCCTTCGCCAGCGATCCGCGGCTTCGCCGGCCGCGGCCGGATGTGGCGCGCCTGCGCACGCCCGATCCCCGGCTCGACTCGATCGTGACCGCACCGCCCGACGATCCGCGCGCGCACGCGCCCACGGATGGAGCCGCCGCCAGCGCGGTGTAGCTGTCCGGGCCAAATTTCAGGAGTTCACCAGGCCGTGCTGCCGAGGGTCACGCCCAGGGCGCTGCCCGCATACGTTATCCCTTGAACCTCGGCAGTCTTCCCACATCGCCGTTGCCGCTTCTTGATGAATGCACCATCCCCCACGGGGGAATGCGTCGGGCACCCCAAGCAATCGAACGTCAACGTCGACCTTCAAGCGCTGCACGGCGACGCTGGCGGTGGCGAGGTTTCTGGTGAAGCGGGCTACACCATTGGTGAAGTTGCATCGAGTGGCGATGGGCCGGTGCGGGCGAGACTATGACGCTGCCTTCGGATAGCTGACCTGAACAATGCCCGTTGGATGCGACCGTTTGGGAATGTCGAGGAAGCTTGATGTCAGGCCGCCCCCCGGCAACCATGCGCGAATCGAACCGACCTTCTCACCTTCGTGGATGGCATCAGCCAGCACAAGAACTTTGTATTCCCCGTCCCGTGGGAACACGCCGGTGATGTGGCGATGGGTAGGCGAGATGATCGTGCCCTGGGCGATCATCGTGCCTTCATGGTCCAGCAAGTAGGCATCTGGCACGACCGTCCACTTCCGAAAACCGAGGCAATCGCAAATGGCGAGCACAGTGAGGGCGTAGGGCTGTCCTCGGACGCCTTGTAGGGAGACGACTTCGAATCTTCCTTTGAGACTCTCCCCGACCATCAAAGGAGAATTCATTCCAATCTTGATGTTCCTGCCGTTTCCGTACTCGACGTGCCCTATTGGCTTCGTGCTCAGCGCAGCCGTACGCAAGTCGGAATGGCGCACATCTCCCGCGAATTCGGAGCGCGAGATGCTGGCACAAGCGGACAGCGACAAGACCGCCACGATGATGAGGAAGGATTTGAAGATTGTTCTCATGAATTGCTGCTGGACGAAATGAGGATCGTTGTGGGGGAGTTGTGTCCATCAGTACGGGACGCTGAACAAGCCGTCAGTTAACTCGCCGGTCTCGGTGTTCAGCACAAAGAAGCTCTCGGGAGGATGCTCCTTGGTGCCAACCAGTACACCGAACTGAACGATGGGAGGGTCAATCGCCTCACCTGGGCGACCGATTGGCATGGTCTTGTGCGTGATCGTGCGCGTAAAAGGTAGGTCGATGACGTAGCTCGCGCTTCTCTCTGATCCCTGCGCAAAGTGCACTTGGCAACGGATGCTACCGTCGGCGTTGTAGATCGCAGCGTTGTTGGGACAAGGGAATATGTCGCTGCCGTCGGGGTGGGTGTAGCTTCCAGGTTTGAAGATGACAAGCACGCCAGTGCGGTCAGGGAGGATCCATGCCAACTCGCAGAATGGAAAGGAGACATAGGTGCCATCGTCCAAGATCAGCGCGGCTTCAATTTCCTTTTTTGGTGGCTTTAGAGCCTTCACAGCCGCCCAACGCAACTCACCATCTTCGTTGCTTCCATCAACAACTACTTGCGCTCGTTCGCCCCCGGCACCTTGTTTGACGAGCAGCGTTTTTGAGATCTTCTGTCCGGTCATTTCAGCTCTCTTAGGGACGATGGATCAATGACGAAGCTGGAAGGTGAAGAGAATGGTGCGTTGTCCATGAACTGCACTTGATGGCCACCGCCGGGCAGGAGGCTGCTGGCCTGCTTGTCGTACATGGGCCCCACCGTTCCTTCTCGAAGACCAACGCCCGGCCTGACTGTGAACTCGACGACGTACATGGGAGCTCCACTTTGACCTTTCCATTCGCTGCTGATAGCGAGACTGGATCGAACGTCACCAATGCCATTGATGGGATCGCGCGTCGCCCATCCACCAAGCTTCTGCAGCGGGCTGCAGAGCAGCAGCGCAAAGGTACTGGCAAGCCAAGTTGTCCTGCTGCTTCGCCTCATTTCCGCTTCCTGCCTTCAGCGCGGAACACTGAACAGGCCATCTGTTAACTCACCAGTCTCGGTATTCAACACATAGAACCTCTCTGGAGGATGCTTCTGTGTTCCAACCAGCACACCGAACTGCACGATTGGGGGGTCAATCGGCTCACCTCGGCGACCGATAGGCAATTCCTTGTGAGTAATCGTTCGCGTGAATGGCAGCCCAATGACGTAGCTCGCGCTTCGCTCTGGCGCACCTGCAAAGCGCACTTGACAACGCAGGCGGCCGTCTGCGTTGAAGATGGCGGCGTGGTTGGGAAACGGAAAGATGTCGCCACCGTCGGGATGGGTGTAGCTGCCGGGCTTGAAGATGACGAGTACACCGGTGAGATCGGGCAGGATCCATGCCAGATCACAGAACGGCAATGGGACATAGGTGTCGTCGTCCAGGACTAGCGCGGTTTCCAGTTGACGTTTTGGTGGAATGAGTCGATCCACCTCCCTCCAGCTTTGGATGGCGTCCAGCGAGCTTCGCTGGCTGATGACGCTCGCCTGAGCGCCGTCGCTACCCTCCCAAAGAAGACTTACCTGATGCACCAGCGACGAATTCATGGCGCGACCTTCCGTGCACGAGAAAGATCAATGACAAATGCGTCGGGCATCAGATATGGAGATGTTCCCAGGAACTGGACTTGATGCCCTCCACCGGGAAGTGTTGTGCGGGTGTTCTTGTCAAACATGGGGCCGACTTGACCCTCGCGCAGACCTGTCCCGGGCTTAACGTCGAACCCGATGACATAGATCGATCATGGCTTGATGTCTTCAGAACGAAGACACGTCATCAGTGTCAATCGCCTCTGACTCAATACCTGACCCACTGCATCGCGTCGATCAGATCGGGGTGCTCAGAGTTGACGGCATAAGCCCACGCTGGCGTATCATTTTCTGAGTACGCCACCAACACGCCCAGCATGCCTTCGAATTTCTCAGGTAGCGTTCCGCCGTGCAGGCAATCGATGTGGTGAACGCGTGGATCCACGACCTTTAACTGAAACCTCAAACTGCCATCGGCATTGAAGATGGCGGCGTTATTGGGATAGGGAAAAACGTCGCTGCCGTCGGGGTGCGTATAGCTGCCATGCATGAAAATGGCGAGTACGCCGCTGCGATCGGGGAGGAGGTAGGCAAAATCCTTGAACGGAAGACGGACCACTTGCCCATCATCAAGGTCCAGTTCAGTTCGAACGGTCCGCGTTGGTCTTCTAAGACCTTCGAGCACTCTCGCGCGAACATCCGCAGGTTCATCTCCACCATCTATAACCCACCTAGCAAGGGAGCCATCGGCCCCTGCCTTCATCAGCACTACCTTCGCGATCCGTCCCGTCATGGCTGAATCCTCCCCGAACGAGACAAGTTGACGACAAAGTTTTCGGGCGATGTATGAGGAGCATTTGCCATAAATTGAACTTGATGTCCCCCGCCTGGAAGTACGGATCCGATCTTGGAATCGAACATTGGTCCTACCGTCCCCTCGCGCACGCCAACGCCCGGCTGGACAGTGAACTCAACTACATACATTGGCGTGCCGTTCCTCCCTTTCCACTCGCTGCTGATTGCCAAGTTCTTGCGAACATCCGATGCAGTTCGAATTTGGTCCTTAGTCGCCCAAGAGCCCATATTTTTTCCCACCTCTTCAGGCTTTCCATCACCGACTGCGTTGACGATTCTTTGATAGTTCTGTTCGTCAACAACCATCCGATACACCTCCGGTTCAGTCACAACCCGGTCCGTCACTATTGTTCCTTCCCGCCAAGCGGGTCGCTGAGTCTCCCAGCTTCTCGGGTTGAATCCCTGTTCCCGATCACTCGTCGTTTTGACTTCATCTACCCGGGGAAGCCCATCCCGATCCGTCACCTGCCCCGCGTTGATCACCTCCGCGCGGTGCGTCGTCCCCGGCTGGAAGTCGCGCACCGCGTGCCCGCCGTAGCCGGGCATCTCGGCGCCGACGTTGTTGTCGATGCGAGCCCGCGCCAGCAGCTTGGCCTCCTCACTGCCCACGCGCGCCGTCGTCCCATCCGCAAAGCGCAGCAGCTTGTGTCCGCCTTCGAGCACCACCTCCGCCAGCACCTTGCCCGGCGCACTGAGCAGCAGCGCGCCCACCACCACGTCCTCGGGCCCGGGCAGCAGCAGGAACACACCCTGCGAGGTGCTCTGCGCCAGTTGCACGTGGAAGTTCTGGCGCAGCGCGGCTGAGGGCTGAACCTCGCCCGCCGTCGCCACGTTCAGCGCAAAGCCCGGCTTGGGGCTGTTGGCCCAGACGTATTGGCCATTGACCCCACCGTCGCTGCCATGGACCGCGTTGCCCATCGAGCGGGCCTCGGCGATCTTGCTGTTGCACAGCGCGGGCGTGGCGCCGGCACAGGCCGATTGCAGTTCGCGGTCGCGCGTTCGCGAGAGCTCGGCCAGTGCATCGCGTCGGCCGCAGGCGCTCGCGTCGCCGCCCGCACATTCACGGGCTGCGCGCTCGTACTGCTCCACCTCGGACAGGCGCAGCATGCTGGTGCGGCTGTGGTTGAGGTAGTTGTGCTCGGCCGCATTGCCCCCGGCCGTGGCACCGATGGCCACGCCCTCGGCGCTGCCCGAGGCCAGGGCGCCGCCCAGGCCCGCGATGAGCTGCGCAAACGCCAGCGTCTCGGCCTGGTTGCGTGTGCCGTCCGGGTTGAACCAGGCCGCGACAAGTTCGCCGAGCAGCGCGCCTGTGCCCCCGGCCGCGCAGCCTTCACGGCCTGCCTGCACCGCGCCTGAGGCACACCCCAGCAGCGCATGCAGCATGTGCCGCCCCGCCGCATTGAGCGTGACGCCGCCGTTGCCATCCGGCACGCCCAGGTCCCCGATGGCGTCCGCCCCGAAGGCCGTGCCCGTGCTCAGCAGGCTGCTCACCAGCGCGCCTTCGAGCGCCTTGTCCAGCGGCGTGCCCAGCAGCAGCGCGTTGGCGCTGGCCCGGCCCGCGTGTTCGATGAACTGCTTGCCGAAGTAGGCTCCCATGCCATCGTTCAGGCCGATGTCCTTGAGGGCCTTGCCGGAGAACTTCAGGTTGTCGCTCAGCCCCTGCACCAGCCCGGCGCCGGCCATGGACACGAGGAGTTGCTTGACGCCGTCGCTCGATCCCAGGTCCTTGAAGACGGCGGAGAGGTCGCCGCCGTTGTTGACGAAGCTCACGGCCGCCGTGCCGGCCAGGGTGGTGAAGCCGGCGTTGATGGCCGCGCCCGCCGCCGTGTAGACGGTGGCGCCCGTGGCCGTGGTGGTGGTGAGGGCTGCGGCGGTGGCACTGCTGGTGCCACCGGAGGCGGTAATGGCCAGCTCAGTGCCCATGCCCATGGTGAAGTACGCCACCACCGCCATGAGCAAGGCCGCGCCCACGCCGGTGAGTCCCTGGGCCTCGTGGTCCCATTCGCGCCGGGCCAGCTCGATGGCACGCCAGTCGACGTCGGGGCGCTGGCTCAGCTCGGCCAGGTACTGCAGGCCGGGTTGAGTGGACAGTTGCTGAATCTGTTGGCGCAAGGCCTGCGACCTGGCTTCACCGCCCTCACCACCGATCCTCGCGAGGGCCACGCTGCCGAGACCCCCACCGGGCGGAGGTGCGTCGTCGCTGCGCGCATCCGCCTGGGTGGCCACCCCCTCCTCAATGCCCACATCCACCCCGACCCGCAGCGTCTCGTCGATGCTCACCTTGCCGTGCAGCTCGGTGGCGTTGAGCGTCTCGTGCTCGTGCCCCTGGCTGCTCATGGACTGCCAGACGCGGTCGCTCTCGTTGTGGCGCTCCACGCTGGCGAGGTCGCGGTCAACAGTGGCACCCAGGATCAGCTCGCCTGGCACATCGTCTGGAGCGCCTTCATGCGCACTGTCCCGCCCGCCTTGCGCAGCGCCTTGCTGCCCCAGCGCACTGCGCTCGAAGCGGATGGCCTCGGCCTGCAGCCGCGCGCCCTGCAGCTCGGTGCGCTCGCCCACGCCCACGCGGATCTCGCCGCCGGCGCGGATGTCGGTGCCGTGCGCGGTGCTGCGCGCGCGCAGGGCGTCGATCGTGGTGTCGCTGCGGTGCAGCTCCTCGCCCGACCCACCCAGACCGCTCACCCGGCGCTCGACCTCGATGTGGCGCTCGCTGATCCGCTGGTCCTGCGCGGCGCCCAGCACGGTGGTGCCGGCCCCGTCGATGTCCACGTTCTCTTCGGCGCGAATGCGCGTGCCTTCGGTGTAGACGCCCGCTCCACCGAGCAGGGTCACATTGCGTCCGCTCAGTTCGCTGGGGATCGCCTGGCTCTCGCGCAGCGTGAGGTCTTCGGTGACGGTCTTGCGGTTGAAGCTGTCGCCGTGGCGCACGCGGTGGTGCTCGTCCACGCTCAGGCGGCGCTCGCCGGCTTCGAGCAGCAGGGCGCCGGCGGCGCGCGCGTCGACGTCGCCCTGGGCGTCGATGTCCACGGCGCGCCCGAGCAGGTGGCGCCCGGCCAACATCGTCACGTCGCCATTGGCCTGGATCGTGGTGCCGATGTCCTCGCGCCGCTCGGTCCTCTGGCGGTGGTCGGCGCTCCAGTGGATGTCGTCCGTGCCCCCGGTGCTCACCGTGGGCAGCAGCAGGTCGCGGCCGGCAACGAGGACGCTGGGGCCGCTGCCCTGGTTCACCACCTCGGCCGCCTGCAGGCTCATGTCCTGAGCGGCCTGGGCGATCAATACGCCGGCCTCGCCGGTTACCACCAGGCGGGCCTTGCGATCGAGCACGGTACGCTCGACAGTACTGTCGCCCGCCGTGGTGGTGCTGCTCCGGGTGGTGCTGGCCACGACGATGTCGCGCCCGGCGTCCAGCAGCAGGGCGTCGCGGGCCTCGACTTCACCACCACGCACGTCGATGTCCTGCTCGGCCTTGAGTGCCGTGGTGCCCTCGCTGCCGATGCGCCCGCTGCTGCGGATGCCCTTGGCGTCGATGAGCACCAGCTCGCGCCCGGCGACGCTGCCGCCGTTGAAGAAGTCGCCGCGGAGGTCGAGGTGGACTTGCCGCCCGGCGATCAGGGACCCCTTGGGGCTCAGATCCCCTTCACGGGGCATCAGGTAGACCCGGGGCACCAGGGCGGTGTGCGTGGTCCCGTCGGGCAGGGTGACTTCCTGGGCTTCGAGCCAGACGATGTCGCTGGTGAGCGCGGCCACCTGCTCGGGGGTCAGGGTGATGCCCGGGCGCAGCTCAAACGCCCGGGCGAAGGTGGCGCCGGCCGTGAGCAGGGCCAGGTACTGGGCGTCGTCGTTCGTGTAGTCACCCAGGAAGCGCTGGCCGGTGAGCTGGGCGATCTGCTCGCGCACGAGGCGCTGTTCGTAGAAGCCGTCGCCCAGGCGCTTGTGCACGCTGGCCGGATCGATGTTGAGTGCGGCGAGCTGGTAGTCGGAGGCGAGCCATTGGCGCGGGTCCGTGAAGCGCGGGTCGGTCTCGATGAGGTAGGTGGCCGTTGGGCTCGCCGCGGCCTGGAACAGGGCGCTGTCCAGGGTGTTGTCTAAGGCCACGGGCGGGGCCGTGCTGGCGCCGGGGGCGTACTCGCGCGCGCTGGCCACGCTCAGGCTGACCTCGTGCTCCACCACGGCGCTGTAGGCGGCGTACTCGTGGCGGCGGTCGTCGTGGCACAGCGAGCAGTCTTCCTCGTAGTAGGAATAGACGGCCTGGCCGCTGATCTCGCTGCGCGCGAGCACACTGGCGTCGCGGTTGTCCAGGGTGGTGCCCAGCACGCTGAGGGCGCCACCGGCGAGGATCTGGCTCTTGTCGTTGATGGCCTCACGGGCCTGAATGCGCAGATCGCCGCCAGCGGCGATCTGGCCCGGCTCGCTGTGCAGCACGCGCGGCTCCTGGCGGGTCTCGCTGGCGTCGATCACCGTCCAGTCGCGCAGGGTGCGCGCGGCCACGCTGGCGTTGTAAGCGGTGATGCGCTCGTCCAGGGCGTCCTGGCGCTCGCTCTTGTGGATGGCGTACTGCTCGCTCTGCTGCAGCCAGGCCTGGTGGGCCTGCTGATGGGCGGGACTGCAGTTGGCGAATTCGACGGTGCAGTCGGGGCCCGCGTAGCTGGGGGCGGCCCCTGGCGAGGCCACGCCCAGGCGGGCCCAGATGGGGTGATCGGGGGCGTAGGTGTCGTTGACGGTGAGGCCGGGGTCGCCGCACTCGGGGCACTGCACGGTGTAGGTGCGGCTGCGTTCGATCTGGAAGCTGCGGGGCGAGCCGCCCCGGGGCTGAGCCCATGCGCTGGCCAGTGCGGGGTACTCGGCGAAGGGGTAGTCGGGCGAGGGCAGCAGCACGCGCGCGTCGGGGTCGTCGGCGTAGTCGGTGAGCGAGCCGAAGTTCAGGCCGAGTTCGTCGCTGGCGTAGTCCACGCCTTCGTGGCGCAGGCGCACGTAGGGGGTGGGGCTGCCGGCGACGAGTTCGGTCTCGAAGTGATCGTTGGCGTTGATGAGCACCCGGGCGTCGATGTCCAGATCGCCCAGGGCTTCGATGCGCGCGGAGCGGTTCTCCACCCGGTCGGCCGAGAGGGCCATATCGCCGGTGCTGAGGATGAGGGCGCCGCGTTGGTTGCTGATCGTGTCCTGCGCCGCAATGCTGAGTCGCTCCCGCGCGGCGATGACGGCGTTCTCTTCGTTGACCACCTGCTCGGCGGCGATGGCGACTTGGTCGCCGTAGAGGCGACCGCCGTTGTGCAGCGCCTGCACCTTCACGTTCAGGTTCCCGCCAGCGATGAGCGCGCCCTTGTTGACGAGGCGCCCGTCGGCGTGCAGCTCCAGGTTGCTGGCCGCGCTGGAGAGCACGCCTTCGTTGTTGACGCCCAGGCCCTTCTCCGTGCCGACGAGGAAGATGTGATTGGCGTACATGCCGCCCAGGTGAGCGACATCGAGCAGGAAGCGCGGGGGCTCGCCCACTGGGGTGGCGGACCCCGTGGGCGCCTGCGTGGCGGCGTCCACGGTGTTGGCGCCGTTCACGAGCTTCAGGTAGTTGGCCCACAACCCGGCGTTGACCTCGGTGGCGCGCGCGAAGATGGCGGTGTAGTCCGCGCCTCGGGTGTCCAGGCCGGAGCCGAAGATGCCCACGCTGCCGCGCTGCACGA
>NZ_DATIGV010000099.1:0-16143 GCF_035481345.1 Hydrogenophaga sp. | reverse complement strand
GGCCGAGGCCGCCGCTCCGACGCCCACGCCGGCACCCGCCCCGGCGCCCGTGGTGGCCGCCCCGCGCCCGCCCGCCGTGCCCGCCCCCGCGGTGGATGAGCCCGGTTTCCTCAGCAGCCTCACCGAGAACCCGCTGCTGCTGCCCGTGGCAGGCGGCTTGCTGGCCTTGCTCGCCGGCCTGGGCCTGTGGCGCGTGCGCCAACGCAAGGCCAACGCCAATGTCGACAGCTCCTTCCTCGAGAGCCGTCTGCAGCCCGACTCCTTCTTCGGCTCCAGCGGCGGCCAGCGCATCGACACCGCCGAGGCCATGGCCTCGGGCTCGTCAATGGTCTATTCGCCCAGCCAACTCGACGCCGCGGGCGACGTGGATCCGGTGGCCGAAGCCGATGTGTACCTCGCCTACGGCCGCGACCTGCAGGCCGAGGAAATCCTCAAGGAGGCCATGCGCAGCACGCCCACGCGCGTGGCCATCCACACCAAGCTGCTCGAGATCTACGCCAAACGCCGCGACGCGCGCGCCTTCGAGGTGGTGGCCAGCGAGGCCTTCGGGCTCACGCAGGGTGACGGCCCCGAGTGGGAGCGCGCCTGCGAACTCGGCCGCGAACTCGATCCCACCAACCCGCTGTACCACCCCGGCGGCAAGCCCGTGCCCAAAGCCGGTCTGGCCGCTGCCACCGCGGCCGGCGGCCTGCACGCCTTCGGCCCCAGCACGGTCAACCTCGACTCGCAGGCGTCCACGGGCGCCGGCCCGCTCGACCTGGACCTCGACATCCCGATCGACGACGCGCCGGTTTCTCGTCCCGCCCCGGCCGAACGGCCCGACATGGCCGCCATGTCGGACCTGGACGACCTCGACGCCACCGAAGCCCTGACCGCGCCCTCGGCGCCGCCGGCCAGCGCCCCGTCCTCGATGTCGATGGACTTCGACCTCGATCTGCCCTCGCCCGCCAACGAGGCCGAGCGCTCGGCCACCACGCCGGCCGACATCGAAGTGCCCAGCCTGGGTCAGGGCGCGCCCGACAGCATCAGCGCCCCCAACTTCGACCTCGACCTGAAGACCACCTCCACCAAGGCCGGCCTCGCCCCCGAGCCCGCTGGCAGCCTGATGGACTTCAACCTCGACGGTCTCAACCTGGACCTCGACAGCGGCCACAAGGAGCCCGTGACCATGGCGCCCGCGGGCGATCTCACCGAAGAGAACCCGCTCGAGACCAAGCTCTCGCTGGCCGAGGAGTTCCGCGCCATTGGCGACTTCGAAGGCGCTCGTTCGCTGGCCGAGGAAGTGCTGGCCGAAGCGTCCGGCCCGCTCAAGGCCAAGGCCAGCACCTTCCTGGCCGATCTGACCACCTGATCCGACCGCCCGACGCCGTCGCTTGACCGAATCCCCGGAAGAGTCCCCCACCACGCCCAGCCCGATGCACCGCATCGCGCTGGGCGTGAGCTTTAACGGCCGAGCGTATGACGGCTGGCAAAGCCAGCCCAGCGGCAACACGGTTCAAGACAAGCTGGAAGACGCGCTCGCGCGCTTCAGCGCCCTGCCCGCCGTGAACACGCTGTGCGCCGGCCGCACCGACGCCGGCGTGCACGGGCTCATGCAGGTGGTGCACTTCGACACGCCGCTGGAGCGGGCCGAATACGCCTGGGTGCGTGGCACCAACAGCTTCCTGCCGCCCGACATCGCGGTGCAGTGGGCGCATGAGGTCCCCGCGGCCTTCCACGCCCGCGCCAGTGCCATCGCCCGCCGCTACGCCTACGTGCTGCTCGAATCTCCCGTGCGGCCGAGCGTGGAACAGGGGCAGGTGGGTTGGGTGTTCCGCCCACTCGATGCCGAGGCCATGCGCCGGGCCGCCGAACGCCTCCTCGGCGAGCACGACTTCACCTCCTTTCGCGCCTCGCAATGCCAGGCCCACACTCCGGTGAAGACCCTGCGCCGCATCGAGATCGCGCGGCGCGGCGCCTACTGGCGCTTCGAGTTCGAGGCCAACGCCTTCCTGCACCACATGATCCGCAACATCATGGGCTGCCTCATCGCCATCGGCAGCGGCCACCAGCCACCCGGGTGGATGGCCGAGGTGCTCGCCGCGCGCAGCCGCGACGCCGCCGCACCCACCTTCTCCCCCGACGGCCTGTACTTTCTCGGCCCGGTCTACGATGCCGCCTGGGGCCTGCCCGATCGCACGCCCGCTTTCGACTGGTTGCCATGACGCCCGCCCACCGCACCCGCATCAAGTTCTGCGGCCTCACCCGCGAGGCCGACGTGGACGCGGCCGTGCGATCCGGGGCCGACGCCGTGGGCTTCGTGCTCTACGAGCCCAGCCCGCGCTTCGTATCGCCCGAACGGGCCGGCGAACTGGCGCGCCGCTTGCCCGCCTTCGTCACGCCGGTGCTGCTCTTCGTCAACGCCAGCCCCGAGTGGATCGCACGGGGCCTGCGCGCCGTGCCCCATGCCCTGCTGCAGTTGCACGGCGACGAGTCGCCGGCCGAGGCGCAGGCCCCGGGGCGGCCTTACCTGCGCGCCGCGCGCATCCCGGCCGGCGAGGCCGGGAAATCCTTCGATCTCCTACAATTCGCCGATGATTTCGCCTCTGCCCAAGCCATCCTGCTCGACGCCCACATCGAGGGGTTCGGTGGCGGCGGCCAATCCTTCGACTGGACGGCCTTCACGTGGTCACACCCTCGACTAAACGCCAGCTCTCGCCTCGTTTTGTCTGGTGGACTCACGCCTGCAAACGTGACCGATGGCATCAGGCTCATCCGGCCCTGGGCCGTTGACGTGAGCTCCGGCATCGAGGTGTCCAAGGGCATCAAGAGCGCCGACAAGATGCAGGCCTTCGTGGCCGCCGTGCGCGCCGCCGATCGCGCCAACGATCCGGCGCCAGCACCCTCCCCGCAGCGATCCTGACCCTTCCTCGGGTCGCGCGCGGGCCATCCACCGCACAGGATTTCGCATGCAGACCTACCAGCAACCCGACGCCCGAGGCCATTTCGGCATCTACGGCGGCAGCTTCGTGAGCGAAACGCTCACCCACGCCATCAACGAACTGAAGGCGGCCTACGAGAAGTACCAGCACGACCCGGACTTCCTCGCCGAATTCCGCCACGAGCTCGCGCACTTCGTGGGCCGGCCCAGCCCGGTCTACCACGCCGCGCGCATGAGCCGCGAGATGGGCGGCGCACAGATCTTCCTCAAGCGCGAGGACCTCAACCACACCGGCGCGCACAAGGTGAACAACACCATCGGCCAGGCCATGCTGGCGCGCCGCATGGGCAAGCCGCGCATCATTGCCGAGACCGGCGCGGGCCAGCACGGCGTGGCCACGGCCACCATCTGCGCGCGCTACGGCCTGGAATGCGTGGTCTACATGGGCAGCGAGGACGTGAAGCGCCAGAGCCCCAACGTCTTTCGCATGAAGCTGCTGGGCGCCACCGTGGTACCCGTGGAGAGCGGCAGCAAGACCCTGAAGGATGCGCTGAACGAGGCCATGCGCGACTGGGTCGCCAACGTGGACAACACCTTCTACATCATCGGCACCGTGGCCGGCCCGCATCCCTACCCGATGATGGTGCGCGACTTCCAGAGCGTGATCGGCGAGGAATGCCTCAAGCAGATGCCCGAGATGCTGCGCGAGGCGAACTGCGCAGGCGAGCAGCCCGATGCGGTGATCGCCTGCGTGGGCGGCGGCAGCAACGCCATGGGCATCTTCCACCCCTACATCGCGCACCAGAACACCCGCCTGATCGGCGTGGAGGCCGCCGGCGAGGGGCTGGACAGCGACAAACACGCCGCCTCGCTCCAGCGCGGGAGCCCCGGCGTGCTGCACGGCAACCGCACCTACGTGCTGCAAGACGACAACGGACAAGTCACCGAGACGCACAGCGTGAGCGCCGGCCTGGACTACCCCGGCGTGGGCCCCGAGCACGCCTACCTCAAGGACATCGGCCGCGCCGAGTACGTGGGCGTCACCGACACCGAGGCGCTGGAGGCCTTCCACTACCTCTGCCGCACCGAGGGCATCATCCCCGCCCTCGAGTCCAGCCACGCGGTGGCGTACGCGATGAAGCTCGCCAAGACCATGAAGCCCACGCAGTCGATCCTGGTCAACCTCTCGGGCCGCGGCGACAAGGACATCGGCACCGTCGCCGATCTTTCGGGCGCCGATTTTTACGACCGCCCCTCCATGCGCGGCCACACCGTCAAAGGGGGCCCAGCCAAATGAGCCGCATCGACAAGACCCTGTCCGAACTCAAGTCCCAGAGCCGCAAGGCACTGATCCCCTACGTCACCGCCGGCTTCCCCTTCGCCGACATCACGCCCGAGCTGATGCAGGGCATGGCCGAGGCCGGTGCCGACATCATCGAGCTCGGCGTGCCCTTCTCCGATCCGTCGGCCGACGGCCCCGTGATCCAGAAGGCCGGCGAGCGCGCGCTCGCCGCCGGCATCGGCCTCGTGCAGGTGCTGGCCATGGTCAAGCGCTTTCGCGAACGCAACACCAGCACGCCCGTGGTGCTCATGGGCTACGCGAACCCGGTGGAGCGCTACGACCAGAAGCACGGCACCGGCGCCTTCGTGAACGACGCGGCCGAGGCCGGCGTGGACGGCGTGCTGGTGGTGGACTACCCGCCCGAGGAATGCGAGGACTTCGCCCGCGCCCTGCGCGCGCGCGGCATGGACCTGATCTTCCTGCTGGCCCCCACCTCCACCGACGAACGCATGGCCCAGGTGGCGCGCGTGGCCAGCGGCTACGTGTACTACGTTTCACTCAAGGGCGTCACCGGCGCGGGCACGCTGGACGTGTCCCAGGTGGAAGCCATGCTGCCGCGCATCCGCGCGCACGTGAACATTCCCGTCGGCGTGGGTTTCGGCATACGGGACGCGGACACCGCCCGCGCCATCGGCCGCACCGCCGACGCGGTGGTGATCGGCAGCAAGCTCATCCAGCTCATCGAAGACGAACCGCACGAGAAGGTGGTGCCCGTGGCCGTCCAGTTCGTGCGCACCATCCGAAAAGCGCTGGACGCATAATCCCGCCTCGCGCCCCTCACTCCCCCGGAGACCCGCATGTCCTGGCTCGAAAAGCTGCTCCCCCCCAAGATCACCCCGACCGACCCCACCGAGCGCCGCAGCGTGCCCGAGGGCCTGTGGGTGAAGTGCCCCAGCTGCGAGGCCGTGCTCTACAAGAACGACCTCGAGAAGAACCAGAACGTCTGCCCGCACTGCTCGCACCACCACCGCATCGGTGCGCGCGCGCGGCTCAACGGCTTCCTGGACGCCGAAGGCCGCTACGAGATCGGGCAAGAGGTGCTGCCGGTGGACGCGCTCAAGTTCAAGGACAGCCGCAAGTACCCCGAACGCCTGAAGGAAGCCCTGGAGACCACCAGCGAGACCGATGCGCTCATCGTCATGGGCGGCGCGGTCAAGGGCATGAGCCTGGTCACCGCCTGCTTCGAATTCGACTTCATGGGCGGCTCCATGGGCTCGGTCGTCGGCGAGCGCTTCGTGCGCGGCGTCGAGGAAGCCATCGCGCAGAAGGTGCCCTTCGTGTGCTTCACCGCCACCGGTGGCGCGCGCATGCAGGAAGGCCTGCTCTCGCTCATGCAGATGGCCAAGACCAACGCTTCGCTCACGCGCCTGGCCAAGAAGGGCCTGCCCTACATCAGCGTGCTGACCGACCCGACCATGGGCGGCGTGAGCGCGGGCTTCGCCTTCGTGGGCGACGTGGTGATCGCCGAGCCCAAGGCGCTGATCGGTTTCGCCGGCCCGCGCGTGATCGAGAACACCGTGCGCGTGAAGCTGCCCGAAGGCTTCCAGCGCGCCGAGTTCCTGCAGACGAAGGGCGCGGTCGACTTCATCTGCGACCGCCGCGAACTGCGCGCCACCGTGGCCAACCTGCTGGCCATGATGCAGCGCCAGAGCGCCGACGCGGTGGTCGAGGATTGAGCGACACCCCGGCGGCGGCTGAGGCGCTCAAGCTCGCCCAGCTGCCCCTCTTCCCGCTGCAGACCGTCCTGTTCCCGGGCGGCTGGCTACCGCTTCGCATCTTCGAGGTGCGCTACCTCGACATGATCGGGCGCTGCCACAAGGCCGGCGCGCCCTTCGGCGTGGTGAGCCTGAGCGAAGGCAGCGAGGTGCGCCGGCTCGACCCGAACGCCCCGCCCGGGGGCGACGGTTTCGCCAAGGAGGTCTTCCACCCGGTCGGCGTGCTCGCGCGCATCGAATCACTGGAGAAGCCTCAGCCGGGCCTGTTCATGATCCGCTGTCAGGGCCTGCAGCGCTTCAGCGTCACGCGGCGCACGCGCCTGCCCCACGGCCTGTGGGTGGCCGATGTGGACCTGCTGCCCGCCGACGTTTCCACGCCGGTGCCGGACGAGCTCGCCTCCGTGGCCATTGGCCTGAAACGCGTGCTGGAGAACCTGCGCGAGCGCCAACCCGGCGCCCATGAGCAACTGCCGATCCAGCCGCCCTACCACTGGGACGACGCCGGCTGGGTGGCCAACCGCTGGTGCGAACTGGTGCCCGCCCCGGTGGCGCTCAAGCAGCGCCTGATGGCACTGGACAACCCCTTGCTGCGCCTTGAACTCGTGGGCGACCTGCTCGAGAAGCTCGGGCTGGACCGCTGAAGGGCGCACCCGTTCAGGGCAGCATCGACAGCGCGTGCATGTAGCGGGCGTCCACCATCAGATCGTCCCAGGCCATGGCCTTGCCCTGGGGCAGCAGCGCACGGCGACGCTCCTCGCTGACCGGCGACGGCACCCAGTCGCCCTGCATCGCGGCGCGCGCGAGCTCGTCGATGGCCTCGTCGATCGGCGCACCGCCCTCGACCACGCTCTGGTTGCACAGCAGCACCATGTCGCAGCCCGCCTGCAGCGCGGCGGTGGCGGCCTCGGCGAAGCGCACCGCCCGGCCCTCGATCTGCCGCGCCGCGGCCATGCCCAGGTCGTCACTGAAGACCGCACCCGTGAAGCCCAGGCGCACGCGCAGCACGTCCTGCAGCCATCGCGCGGAGAAGCCGGCGGGACGCGCGTCCACCTTGGGGTAGATCACGTGGGCGGGCATGACAGCGCTGAGCGAGGCGCTGAGCCAACCGTAGGGCAAGGCGTCATCGGCCAGGATGGCCTTGAGCGAGCGGGTGTCGCGCGGGATCTCGTGGTGCGTGTCGCCGCGCACGTAGCCGTGCCCGGGAAAGTGCTTGCCGCAGTTGGCCATGCCGCTTTGCCGCAGGCCGTGCATCAGCGCCTGCGCGAGCATCGCCACCACGCGCGGGTCGCGCGCGAAGGCGCGGTCGCCGATGACGGAGCTGTCGCCGTGGTCGAGGTCGAGCACCGGCGTGAAGCTCAGGTCCACGCCGCAGGCGCGCAGCTCCGCGCCCAGCACGAAGCCGGCCGCCGTGGCGGCGTCGATCGCCCGCATCGCCCCGTCACCGTCGGCACCGCCAGCCATCCAGCGCTCGCCGAAGGCGGCCATGGGCGGCAAGGCGGTGAAGCCATCGGTGCGGAAACGCTGCACGCGGCCGCCCTCCTGGTCGATGGCCACCAACAGGTCTTCGCGCACCGCCTTGATCTCCGCGCACAGCCGCGTGAGCTGCGCGCGGTCGCGCCAGTTGCGGCTGAAGAGGATGGCGCCGCCCACCAGGGGGTGGTCCAGGCGCTGGCGATCGGTGTCGCTCAGCGCCAGGCCGGCGACGTCGATGATCAGGGGGGCGTGGTGGTTCATGGCGATGGGGAATCGGTGCGTTCGACGACCACGAAGCTGGCCGCGTAATCAGTCTCGTCGGTCACGGTCACGTGCGCGCGCAGACCCTGGGATTCGAACCAGGTCTTGAGCTCGCCGTGCAACACGATGACGGGTTGGCCACTGGGCAGATTGGCGATCTCGCAACGGCGCCAGCTCATGGGCATGCGCATGCCCAGGCCGATGGCCTTGGAGAAGGCCTCCTTGGCCGAGAAGCGCGTGGCCAGGTAGCGCAGGCCGCGCTGCGGCCAGCGCGCGCTGCGGCGCTGCCAGACGGCGAACTCGGCCTCGCTGAGCACCTTGCTCGCGAAGCGCTCGCCCTGGCGTTCCATCGTGGCCGCGATGCGGCGCACGTCGCAGATGTCGGTGCCGATGCCGTAGATCATGCGAAGGCGTCGGCGATGCAGCGCTTGTAGGCCACGACGGTGGCTTCGTAGCCGAGCTCGAGCGCGTCGGCGATGAGAGCGTGGCCGATGGACACCTCGCTGACGCCGGGCACGGTGCGCAGGAACGGCGTGAGGTTGTCGCGGTTGAGGTCGTGGCCGGCGTTCACGGCCAGACCCGCGTCGAGCGCGGCTTGCGAGGCGCGCTCGAAGCGGCGCAGTTGCGCGTCCTGCCCGGGCGTGCCGAAGGCGGCGGCGTAGGGCTCGGTGTAGAACTCGACGCGGTCGGCCCCGACCGCCTTGGCCGCGGCCATCTGATCGGCTTCAGCGTCCATGAACAGGCTCACGCGCACGCCCAGCGCCTGGCACTCAGCGATCAGCGGGCGCAGGCGTTCGGCGTCTTCGGGAAAGCGCCAGCCGTGGTCGCTGGTGAACTGGCCTTCCGCGTCAGGGACGAAGGTGGCCTGGTGCGGGCGCACGGCGCGCACGAAGTCCATGAGGTTGTGGAAGGGGTTGCCCTCGATGTTGTACTCGCACCCGGGCCAGGCCTTGAGCACGGCAGCCAAGTCGTGCACGTCGTGCGCGCGGATGTGGCGCTCGTCGGGCCGCGGGTGCACGGTGATGCCCGCGGCGCCGGCCTGCAGGCACAGCGTGGCCGCGCGCGTGACGGAGGGAATGCCCAGGTGGCGGGTGTTGCGCACCAGCGCGACCTTGTTGAGATTGACGGACAGCGCGGTTCGGGGGTGCACCATGCTCGGGCTCGGTCAGGAATCGGTTGAAGCGGCGTCGGCGGCATGCCCGCGCCGGCGGCGCATGGCCTGCACGTCGAGCATGAGCTGGCGCGTGCGGAACACGCGCACGCCGCCATGGTAGTGCAGCAGGTTGCGCAGGGGGATGCGCAGGGTCGGCGCGATGTCCGCGCAGACCCGCAGCACCGGCACGAAGGGCGCGGGATCGTCCAGGGCCTGCTGCAGATCGCGCCAGCGGCCGGCGTCCAGCGCGTGGTGGTCGTCCTCGTGCGCCACGCGAAGGCCCGACTCGGCCTGCAATACGTAGCGCTCGCCGTCGAGCAGCGGCGACAGTGTGGCGCCTTCGCGCACCAGGTCGGGCAGCAGGCCGATCTCGCGCAGCATCAACAACTCGAAGGCGCGCAGCACCACGGTGCGGGCCTCGGGCTGGTCGGCCAGGGTGTGCACGGCGGTGGCGAACCAGTCGAACAGGCGCGGGTACGGGTCGTCGCGCGCCAGCAGCTTCACCAGCAGTTCATTGAGGTAGCTGCCGGCGATGAGCGCCTCGCCGGTGGGCATGACGTGCCCGCCCACCCAGTGCGCCGCCTTGAGCGTGCGCACCTCGGCGTCGCCGCTCCAGCTCAGCTGCAGGGGCTGCAGGGGCAGCAGCACGGGTCGGAACTGCGAGGTGGGCCGCTTCACGCCCTTGGCCACCAGGGCGATGCGGCCGTGGTAACGCGTGAACACCTCGAGCACGAGGCTGGTCTCGCTCCAGTCGTAGCGGTGCAGGACGAACGCCGATTCGTCCGCGACCCGAGCCTTCATCGGAGAGAGTCGGCCTGCCGCCGGGCCGCCCCAAGGCAGGCCAGCCCCCTCGGGGGGCAGCGACCCGCGCAGCGGCGGAGCGTGGGGGCCTCATTCATATCCGAAGGAGCGCACGCGAGCGTCGTCGTCGGCCCAGCCGGAGCGGACCTTGACCCACAACTCCAGGAACACCTTGCCGCCCCAGAGCTTTTCCAGCTCCATGCGGGCTTCGGTGCCGATGCGCTTGAGCTTCTCGCCCTTGTCGCCGATCACCATGCCCTTGTGCCCTTCGCGCTCGACCACGATGGTGGCGGCGATGCGGCGCAACTGGCCCTCTTCCTCGAAGCGGTCGATGACCACGGTGGAGGTGTAGGGCAGCTCGTCACCCGTGAGGCGGAACAGCTTCTCGCGCACCATTTCGGCGGCCATGAAGCGCTCGCTGCGGTCGGTCAGCTCCTCGGCGTCGTGGATCCAGGGCTGCTGCGGCAGGTACTTCTCGCAGATGCCGAACAGGCGCTGGATGTCCTTGGGCGCCTTGGCCGACATGGGCACGAACTCGGCGAAGGGGTGGCGCTCCTGCATGGAACGCAGCCACGGCGCCAGTTCACCGCGGCGGTGCACCTCGTCCAGCTTGTTCGCCAGCAGGATGACCGGCACCGAGGGCGGCAGCAACGAGAGCACCTTGGCGTCGGCCAGGTTGAAACGGCCGGCCTCGACGACGAAAAGGATCAGGTCCACGTCCGTCACCGCGCCCAGCACCGTCTTGTTCAGCGATCGGTTGAGCGCGTTGCCGTGGCGGGTCTGGAAACCGGGCGTGTCCACGAAGATGAACTGCGACGCGCCCTCGGTTCGGATGCCCGTGATGCGGTGGCGCGTGGTCTGGGCCTTGCGCGAGGTGATGCTGACTTTTTGCCCCACCAGTGCGTTGAGCAGCGTGGACTTGCCGACGTTGGGCTTGCCCACGATGGCCACGTAGCCGCAGCGCTTGTCGGACTCGGCCACCTCGGGGCGCGGCGCCTCGGGTGCGTCAGTGGCGTCGGCCGAGGCGGGCTTGCCGAGCGCGCGCGCCAGCATCGCCTCGAGGTGGGCGTCGGCGGGCGGCGGGGCGGGCGTCTTCTGGCTCATGGGGTGGTTTTGTCGGCGGATGAGGCGCTCAGGTGTTGCAGCATGGCGGCGGCGGCGGCTTGTTCGCCCGCGCGCCGCGAGGCGCCGATGCCGCGCTCGCTGTGGCCGGTTTCCTGCACGGTGCATTCCACATCGAAGGTCTGCTTGTGCGCCTCGCCCAGCGTGGCCACCACGCGGTAGACGGGCAACTTCATTTTGCGGCCCTGCAGCCACTCCTGCAATTCGGTTTTCGGGTCTTTGCCCAAAGCCGTCATGCTGGTGCTGAGCTCGACGCCGCCATAGAGGCGCCGCACCAGTTGCGCGGCGGTTTCGAAGCCGGCGTCGAGATACACGGCGCCGATCACGGCTTCCAGCGCGTCGGCCAGGATGGAGGGGCGCTTGTGCCCGCCCGAGCGCTTTTCGCCGTCGCCCAGCCGCAATCCCGACGACAAGCCCAGCGCCTGGGCCAGTTCGAACAGCGTGTCCTGCTTGACCAGGTTGGCGCGCACCCGCGAGAGATCGCCCTCGGGCAAGGCATTGAGTTTCTCGAACAGCAGGCCGGAGATGGCCAGATTGAGCACGGAGTCGCCGAGGAATTCCAGGCGCTCATTGTGGTCGGCGCCAAAGCTGCGGTGGGTCAGCGCCCGCTCCAGCAGGCGGGGGTTGGCAAAGCGGTGCTGCAGCCGGCTCTGCAGCGCGGTGAGATCGGGGTTCAAGCCATCAACCGGGCCGGGCTCATTGCGAGCTGCCCTTGTACTTCATCACCAGCCAGCCCGGGCCCGCCAGGTGAATTTCGCGGCTGTAGTCGAAGGACACGACCACGCGATCGCCCTGCTTGCCGACGGTGAGGTCCTTGCCGGAGATGGTGCGGATATCGTCGATCGTGGCGGCCTTGTCGAAGATGCTGCGCACCTCGGCCACCGTACCGCCCGCTGCGGCCTTCTGCACCGCCTTTTGCACGGCCAGGTACTCCAGGTACGTGGGAAACACCTGCGCCGCCACGATGCCTGCCAGTGCCAGCAGGGTACCGACGATGATCAGGCCGACGAAGGTCAGGCCCCGTTGTTGCCGCTTCAACTTCATGCGTGTTCCTCCAGAGCGTTCGTCGTCACTCGAACGAGCCGATGCGACCGAAATCGCCAAAATTCATCCAGACGAAAAAGGCCTTGCCGACGATATTCGCTTCGGGCACAAAGCCCCAATACCGCGAGTCGAGCGAATTGTCGCGATTGTCGCCCATCATGAAGTAGTGCCCGGCGGGCACCTTGCAGACCATGCCTTCGACGCTGTAGCGGCAGCCATCCGCAAACGGGAACTGCGTGGCGCCCTCGACGAAGGCCGGGCGCGTGTCCTCGTTGAGGATGTTGTAGTGCTTGCCCCCCAGGCTTTCCTGCCATTGCTTGGCGTAGCGCATCGAGTCCTTGTCGAAGAAGTCGGGCTGCGCCACCCGGGGCACGGGCTGGCCATTGACCGTGAGTTGCTTGTTCAGGTAGGCCACCTCGTCGCCAGGCAGGCCGACCACGCGCTTGATGTAGTCCAGGCTGGGTTTGGGCGGGTAGCGGAAGACGATCACGTCGCCGCGCTGCGGCGCATGGTTGTCCCAGACCTTCGTATTCAGGACGGGCAGACGAATACCGTAGTGGTACTTGTTCACCAGGATCAGGTCGCCCACGCGCAGAGTGGGGATCATGGAGCCCGAGGGGATCTTGAACGGCTCGAACAGGAAGGAGCGCAGCACGAAGACGGCCAGGATCACAGGGAACAGGCCCGCCGTCCAGTCCAGCCACCAGGGCTGGGCCAGCGCCCGTTGACGCGCCGGCTCGATGTCACCCTCGATCTGGCTGAAGCCCTGCTTGGCCAGAGCTTCCTTGCGTTGCTGATGCTCCTGCACCAGGTGGTCGGCCACGCGGCGGCGCTGCGGCAGGAACACCAGTTTGTCGATCACCCAGTAGATGCCGGTGACCAGCGTCGCCAGCATCAGCAGGAGCGAGAAGTTGCCCTCCACCGCGCCCGAATACCAGGCCACGGCATAGAGCCCGAACGCCGCGAGGATCGCCCCCGTGACCGCACCCATGGCGGACTTCATCAGTCTTGCACCTGCAGGATTGCCAGGAAAGCCTCCTGGGGCACTTCGACGGAGCCGATCTGTTTCATGCGCTTCTTGCCAGCCTTCTGTTTTTCGAGCAGTTTGCGTTTGCGGGTGATGTCACCACCGTAGCATTTTGCCAGCACGTTCTTGCGCAGCGCCTTGATGGTCTCGCGCGCGATCACGTTGCCGCCGATGGCCGCCTGGATCGCCACGTCGAACATCTGGCGGCTGATGATTTCGCGCATCTTGGCCGCCACCGCGCGGCCGCGGTACTGCGACTGGCTGCGG
The DNA here is from genome assembly GCF_035481345.1 of Hydrogenophaga sp. Classification (GTDB taxonomy): domain Bacteria; phylum Pseudomonadota; class Gammaproteobacteria; order Burkholderiales; family Burkholderiaceae_C; genus Hydrogenophaga. Next base: position 3,018 of record NZ_DATIGV010000099.1, on the reverse strand, counting down.
TGCACGATGATGGACAGGGCGTCGACCTTCTCGCCATTGAGCAGGATGTCGACCTTGACCACGTCGGACGCGCGGTACTCCTTGAACTCGTAGTCCATGCTCGCGTAACCGCGGCTGACGGACTTGAGCTTGTCGAAGAAGTCCAGGACGATCTCGCCCAGCGGCAGTTCGTAGGTCAGCATGACCTGCTTGCCGTGATAGGCCATGTTGATCTGCACGCCACGCTTCTGGTTGGCCAGCGTCATTACCGGGCCCACGTATTCCTGCGGCATGTACAGGTGCACGGTGACGATGGGCTCACGGATCTCTTCGATGCGGCCGGCGTCGGGCATCTTGGACGGGTTCTCCACCATGAGCACCTCGCCGTCGCCCTTGACCACCTGGTACACCACGCTGGGCGCGGTGGTGATGAGGTCCTGGTCGAACTCGCGCTCCAGGCGCTCCTGCACGATTTCCATGTGCAGCAGGCCCAGGAAACCGCAACGAAAGCCGAAGCCCAGCGCCTGCGACACCTCGGGCTCGTAGTGCAGCGAGGCGTCGTTGAGCTTGAGCTTCTCCAGCGCGTCGCGCAGGGCGTCGTACTGGTTGGCCTCGGTGGGGTACAGGCCGGCGAACACCTGCGGCTGCACCTCCTTGAAGCCGGGCAGCGGCCGCTCCGCGGGGCCGGCGTTGTTGGGCAGCTTCTTTTCCAGCGTGACGGTGTCGCCCACCTTGGCGGCCGCCAGTTCCTTGATGCCCGCGATGATGTAGCCCACCTCCCCCGCCTCCAGCGATTCGCGAGGCTGCGTGGCCGGCGTGAACACGCCCAGGTTGTCGGCGTTGTAGGCCGCGTTGGTGGCCATGAGCTTGAAGCGCTCGCCCTTGAGCAGCCGGCCGTCCACCACGCGCACCAGCATCACCACGCCGACGTAGGCGTCGTACCAGCTGTCGATGATCATGGCGCGAAGGGGTGCGTCGGGATTGCCGCGAGGCGGCGGCACCTTGGCGATGACCGCTTCGAGGATCTCTTCCACGCCCATACCGGTCTTGGCCGAGCAGGGAATGGCGTCGCTGGCGTCGATGCCGATCACGTCCTCGATTTCACTCTTGGCGTTCTCGGGATCGGCGTTGGGCAGGTCCATCTTGTTGAGGACCGGCAGCACCTCCACGCCCAGGTCGAGCGCGGTGTAGCAGTTGGCCACGGTCTGGGCCTCGACACCCTGGCTTGCGTCCACCACCAGCAAGGCGCCCTCGCAGGCCGACAGGGAACGCGAGACCTCGTAGGAGAAGTCCACGTGACCGGGCGTGTCGATCAGGTTGAGGTTGTAGACGCGGCCATCGCGGGCCTTGTACTGCAGCGCGGCGGTCTGCGCCTTGATGGTGATGCCGCGCTCTTTCTCGATGTCCATCGAGTCGAGCACCTGCTCGCTCATCTCGCGATCGGAGAGGCCGCCACAGAGGGAAATGATGCGATCCGCGAGCGTCGATTTGCCATGATCGATGTGCGCGATGATCGAGAAATTGCGTATGTGGTTCATCAGAGGACCAGGCCAGGGACCATGTTCATCGTGCGCCGGGCCAAGGCGCGCGACCATAAAAAAGGGCGCGTCAGCTGCTGACGCGCCCGTAACCAACAATCAATGGCAACTGCGATAGTTGGGGTTTCATTGTAGGCAAAAAGCCCCTCGCAGACAGCCGCCACCGAGCTTCCAAGCCCTGTCGCCGGGCCGCAACAGGGCAGTTGTTTACAGCTTATCCACAGGCTTTGGGTACAAGCTGTGCAGCGGCTGTGGATCAGACTGGGACATCACGACCAGGGCTCCCGCATCGTGAATTCGGGGGCCTTTGAGCCGCCTCAATCTGTGGACAACATGTGCGATTTTATCGAATCCGGTCATGAGTGAATGGATTCTTGTTGGTGTCCACTAACTTTCCACCCAGGCGGCCGGTCCAATGGCCTCGGCGGCCCGTGGCGCCTTCGAAACACCTCGCGACAGACGGCGCAGATGCCCAGCGGGGGCCGGGGTTATTGACCCACGTCGCCCAAAAGCCGCTCCACGAGCATTCACCGGGCTTGCGGACGCACCACCGCGTACTGCGCCCACTCACCACGGCGCAGCAGCAGGTTCACGGGCTTGTTCTTGTCCACCCGCGCGAGCGCTGCTTCCACGTCTTTCACCGACGACACCTCAGCATTGGCCACCGCCACGATGACATCGCCCTCGCGCAGGCCGGCGCGCGTGGCGGGCCCCGTCACGCCCATGACGCGCACACCACCGCGTACCTTGAGCGCCTTGGCCTCGTCGGCGCTGAGTTCGGCCAGGGTCAGACCCAGCGCCTGCACGGCGTTGCTGCTGGGCACCGGCGTGGGTTCGGGTGCCGCCGCGCGCGCCTCGGGACGCTCGGGCTCGAGCTCGGCGACCACTACGTTCAGGTCGCGCTGGCTGCCCCGGCGCAGCACCGTCATGGCACTGCGCGTGCCGGGTTTGGTGTTGCCCACCAGGCGCGGCAGATCGACCGACTTGTCGATCTCCTTGCCGTCGAATCTGAGGATGATGTCGCCCGGCTCGACGCCCGCCTTGGCCGCCGGCGAATCGGGTTCGACACCGCGCACCAGCGCGCCCTTGGGTTGCGCCATGCCCAGCGACTCGGCCACCTCTTTGCTGACCTGGTCGATGCGCACGCCGATGCGACCGCGAGTGACGCGACCGCTGGCGCGCAGCTCGTTGGACACGCGCACGGCCTCGTCGATGGGGATGGCGAAGGAAATGCCCTGGAAGCCACCCGAGCGCGAGTAGATCTGGCTGTTGATGCCCACCACCTCGCCGCGCATGTTGATCAGCGGCCCGCCCGAATTGCCCGGGTTGATGGCCACGTCAGTCTGGATGAAGGGCAGGTAGTCGCCCGTGTCGCGCTGCTTGGCGCTCACGATGCCGGCCGTGACGGTGTTCTCCAGGCCGAAGGGGGAGCCGATCGCCATCACCCACTCACCCACGCGCAGGCGGTTGATGTCGCCCACCTTCACGGGCACGAGGCCGG
>NZ_DATIGV010000098.1:0-2936 GCF_035481345.1 Hydrogenophaga sp. | reverse complement strand
GACTTCACCGCCCCGCCGCTGGTGCAGCAGGCCGCCGAGCGGGCCATCCGAGACGGCCGCAGCCAGTACACGCAGGCCCTGGGCCTGCCCGCGCTGCGCGAGGCCATCGCCGGCTGGTACGGCACGCACTTCGGCGCCACGGTCGATCCGTCGCGCATCGTCGTCACGGCCGGCGCCTCGGCCGCGCTGCAACTGGCCTGCCTGGCCCTCATCGACGCGGGCGATGAAATCCTCATGCCCGACCCGAGCTACCCCTGCAACCGCCAGTTCGTGCAGGCGGCCGAGGGCACGGCGCGCATGGTCCCCTGCGGCCCCGAGCAACGCTTCCAGCTCAGCGCCGAGCAGGTGCGCGCGCACTGGGGCGAACGCACGCGCGGCGTGCTGCTGGCCTCGCCGTCCAACCCCACGGGCACCTCCATCGCGCGCGACGAGCTGCAGCGCATCGCCGCCACCGTGCGTGAGCGCGACGGCATCACCCTCATCGACGAGATCTACCTCGGCCTGAGCCACGACGCCGCCTTCGGCCAGACCGCGCTCACCCTGCCCGAGGGCCTGGGCGACACGGTCATCAGCGTCAACAGCTTCAGCAAGTACTTCAACATGACGGGTTGGCGACTGGGCTGGCTGGTGCTGCCACCGGCCCTGGTGCCCGCGGTCGAACGCCTGGCGCAGAACCTCTTCATCTGTCCCAGCGCCATCTCGCAGCACGCCGCACTGGCCTGCTTCGAGCCCGACAGCCTGGCCGAGTACGAGCGCCGCCGCGCCGCCTTCAAAGCCCGGCGCGACTACTTCATCCCGCAACTCAACCGCCTGGGCCTCACCGTGCCCGTCATGCCCGACGGCGCCTTCTACGCCTGGGCCGACGTGCGCGCCCTGTGCCAGCGCTGGGGCATCCCGCCCGAGGCGAGCGACCCCGAGGCCGGCGGCAGCTGGCCCCTGGCCTTCGAACTCATGCGCCGCTACCAGCTCGCCGCCACGCCTGGGCGCGACTTCGCCCAGGCCGAGCCCGGGCGCTACCTGCGCTTCTCCACCGCCAACTCGATGGAGCAACTGCAGGAAGCCGTGGCGCGCCTGGAGGCGGCCTGGTGAGCGGGGACTCGCTCACCCATCCGTTCGAGTGGCGCGTGCGCGTCTACTGGGAAGACACCGACGCCGGCGGCATCGTCTTCTACGCCAACTACCTCAAGTTCTTCGAGCGCGCCCGCACCGAGTGGCTGCGCGCGCTCGGCATCGAGCAGCAGCGCCTGCGCGAGGCCGAGGGCGCCATGTTCGTGGTCAGCGCCACCGACGTGCGCTATCTGCGCCCCGCCCGCCTGGATGATTTGCTTCTGGTTACCGCCCAGGTGACGGAAGCGGGCCGCGCCTCGCTCACAATCGCGCAGTCGGCACGCCGGGACTCACCGGCGGGGGATTTGCTGTGCGAAGGCACCATCCGCATTGGCTGGGTGGACGGCAGTACCCTGACACCCCGGCGCATGCCGCCTTCCCTGCGCCAGGCCCTGGGCCTGGCCTGAGCCGTGCCCGGTGACAGACCGAAACCTTTTCCATCCGTTCCGATCCCTGCACCATGACCCCAGAACTCTCCATCGTCCAGCTCATGCTCCACGCGACCTGGGTGGTCCAGGCCGTCGTGCTGCTGCTCGTGCTGATGTCGCTCATCAGTTGGGCGGCCATCTTCCGCAAGATGGGCACGCTCAAGCGCGTGCGCTCGCGCAACGAGGCCTTCGAGCGTGAGTTCTGGTCGGGCGCCAACCTGAACGAGCTGTACGCCGCCGCCGCGCAGAACGCGCGCAGCGCCGGCCCCATGGAACGCATCTTCGCCAGCGGCATGCGCGAGTTCAACAAGCTGCGCGAGCGCCGCATCACCGACAGCGGTGCCCTGCTCGACGGCGCGCGCCGCGCCATGCGCGCCAGCTTCCAGCGCGAACTCGACATGATGGAGTCCAACCTCTCCTTCCTCGGCACCGTCGCCTCCGTCGCCCCCTACGTCGGTCTGTTCGGCACGGTCTGGGGCATCATGCACGCCTTCACCGGCCTGGCCTCGCTGGCCCAGGTCACGCTGGCCACGGTGGCGCCCGGCATCGCCGAGGCACTGGTCGCCACCGCCATCGGCCTGTTCGCCGCCATCCCGGCGGTGGTGGGCTACAACCGCTTCGCCCACGACATCGACCGCGTGGCGAACAGCCTGGAGACCTTCATGGAAGAGTTCTCCAACATCCTGCAGCGCAACCTCGGTTCGCACCATCCCCAGGCCGCCACCGCGTCCACCTTCTGAGGCACTGAACCATGGCCAAGCTCGCCGCCCGCGGCCGGGGCCGCCGCACGATGAACGAGATCAACATGGTCCCGTTCATCGACGTCATGCTGGTGCTGCTGATCATCTTCATGGTCACGGCCCCGCTCATCACGCCCAGCCAGATCGCCCTGCCCACCGTGGGCCAGGCCCAGCGCCAGCCCGACCGCTTCGTGCAGGTCACCATCGACAAGTCGGAGCAGTTGCGCGTGCGCGAAGGCAGTGCCAGCGGCGAAGGTGCGCTGGTCCCGCTGAACCTTCTGGCCGCCCGCGTGCTCGAACTGCAGGGCACGGGCCAGGCCGACCAGGCCGGCGTGCCCGTGATCATCAGTGCCGACAAGACCGTGCAATACGACGCCGTGGTCCGCACCATGAACGAACTGCAGAAGTCAGGCGTGCAGCGCGTGGGCCTGTCGGTGCAGACCACCCGCTGAACCCGTGTCCCAACCAACGCCGATGCGATCCACCGCCGACCACCTCGACCTCGCCCCGCCGCCGCAAGGCCGCTGGGGCGGCGCGCTCGGCAAGGCCGTGGGTGTGCACGCCCTGCTCATCATTGCCCTCACCTGGGGCGTGAGCTGGCGCCGCGACGCCGACACGCCGGCCGTGGAGGCCGAGCTGTGGTCGCGCCTGCCGCAGCAGG
>NZ_DATIGV010000097.1:0-5321 GCF_035481345.1 Hydrogenophaga sp. | reverse complement strand
GCCTTCTGCGCCGTGCGCCCGCCCGGCCACCACGCCATGCGCCGCCAGGCCATGGGCTTCTGCTTCGTCAACAACGTGGCGGTGGCGGCCAAGTACGCGCTGGAGCGGCACGGCCTCCAGCGCGTGGCCATCGTCGACTTCGACGTGCACCACGGCAACGGCACCGAGGACATCGTCGCGGGCGACGATCGCATCCTCATGTGCAGCTTCTATCAGCATCCCTTCTACCCGGCCTGCGAGCACTCCACGGCGGCCAACCTTGTCAACCTGCCCGTGCCCGCCTACACGCGCGGCATGGAAATCCGCGAACTGGCCGAGACGTATTGGATGCCGCGCCTGGACGCGCACCGCCCGCAGCTCGTGTTCGTGAGCGCCGGCTTCGACGCGCACCGCGAAGACGACATGGCGCAGCTCGGCCTGGTGGAGAACGACTACGCCTGGCTGACCGAGCGCATCAAGGACGTGGCCGAGCGCCACGCCCAGGGGCGCATCGTGAGTTGTCTGGAAGGCGGCTACGCGCTGGACGCCCTGGCGCGCAGCGTCGAGGCGCACCTGCGCGTGCTCGCAGGCGTCTGACGTGTTCCTGTCTTTCTTTTGTCATCTGTTGTCACGATGAACCCCTCATCCGCTTCGCCGCGTCCGGTGGACGACCTGTCCGCCTGGTTGCACGGTCTCCTGCAGCCGGCGGCACTGGCCGAGCTGGCCACCCTGCTGGCCGTGGCCTTGTTGGCCTGGTCGCTGGTCGCCGGCCTGCGCCGGGCTCTGGCCATGCAGAACGAACCGCAATCGGTGATGTTCGGGCAGCGCATCGTCGATGGCGCCCTGTTTCCCCTTGTGCTGCTGGTGCTGGGCTTCGTGGCGCGCGGGCTGCTGGCGCGCTTCGTGCCGCTGGCGGTGTTTCACGTCGCCATTCCTGTGCTGGTCTCGCTGGCGGTGATCCGCCTGGGTGTGAAGGTGCTGCAGGTGGCCTTCGACGACAGCCCTTGGGTGAAGGTGCTGGAGCGCACCATCTCCTGGGTCGCCTGGGCGGGCATGGTGCTGTGGGTCAGCGGCCTGCTGCCGGTGATGCTGGCCGAGGCGGAAGACATCCGGTGGAAGGTGGGTGCCACCACGCTGAGCCTGCGCACCCTCATTGAAGGCGTCGTCACCGCGTCCGCGGTGCTGATCATCACCCTGTGGATTTCCTCGGCCATCGAGTCGCGTCTGCTGCGCAGCAGCGTCGGCAATGACCGCTCCCTGCGCAAAGCGATCAGCAACGCCACGCGCGCGCTGTTGCTGTTCGTGGGCCTGATCATCGCGCTGTCGGCCGTGGGCATCGACCTCACCGCGCTGTCCGTGCTCGGCGGTGCCGTGGGCGTGGGCATCGGCCTGGGCCTGCAGAAGCTCGCGTCCAACTACGTCAGCGGCTTCGTCATCCTCGCCGAGCGCAGCATGCGCATCGGCGACAACGTGCGCGTGGACAACTTCGAGGGCCGCATCACCGACATCAACGCGCGCTACACGCTGATCCGCAACCTCAGCGGGCGCGAGTCCATCGTGCCCAACGAGATGCTCATCACCAACCGGGTGGAGAACCTGTCGCTGGCCGACCCGAACGTCTGGCAGTCGACGGTGGTGTCGGTGGCCTATGACAGCGATGTGGACCTGGTGACGCGGCTGCTGCTGGACGCCGCCACTGCGCAGCCCCGCGTGCTCAAGAGCCCGGGGCCATCGGTGGCCTTGTCCAACTTCGGGGCCGATGGCCTGGAGTTCACGCTCGGTTACTGGATCGGTGACCCGGAGAACGGGCAACTTGCCCTGCGCTCGGCCATCAACCTGGCGATCCTGTCGTCGCTGCGCGCCAACGGCATCGAGATCCCCTTCCCGCAGCGCGTGGTGCACGTGCTGCGCCAGGGCGACGATCTGGCGGCCGCTAGCGGTTCATGAAGCCGGGCAGCCAGAGCGAGATGATGGGGAAGGCGATCAGGATACCCAGGCGCACCACGTCGGCCAGAACGAATGGCCATACGCCGCGATAGATCGTCGTCAGCCGCACGGTCGGCAGCAGGGAGTTCATCACGAACAGGTTGAGCCCCACCGGTGGGGAAATCATGCCGATCTCCACGATGGTGACGATCAGGATGCCGAACCACACCGGGTCGAAGCCCAGTCCCATGATCACCGGGAAGAACACCGGGATGGTGAGCAGCACGATGGCCAGCTCCTCCATCACCATGCCCAAGGCCAGGTAGATCGCCATCATCACGACCACCACCATGATGGGTTCCGGGCTGAACTGCAGGACGAAGTCGCGCAGGTCGGCGGGCATGGAGGTGAAGTTGATGAAGTTGGTGAACACCATCGCCGCGATGAGGATGGTGAACAACATGGCTGTGGTGCGCGAGCTCTCGATCAGCACCTCCAGCAACAGCCGCGGCGTGAGCGTGCGGCGCGCGAGCGCGAAGAAGAAAGCACCCGCCGCGCCCACGCCGGCCCCTTCGGTGGCGGTGAACACACCGCCGTAGATGCCGCCGATCACCAGCGCGAACAGCAGCACCACGCCCCAGATGCCGCGGATGGCGCCCAGGCGCTGGCGCCAGGTGAAGCGTTCGGCGGGCGGGCCGGCCTGCGGGTCGCGCCAAGTGACGAAGACCACCGCCAGGCACAGGCAGGCAATGGCGACGATGCCCGGCAGGATGCCCGCGATGAACAGCTTGCCGATGTCCGTCTCGGTGATGATCCCGTAGATGACCAGGATGGTGGATGGCGGGATCAGGATGCCCAGCGTGCCACCCGAGGCGATGGCGCCGGTGGCCAGGGTTTCCTTGTAGCCGTGCGCCTTCATCTCTGGAAAGGCCACGCGCGTCATGGTGGCGGCAGTGGCGATCGAGGAACCGCAGATCGAGCCGAAACCGCCCGAGGCGATGATGCTGGCCATGGCCAGCCCGCCCGGGCGGTGCCCCACGAATGCGTTGGCTGCGGTGAACAATTCGCGCGCCATGCCGGCGCGGGCCACGAAGTTGCCCATGAGCACGAACAGCGGGATGACCGACAGCACATAGGCGAAGCCGGTCTCGAAGATCACCTGGCTGGTGCTGGCCAGAGCCGGTTGCCAGCCACGCAGGAGGCCCATGCCCACGAAGCCTGCCGTCGCCATGGCGACGGCCAGCGGGATGCGCAGGAAGGCCATGGCGAAGACGCCCAGGAAGCCCAGCAGCGCGGCGGTCATGCGGCGTCTCCCTGTGCGGTCGCGCCGTGGAAAGCCGGCTCGGGTGGTCGTACGAAGACGAAGATCAGATGCACCAGCGCGGTGACCAGCAGGAAGGCCGCCATCACCCAGGCCACCGGCGCCATGGGCAGCTGCAGATGGACGGTGATGTCGCCGTACTCCGCGAAGCGATCCGCGCGCATCACCATCAGGCGCGCCATCCAGGCGAACACGATGGCGCAGAACAGGTGCACCACACGCTGCTGGATGCGGTGCAGCCAGGTGGGAACGAAGGCATCCAGTGAGTCGAAGACCACGTGCTCTCCCCGCCAGGACACCAGCGGCAGCGCACCGAAGATGACGATCACCATGAGGATCTCGGTGACCTCCAGCCCGCCAGGCACCGAATGGCTGAAGAACTTGCGGCCCGTGACGTCGACCAGCGTGAGCAACATGATGGAGAACAGGGCCATCGCGGCCATCAGGCCGGTCGACCAGCGCAGCGCGCGATCCAGGAAGGTGAGCATGTGGAGGGAGCGTTCAAAAGCAACGGCGGGCAGCCGGATTGGCGACTGCCCGCCGTGCGGGATGGGCGGCTCGGCGCCTTACTTGATCTTCTTGATCTCGGCGCGGAATTCGGCCAGGACGGCCTTGGGGTCCTTCAGGCCCTTGGCCCCGGCGGCGGCGGCCCATTTGTCTTCCAGTTCGGCCTGCTTGGCCGCGACGGCCTTGATGAAGGACTCGTCGGCCTGGATGCGCTGCACGCCCTGCTGCTTCTGCAGATCGCGGCTGGCCGCGTCCACCTTGTCCCATCCTTCCCCGAACAGGCGGGCGGCGTATTCGCCAGAGAGCTTGTCCACCACCGCCTTGTCCTGCGCCGACAGCGCGTTGTACTTGGCGGGGTTCATCATGAAGACGAAGCTGGTGTTGTAGAGCCCGCCAGGGAAGGTGGTGGCGTGCTTGATCATGTTCAGCTTGAACGAGGCGATGGACTCGTCCGGGAAGAAGGTTCCGTCCATCACGCCCGTGGACAGCAGCTCGAAGGAATCGGGCGCGGGTTTGAGCGTGGTGTTGAAGCCCATGAGCTTGGACAGCTCGTTGATGTTGCCGCCGCCGATGCGGAACTTGAGCTTGGTGGCGTCGTCCACCGTCTTCACCGGTTGCTTGCTGTTGAAGATGATGCCGGGACCGTGGGTGAACACGCCCAGCACCTTCACGCCACGGTGCTCGCCCAGCGGCGCGAAGTACTTGCTGTAGATGCGCTGATAGGCCACCGACGTGGGGACCGAGCTGTCGCCGAGAAAGGGGAACTCGGCCACCTGCGTGTTGATGAAGCGGCCCGGTGTGTAGCCGTCCACCGTGTAGGAGATGTCGGCCAGGCCGTCGCGCACGGCGTCGAAGGTGCCCGGCGCTGCGGCCACGCCCTTGGGCAGGATGTTGCACTTCATGCGCCCACTGCTCTCTTTCTCCAACGCGTCGCACCAGTTCTTCTGGGCCACGCTCAGGGTGTGCGTGGGCGGCACCCAGGAGGAGGCGGAGAACACGGTCTGCGCCGAGGCCGCGCCGGCACTCAGGAAAGCGGCGGTGGCCAGGAGGGGGATCAGCTTCATGCGGGGGCTCCAGCGACGGTGTGATGGGGGGCGCGCGGGCGATTACTCAACATAAGCAAACGGCGCAAATTCACTATAGGTGAACGCCTTGCACGGCGCCCTCCAGACTTACCCGAGTTCGCCGACCAAGCGGTCGGGTAAATGACGCCTGAACGACACCCGCCGCGCGTCGCGGGGCATCGGATACCGGTGGGGGGTCGATATAATTCCTGGAAAAGCACGGTCGTTCGATTTTCTGCGCGGCGCCCAGGCCGTACTCCCCACCCCCCTACAATGGCCAATTGACGTGCACGTCAATTGCACCCCGAACCACCACCTCACAGGAGCAACTCAGCATGAAGGTCCTCGTCCCCGTCAAGCGCGTGGTCGACTACAACGTCAAGGTCCGCGTGAAAAGCGATGGCAGCGGCGTCGACATCGCCAACGTGAAGATGTCGATGAACCCGTTCGACGAGATCGCGGTGGAAGAGGCGGTGCGCCTGAAGGAAAAGGGCGCGGTCACCGAGGTGATCGCCGTCTCCTGC
>NZ_DATIGV010000096.1:0-16231 GCF_035481345.1 Hydrogenophaga sp. | reverse complement strand
GTTCGTGCCCGAGGCCGAACTGCTGGAGCGCCTGCCCGCCGCCATCGAGGCCATGAGCGAGCCCATGGTCAGCCACGACTGCATCGGCTTCTACCTGCTGAGCGAGGCCGTGGCGCGCCACAGCAAGGTGGTGCAGAGCGGGCAGGGCGCCGACGAGGTGTTCGGTGGCTACCACTGGTACCCCAAGCTGGCGGGCAGCCAGCGCGTGGTGGACGACTACGCCGCCGCCTTCCTCGACCGCGACCAGACCGAGATGCGCGCCGTGCTGCAGGACCCGTGGCTGGGCGAGGACCACACGCGCGCCTTCATCAGCGAGCGCCTGCACGCACCCGGCGCCCGCGACCCGGTGGACCAGGCCCTGCGCCTGGACACCACCGTGATGCTGGTGGACGACCCGGTGAAACGCGTGGACAACATGACCATGGCCTTCGGCCTGGAGGCGCGCGTGCCCTTCCTGGACCACGAACTCGTGGAGCTTGCCGCGCGCATCCCGGCGCGCCACAAGCTGGCCGACGGTGGCAAGGGCGTGCTCAAGGCCGTGGCGCGGCGCATCGTGCCGCGCGAAGTGATCGACCGGCCCAAGGGCTACTTCCCCGTGCCCGCGCTCAAGCACCTGCAAGGCCGCGTGCTGGAGATGGTGCAGGACGCCCTGCACAGCCGCGCCGCACGCGAGCGCGGCCTGTTCCGCGAGGGCTACGTGAAGGCCCTGCTGGCCGCGCCGGGCGAGCACATCACGCCGCTGCGCGGCTCCAAGTTCTGGCAGCTCGGCCTGCTGGAGCTGTGGCTGCAGACCCATCTGCGTTGAACGAAAGAAGACAGGAGACACCCCGAGATGAGCACCGTTCGCCAGCACGCCCCCCGCGCCCTGCGCCTGGAGCGATCCGCCTTTCCCCACCAGGCCACCGAGCGCCGCGACGCCATCGTGCACTGCGGCTGGGGTCGCCTCATCGGCGGCCACACCTTCGATGACCCGGCCGCCATCGCCCAGGCCCTGCTGCAGGAGACGGCGGGCGAGCGCGACATCGCCTTCTACCTGGACAAGCCGCACGTGGTGGTCTCGCACGCGCCGCAGCAGTTGTTCGTCGATCCGTCGGAGACCTTCCGGCTCGCGCTCAATGCCTATGCGCCGCAACGGGCGCGCCGCCAGGGCTTCACCATCCGGCGACTGCGCTCGCGCGCCGACGTGGCCGCCATCAACGCCATCTACCGGGCGCGCCGCATGGTGCCGGTGGACCCGGCGCGTGTGTGGGGCGACCGCGGCGACCGCACCAGCGTCTACGTGCTGGCCGAGGATCGCCAGAGCGGCGAGGTGCTGGGCGTGGCCATGGGCCTGGACCACGCCGACGCCTTCGGCGACGACAACGGTGGCAGCAGCCTGTGGGCCCTGGCCGTGGCGCCGCAGGCCAGCCACCCGGGCATCGGCGAGGCGCTCACGCGCTACCTGGCCGAGCTCTTCATCGCGCGCGGCCGCGCCTTCATGGACCTGTCGGTGTTGCACGACAACACGCAGGCCATCGCCCTGTACAAGAAGCTGGGCTTCCAGAACATCCCCGTGTTCGCGGTGAAGCGGCGCAACGCCATCAACGAGCCCCTGTTCACCGAAGGCGCCGACCGCGACGGCCTCAACCCCTACGCCCGCATCATCGTGGACGAGGCGCAGCGGCGCGGCATCCGCGTGGAAGTCATCGACGCCGAGCACGGCTACTTCCGTCTCACCCACGGCGGGCGTGGCGTCACTTGCCGCGAATCGCTGAGCGAACTCACCAGCGCCGTGGCCATGAGCCGCTGCGCCGACAAGCGCGTCACCGCACGCCTGCTGGAACGCGCGGGCCTGGCCGTGCCCGCGCAGGCCACGGCCGGTGACCGCGAAGCCAATGAAGCCTTCCTGCGCCAGCACGGCGCCATCGTCGTCAAGCCGGTGGACAGCGAGCAGGGCAAGGGCATCGCGGTGAACCTCACGTCCATCGATGAAGTGGAGACCGCCATCGAACACGCCAGCCACTTCGGCGGCGGCGTGCTGCTGGAGCAGTTCTGCGAAGGCCAGGACCTGCGCGTCGTCGTCATCAACCACCAGGTGGTGGCCGCCGCCGTGCGCCAGCCCGCCACCGTGGTGGGCGACGGCCAGTCCACCATCGCCGAGCTCATCGACAAGCAGAGCCGCCGCCGCGCGGCGGCCACCGGCGGTGAATCGCGCATCCCCATGGACGGCGAGACGACGCGCTGCCTGGCGGGCCAGGGCCGCAAGCTGGGCGACGTGTTGCCCTTCGGCGAATCGCTGCCGGTGCGGCGCACCGCCAACCTGCACACCGGCGGCACCATCCACGACGTGACCGATCGCCTGCACCCCGCGCTCAAGGCCGCGGCGGAACAGGCCAGCCGTGTGCTGGACATTCCGGTCACCGGACTGGACTTTCTCGTGCCCTCGGTGGAGGGCCCCGACTACGTGATCATCGAAGCCAACGAGCGGCCGGGCCTGGCCAACCACGAGCCCCAGCCCACCGCGCAGCGCTTCGTCGATCTGCTGTTCCCCGGCACCGCGCAGACGGAGGTCGCTGCCCTATGAGAGACGACGCACTGCAAGCCCTGCCGCCGCTCGACGAGGCCTGGCTCGAAGAGACCTTGCTGCAATTGCTGGCCATCCCCAGTCCCGTGGGCCTGACCGACGCCGTGGTGCGCTACGTCGCGGGCCGGCTCGACGGCCTGGGCATTCCCTACGAGATCACGCGGCGCGGCGCCATTCGCGCCACGCTCAAGGGCCGCGAGCGGCACCCGGCGCGCGCCATCGTGGCCCACCTGGACACGCTGGGCGCCATGGTGCGCGAGCTCAAGCCCAACGGCCGCGTGGGCGTCGTGCCCATCGGCACCTGGTCCTCGCGCTTCGCCGAGGGCGGGCGGCTCACGCTCTTCACCGACACGCAGCAGATCCGCGGCACCTGCCTGCCGCTGATGACCTCGGGCCACGCCTTCGGCGACGCCATCAACACCCAGCCCAACACCTGGGACAACGTCGAGGTGCGGCTGGACCTGCCGCTGCACAGCGCAGACGAACTCACCGAGGCCGGCGTCCACGTGGGCGACTGGATCGCCTTCGACCCGCAGCCCGAGGTGCAGCCCGGCGGCTACATCAACGCGCGCTATCTGGACGACAAGGCCGCTGTGGCGGTGCTGCTCACGGCCTGCAAGGCGCTCAAGGAGAGCGGCACCGTGCCGCCGGTGGACGTGCACCCGCTCTTCACCATCACCGAGGAGGTGGGCTCCGGTGCCTCGGCTGCGCTGCACGGCGACATCGCCGAGATGGTGAGCCTGGACATCGCCATCGCCGCGCCGGGCCAGGCCACGGACGAGCGCGCCGTCACCATCTGCCTGCAGGACCTCTCGGGCCCCTTCGACTACCACCTCTCGCACAAGCTCATCAAGCTGGCGCAGGCGCACGGCATCGCGCACCGGCGCGACGTCTTCAAGTTCTACCGCAGCGACTCCGCCGCCGCGGTGGAAGCGGGCAACGACATCCGCACCGCGCTCATCGGTTTTGGTGCGGACGCCTCGCACGCGCAGGAGCGCACGCACTTTGACTCGTTGCGGGCATTGGGGCAGCTGTCGGTGGCCTATCTGATGTCAGAGCCGGTGGCGCGGCGCGACCGCAAGAGCATGGGGTCGATCGAAGGCTTCACCGAGCAGTTGCGCCCCGAGGAGATGCAGGTCAACACCACGCCGCTGCCGGACCCGCAGGAATTCCTCGAGCCCAAGGACGGCTGATCAGGCCGTCGCGGATTCCTCGGCCAGCAGCGGGCGCAGCGCCCACAGCCCCAGCGCGGGGCCGATGGCCAGCCAGGGCAGCAGCGCGCCCAGCGGCACCGATTCGGCCAGCCACACGAACAGCAGGATGCTCACGATGCTGATGCCAAAGCCGATGCTGTTGGTCAGCGTGAGCACGCTGCCCACGGCCTGTGGCGGCGCGTTGCGCGCGGTCAGCGTGCTGAACTGCGGTGAATCGCCCGACACGGTGATGCCCCACAGCACGAGCCAGGCATAGAAGGCCGCGTCGGGCGCGTTCAAGAGCAGTGGCGCGGCCAGGCAGCAGGCACCGCTGATCGCGAGCTGCGTGCCCGCCACGCGCGCGCTGCCCCGGCGCTGCGCCACCCAACCACCCCCCGCGCAGCCGATGGCGCCCGCGCCCAGCACCCAGAAGGCGGCCCACGACAGGTCGGTGCCCGACAGCCGCGTGGCCAGGATCAGCGGCACCATCACCCACATGGTGTAGAGCTCCCACATGTGCCCGAAGTAGCCCAGCACCGAACTGCGCACGCGGCTGTCCGTCCACACGGTGCCGAGGGCGCGCCACTGCAGCTGGCTCACGCGCGCCAGCGCGCCGGGCGGGTCGCCGATGCACAGGTACAGCAGCACGCCGCCCAGCGCCGCCAGCGCGGCCACGCCCAGCATCAGCGTGGGCCAGGGCAGGGCGTCGCCCAAGGCGCGCAGCGCGTGCGCGCTGGCCGAGCCCACCACCAGGGCCGCGATCAACAAACCCAGCGCGCCGCCCAGGCCCTTGCTGTACCACTGTGCGGCGATCTTCATGCCCACGGGGTAGATGCCCGCGAGGAAAAAGCCGGTGGCGAAGCGCCACCCCAGCAGCGCGGTGTAGTCGCGCACCGTCCACCAGGCGCCCACGGTGCAGGCGGCGCCCGCCAAGGCGCACACCAGGAACACCAGGCGCGGCGGAAAGCGGTCGGCGATGGCCAGCAGCGCGAACACCAGCGTGCCCGCGATGAAGCCGAACTGCAGCGCCGAGGTGAGCGTGCCCACGGCACTGGTAGCCCAGCCGAGCTCTCGTTGCAGGTCGGGCATCACCGCGTTGACGGCGAACCAGAGCGAGGTGCCGGCGAACTGGGCGAAGACCAGGACGGGGAGGACGTGGCGGGGGATCGCGGGCGTGTTCATCGCGCGCAGCTTAATCGCGCGCGCTGCTGTGTCATTTCGGTGCGGATCAAACCCCGCGCGCGCGCTCCGCGTGAAAGCGCTGGCGGAACTCGCCGAAGGTCCCTGCGTCCAGCGCGTCCCGCACTTCCCGCATGAGGTTCAGGTAGTAGTGCAGGTTGTGGATGCTGGTGAGCATGGGGCTGAGCATTTCGCCGCAGCGGTCCAGGTGGTGCAGGTAGGCGCGGCTGAAGCCTTCGCGGCCACCGTCGGCCCAGCTCACGCCGCTCTGGCCCGCGCAGGCGTAGCAGGTGCAGGTTTCGTCCAGCGGGCGGTGGTCGGTCTTGTGCTTGGCGTTGCGGATCTTCAGGTCGCCGAAGCGCGTGAACAGGGTGCCGTTGCGCGCGTTGCGCGTGGGCATCACGCAGTCGAACATGTCCACGCCGCAGGCGACGCCTTCCACCAGGTCCTCGGGCGTGCCCACGCCCATCAGGTAGCGTGGCTTGTGCGCAGGCAGGCGGTGCGGGGTGTGCGCCATGATGCGGCGCATCTCGTCCTTGGGCTCGCCCACGCTCACGCCGCCGATGGCGTAGCCGGGGAAGTCCATCTCCACCAGCGCGTCCAGCGACTCCTGGCGCAGGTGCTCGAACATGCCGCCTTGCACGATGCCGAAGAGCGCGTTGGGGTTCTCCAGGCGTTCGAACTCGGCCTTGGAGCGTTGCGCCCAGCGCAGGCTCATCTCCATGCTCTGGCGCGCCTCGGCCTCGGTGGTGATGTGGCCCTTGGTCTCGTAGGGCGTGCACTCGTCGAGCTGCATCACGATGTCGCTGTTGAGCCCGGTCTGGATCTGCATGCTCACCTCGGGCGACATGAAGAGCTTGTCGCCGTTGACGGGGCTGGCGAAGTGCACGCCCTGTTCGGTGATCTTGCGCATCTCGCCCAGCGACCAGACCTGGAAGCCGCCGGAGTCGGTGAGGATGGGCTTGTTCCAGCGCTCGAAGGCGTGCAGGCCGCCGAAGCTCTTCATCACGTCCTGCCCCGGGCGCATCCACAGGTGGAAGGTGTTGCCCAGGATG
Source organism: Hydrogenophaga sp. (assembly GCF_035481345.1). Lineage (GTDB taxonomy): Bacteria > Pseudomonadota > Gammaproteobacteria > Burkholderiales > Burkholderiaceae_C > Hydrogenophaga. Next base: position 10,241 of record NZ_DATIGV010000096.1, on the reverse strand, counting down.
ATCTGCGCGCCCATGGCCTCCAGGCTGGCGGGCGTGACGCCCTTGACCGTGCCGTAGGTGCCCACGGGCATGAAGATGGGCGTCTGCACCACGCCGTGGTTGAGCGTGAGCGCGGCGCGGCGCGCGTGGCTGGTGGGGTCGGTGGTCAGAACCTCGAACTTCAACATGGGGGTCTCGTGTGTCGAACGGTAAGGTCGGGTGGCGTGGCCGCGATCGTCGCCGATCAGGCGGGCAGGTCGCCGAAGAGGCGCGCCACCAGGCCGCGCAGCCACAGGTGGCCAGGGTCGCGGTGCAGGTGGGCGTGCCAGAGCTGGTGGATGGTGTTGGTGGGCAAGCGCAGTGTCAGCGGGCGCATGACCAGGTTGAACGGCCCCAGCGCGCGCTGGGCGAAGCGCTCGGGCACGGTGGCGATGAGGTCGGTGTCGGCCAGTACGTGGCCCAGCGCCACGTAGTGCGGCACCGTGAGGTGCACCTGGCGCGCCACACCCAGGCGCTCCAGCGCGGTGTCGACCTGGCCGTGGCTGGTGCCGGCCGCCACCACGCGCACGTGCGCGGCCTGGCGGTACTGGGCCGCGCCCAGGGGCTTGCGGCTGGCGGCCAGGGGGTGGCCAGCGCGCATCAGCGCCACATAGGGCTGGCGGAACAGCGCCTGCTGGAAGAAGCCCGATTGCAGTTGCGGCAGCGAGCCCAGCGCCAGGTCGACGTGGCCGCTGGCCATCTCCTCGCGCAGGGCGTCGTGCGCCACGGGCACGCAGCGCAGGGTGACGCCGGGCGCTTCGGCCGCCAGCGCGTCCATCAGCACCGGCAGGAAATAGATCTCGCCCACGTCCGTGAGCGCGATCGTGAAGCAGCGTTGGCCGCCAGCCGGATCGAAGGAGGCGCGAACGTTCAAGGCCTCGCGCAGCGTGCCCAGCGCCTGCGCCACCGGCCCGGCCAGTTGCTGCGCATAGGGCGTGGGCTCCATGCCGTGCGGTTTGCGCAGGAACAGCTCGTCGCCCAGGCATTCGCGCAGGCGGCGCAGCGCATTGCTCACCGCCGGCTGGCTTTGCCCCAGGCTGGCCGCCACGCGCGAGACATTGCGCTCGCGCATGAGCTGGTGCAGCACCACCAGCAGGTTCAGGTCGATCTCGGACAGCTCCATGGGGGTCGATATTCTATTTGTGAATACCTTGTATCACCCGGATTCCGTTGCCGGATGAGGCGCGGCGCGCCACCATTGCCCTTCGCCCCCACCGAGGAGACAAGACATGGACACCCCGTCCGCCAGCGGCGCGTGCCCCGCCGACGCGCCCGACGCCCTGCGCTGGGAAGCCGGCGACACCAGTCGCATTCCCTTCGCCGTCTACACCGACGAATCGCGCCACCAGCGCGAACTCGAACGCTTCTTCTACCGGGGCCACTGGTGCTACGTGGGCCTGGAGGCCGAGATCCCCAACCCCGGCGACTACCGCCGCTCCGTGGTGGGCGAGCGCTCCGTGATCATGGTGCGCGCCGACGATGGCGCGGTGCACGTGGTGGAGAACGTGTGCGCCCACCGCGGCATGCGCTTCTGCCGCGAGCGCCACGGCAACAAGAAGGAATTCGTCTGCCCCTACCACCAGTGGAGCTACGCGCTGGATGGCAGCCTGCAGGGCGTGCCGCTGCGCCGCGGCGTGCGCCAGGACGGCCAGGTCAAGGGCGGCATGCCGGCGGACTTCGACCCGAAGCAGCATCACCTCACGCGCCTGAAGGTGGCCGTGCGCGGCGGCGTGGTGTTCGCCTCCTTCGACGACGACGTGGAGTCGCTGGAGGACTACATGGGCCCGACCATCCTGCGGTACTTCGACCGCCTGTTCGATGGCCGCAAGCTCAACATCCTGGGCTACAACCGCCAGCGCATTCCGGGCAACTGGAAGCTGATGCAGGAGAACATCAAGGACCCGTACCACCCGGGCCTGCTGCACACCTGGTTCGTCACCTTCGGGCTCTGGCGCGCGGACAACAAGTCCGAGTTGCGCATGGACGCGCACCACCGCCACGCGGCCATGATCTCCACGCGCGGCAGCGCGGGCCAGGCCACGGGCACTGCCTCGCAGGTGACGCAGGTGTCCAGCTTCAAATCGAGCATGCAGCTGGAGGACCCGCGCTTTCTCGACATCGTTCCCGAGCCCTGGTGGGGCGGGCCCACGGCGGTGATGACCACGCTGTTCCCCAGCGTGATCTTCCAGCAGCAGGTCAACAGCGTGTCCACGCGCCACATCCAGCCCGACGGACACGGCGCCTTCGATTTCGTGTGGACGCATTTCGGCTTCGAGGACGACACGCCGGAGATGACCCAGCGCCGCCTGCGCCAGGCGAACCTATTCGGTCCGGCCGGCTTCGTCAGCGCCGACGACGGCGAAGTGATCGAGTTCTCGCAGCAGGCCTTCGACAGCAAGCCCGGGCACCGCGCGCTGGCCGAACTGGGTGGGCGCGAGGTGGGCGAGACCGACCACATGGTCACCGAGACGCTGATCCGTGGCATGTACGACTACTGGCGCAAGGTGATGGAGGCACCGGCATGAACCGCGACGCCCTCACCCTGGACCTGTACCACGAGCTGCAGACCTTGTACGCCGACTACGCCTCGGCCGTGGACAGCGGGCAGTGGGACCTGTGGCCCGGCTTCTTCACCGAGGACTGCGTCTACAAGCTGCAGCCGCGCGAGAACCACGAGCGCGGCTTTCCGCTGGCCACCTTGTCCTTCGAGAGCCAGGCCATGCTGCGCGACCGCGTCTACGGCATCAAGGAAACCCTGTTCCACGACCCCTACTACCAGCGCCATGTGGTGAGCGCGCCGCTGGTGCGCCGCGTGGACGAACACGGCGCCATGCACTGCGAGGCCAACTACGCGGTGTTCCGCACCAAGCTCGACGGCCCCAGCACCGTGTTCAACGTGGGCCGCTACCTCGACGTGGTGGTGCGCACGCCGCAAGGCCTGCGCTTCGCGCAGCGCCTGTGCGTGTACGACAGCGAAATGATCCCCAACGCCATCATCTACCCCATATGACCCGGAACAACCAGGAGCCCGATCCCCACGGTGGCCCGCTGCGGCGGTTCAACGACCCGGCCTACGTGCCGCTGTGCCGCAACCTGGCCGAGGTGCGCGAGAACATCGACGCGCTGGACGAGAAGATCGTGGCCCTGCTGGCCGAGCGCGGCCGCTACGTGAAGGACGCGGCGCGCTTCAAGCGCGATCCGTTTCAGGTGTCGGCGCCGGCGCGCCAGCAGCAGGTGATCGACAAGGTCATCGCCCTGGCCGAACGGCATGGCGCCTACCCCGAGGTGGTGGAGGCCTGCTACCGCGCGCTGATCGCGGGGTTCATCGCCCGTGAACAGCGGGACTTCACCGAGATGAGCGACATCGAACCAGGAGACAGGACATGACACGATTCAACAGGACCTGCGCCGCGCTGCTCGCCGGGCTCGCGCTGGGCGGCTTCGCCTGGCAGGCCCGGGCACAGACGCCCGAGTGGCCGCAACGCCCCGTGCGCGTGGTGGTGCCCTACGGCCCCGGCTCCTCACCCGACATCCTCGCGCGCATCGTCAACGAGCGCCTGAGCGCCCGCCTGGGGCAGAGCTTCATCGTCGAGAACCGCCCTGGCGCCGGCGGCAACGCGGGCACCGAGCACGTGGCCAAGGCCACCCCCGACGGGCAGACCTTCCTGCTCTCGGTCAACGCGCCCCTGGTCTACAACACCATCCTCTTCAAGAACCTGCGCTACGACCCCTTCCGCGAGCTGACGCCGGTGACCCTGGCCGTGAGTTCGCCCAATGTCTGCGCCGCTTCCCTCGGCATGGGCGTGGATTCGGTGAAGGGCTGGCTCGATGCGCTGCGCGCGAAACCGGGCCAGTACAACTTCGCTTCCACCGGCAATGGATCGATCTCCCACCTGGGCGTGGAACTGCTCAAGGCGAAGACGAGCTCGTTTGCCGTGCACATCCCCTATGCCTCCTCGAGCCAGGCCGTCACCGCCATGCTGCAGGGCGATGTGCATTTCGCCTGCCTGCCCGGCGCCACCGTGATGCCGCAGGTCAAGGCCGGCAAGCTCAAGGTGCTGGCCATTACCTCGGCCGAGCGCTCGGCACTGCTGCCCGAGGTGCCCACGCTCAAGGAATCCGGCGTGCCGGACATCCAGGCCGCGCCGTGGTTCGCCTACATGGCGCCTGCCGGCACGCCGCCGGCGATTGTCCAGCGCATGAACCAGGCCCTGGTGGCCGTGTTGCGAGAACCCGAGGTGGTCGAGAAGCTCAAGGGCCAGTACTTCGACGTGATCGCCAGCACGCCCGAGGAACTCGGTCGCTTCATGCGTGAAGAAGAAGCGCGTTGGCGCCCGGTGATCCAGCGCGCAGGCCTGCGCCCCGATTGATGCAGTGAAGGCAGACCCGATGAGCACCACCCAATGGACCGACGTGGCCGCCGAGGCCGACCTGTTCGAGGGCGCGGGCATTCCCGTGGCGCCCCAGGGACACGACATCGCGCTGTTCGCGATCGACGGCGAGGTGTTCGCCACCGACAACCTGTGCACGCACGGCCACGCCAAGCTGTGCGATGGTTTCCTGGAAGGGCATGAGATCGAGTGCCCGTTCCACCAGGGTCGCTTCGACGTGCGCAGCGGCGCGCCGACCTGCGCACCCGCCACCGAGGCGGTGCGGACCTGGCCGGTGAAGGTGGAGGGCGGGCGGGTGTACCTGGACCTGGGCTGAGGTCGGCGGGGCGGGCCCGGCGATCGGCCGCTGGTTCAGCCCCGCTGAAGCAGCATCGCGTCGCCGTAGCTGAAGAAGCGGTAGCGTTGCTCGATCGCGTGGCGGTAGAGCGCCATCACGCGCTCGTATCCCGCGAAGGCGCTCACCAGCATCATCAGCGTGCTCTTGGGCAGGTGGAAGTTGGTGATGAGCCGGTCCACCACCTGGTAGCGAAAGCCCGGGGTGATGAAGATCTGCGTGTCGCCCTCGGTGCGGCCGAAGGCCGCCCAGCTCTCCAGCGTGCGCACGGTGGTGGTGCCCACCGCCACCACGCGCCCACCGCGCGCTCGGCAGGCCTCGAGGGCGGCGATGGTGGCCTCGGGCACCCGGTACCACTCGGCGTGCATGGTGTGCTCGGCGATGTTCTCGGTCTTCACGGGCTGGAAGGTGCCCGCGCCCACGTGCAGCGTGACCTCGGCCGTGTGCACGCCGCGCGCGCGCAGCGCGGCCAGCAGGGCCTCGTCGAAGTGCAGCGCGGCGGTGGGCGCGGCCACGGCACCGGGGTGTTTGGCGAACACGGTCTGGTAGCGGCGCTCGTCCTCGGCGGTGTCGCCGTGTTCGATGTAGGGCGGCAGCGGCACGTGGCCGTGCGCGGCCATCAGCGCGTGCGGCTCGCCGCTGAAGCGAAAGCGGAACAGCGCGCCGTCGTCCTCGGGCCAGCGGCCCAGCAGCTCGGCATGGAAGCCGCCGTCCATCTCCAGCACCGCGCCCACCAGGGGCTTCTTGCTCACCTTCATGTGCGCCACGACCTCGTGGTTCTGCAGCACGCGCTCCACCAGCAGTTCCAGCGCACCACCCGTGGCCTTGCGGCCGAACAGACGGGCCTTGATGACCTGGGTGTCGTTGAAGACCAGCAGGTCGCCGGGGGCGAGCAGATCGGGCAGGTCGCGGAACACGCGGTCCACCGGCGCGTCGGCGCGGCCATCGAGCAGGCGCGAGCCGCTGCGTTCGGGCGCGGGGTGCTGGGCAATGAGCTCGGGGGGCAGAGCGAAGTCGAAGTCGCTCAGGGTGAAGGCGCGTTGGCCTGATGAAACTGTCATGTCGCTTGAGGGCCGGACGGACCCGTTCCAAGGAAGGGGGGAATGCGAAGGCAGAATTGTCCCATGGCCGAACCCGTTGCCACCGCCGCTCCCCCGAAACCCCTGTCCGCGCCCCAGAAGGCGATGCACAAGCTGGGCCTGCGGCGCGACATCGACCTCGCGCTGCACCTGCCGCTGCGCTACGAGGACGAGACCCGCGTGGTGGCCCTGCGCGACGCCCGAGACGGCACGGTGGTGCAGATCGAGGGCACGGTGACGCACAGCGAAGTGCAGTACCGCGGCCGGCGCCAGTTGCTGGTGACCCTGGACGACGGCAGCGACACCTGCACCCTGCGCTTCTTCAGCTTCTACCCTTCGCACCAGAAGACGCTGGCCGTGGGCGCGCGCATCCGCGCGCGCGGCGAGCTCAAGGGCGGCTTCGCGGGGTACACCATGCTGCACCCCTCGTTCAAGGCGGCGGGCGGTGAACTGCCGAACGCGCTCACGCCCATCTATCCCACCAGCGCGCAACTGCCCCAGGCCTACCTGCGCAAGGCCGTGGTCGGCGCGCTGGCGCGCGTCGACCTGCGCGAGACCCTGCCGCCCGGGCTGCTGACCTCGCTGCAGCGCACCGCGCGCGTGAGCCCCACGCTGCGCGAGTGCCTGCAGCAGTTGCACCACCCCGCGCCCGACGTGTCCCTGGCCGCGCTGGAGGATGGCAGCCACCCCGCGTGGCAGCGCCTGAAGGCCGAGGAGCTGCTGGCCCAGCAGCTTTCGCAAGCGGTGTCCAAGCGCGAGCGCGACGCCCTGCGCGCGCCCGCGCTGCCGCTGCGCCGCGGGGGCCTGCACGAACAACTGCTGGCGGTGCTGCCCTTTGCGCTGACGGCCGCGCAGCGCCGCGTGGGCGAGGAGATCGCGCTGGACCTGGGGCGCCAGGTGCCCATGCACCGGCTGCTGCAGGGCGACGTGGGGTCCGGCAAGACCGTGGTGGCGGCGCTCGCGGCGGCCATCGCCATCGACGCGGGCTGGCAGTGCGCGCTGATGGCGCCGACCGAGATCCTGGCCGAGCAGCACTTTCGCAAGCTGATCGGCTGGCTGGAGCCGCTGCTTGAACCGCTGGGCAAGCGCGTGGCCTGGCTCACCGGCAGCCAGAAGAAGAAGCAACGCGCGGAGATGCTGGAACTCATTGCCAGCGGCGAGGCCGCGCTGGTGGTGGGCACGCACGCGGTGATCCAGGAGCAGGTGGTGTTCCAGCGCCTGGCGCTCGCGCTCATCGACGAGCAGCACCGCTTCGGCGTGGCGCAGCGCCTGGCGCTGCGCGGCAAGACCACGGAGGGCCTGGAGCCGCACCTGCTGATGATGACGGCCACGCCCATTCCGCGCACCCTGGCCATGAGCTACTACGCCGACCTGGACGTTTCCACCATCGACGAGCTGCCGCCCGGGCGCACACCCATCGTCACCAAGGTGGTGAGCGACGCGCGCCGCGCCGAGGTGGTGGCGCGCATCCGCGGCCAGATCGACGAAGGCCGGCAGGTCTACTGGGTGTGCCCGCTGATCGAAGAGAGCGAAGCCCTGGACCTGAGCAACGCCACCGCCACGCACGCGGAGCTGTCGCAGGCGCTGCCGGGCGTGCTGGTGGGCCTGCTGCACTCGCGCATGTCGCCGGCCGAGAAGAAGGCAGTGATGTCGCTGTTCGAGCAGGGGCAGATGGGCGTGCTGGTGTCCACCACCGTGATCGAGGTCGGCGTGGACGTGCCCAATGCCTCGCTGATGGTGATCGAGCACGCCGAGCGCTTCGGCCTGTCGCAACTGCACCAGTTGCGCGGCCGCGTGGGGCGCGGCGCGGCGGCCTCGGCCTGCGTGCTGATGTACTCGCCGCCCGAAGGCGGGCGCCTGGGCGAGACGGCGCGCGAGCGCCTGCGCGCCATGGTGGAGACCAACGACGGCTTCGAGATTGCGCGCCGCGACCTGGAGATCCGTGGCCCGGGCGAATTCCTGGGCGCGCGCCAGTCGGGCGCGCCGCTGCTGCGCTTTGCCGACCTGGCCACCGACACCCACCTGCTGGACTGGGCGCGCGAGGCCGCGCAGGCCATGCTGGAGCACCACCCGCGCGAGGCCGAGGCGCACCTGGCGCGCTGGCTGGGCAGCAAGGCCGAGTACCTCAAGGCCTGATGGCTGGTGCGCCAGCGGGTGTCAACGCACAATAGCGCCCTATGACGCTCACCGAACTCAAGTACATCGTCGCCGTGGCGCGCGAGAAGCACTTCGGCAAGGCGGCCGAGGCCTGCTTCGTCTCGCAGCCCACGCTGTCGGTGGCGATCAAGAAGCTCGAAGAGGAGCTCGAGCTCAAGATCTTCGAGCGCAACGCCAGCGAGATCGCCGTCACGCCCTTGGGCGAAGAGATCGTGCGCCAGGCCCAGACCGTGCTGGAGCAGGCCGCCGCCATCAAGGAAATCGCCAAGCGCGGCAAGGACCCGCTGGCCGGACCGCTCAGGCTGGGCGTGATCTACACCATCGGCCCTTACCTGCTGCCCGAGCTGGTGCGCCAGGTGATCGAGCGCACGCCGCAGATGCCGCTGGTGCTGCAGGAGAACTTCACCACCAAGCTGCTGGAGCAGTTGCGCCTGGGCGAGATCGACTGCGCCATCCTGGCCGAACCGTTTCCCGACACCAACCTGGCCATCGCGCCGCTGTACGACGAGCCCTTCATGGCGGCGGTGCCGCACACGCACCCGCTGGCCAACCAGGGCCACATCACCGCCGACGAGCTGAAGCGCGAGACCATGCTCCTGCTGGGCACGGGCCATTGCTTCCGCGACCACGTGCTGGAGGTTTGCCCCGAGTTCGCGCGCTTTTCCAACGACACCGAGGGCATCCGCAAGAGCTTCGAGGGCTCCTCGCTGGAGACCATCAAACACATGGTGGCGGCCGGCATGGGTGTGACCCTGGTGCCGCGCCTGTCGGTGCCGCGCTCGGCGTTCAATGGCTCGGTGACGGCCCGTGACGACCTGGGCGATTCCCCCTACGTGCGTTACCTGCCCTTCGAGGGTGAGGCGCCCACGCGCCGCGTGGTGCTGGCCTGGCGGCGCAGCTTCACACGCTACGAGGCCATCGCCGAGTTGCGCAACGCCATCTACGCCTGTGAGCTGCCGGGCGTGAAACGCCTGTCCTGATCCTGTGGGAGTTTTGCCGTGTCGGCCTCGATGCCCCTATCGCCTCAGCCATCGCGCCTGTCGCTCTGGCTCGACCTGATCCGCTGGAATCGGCCCGCCGGCTGGCTGCTGCTGCTGTGGCCCACGCTGTCGGCGCTGTGGGTGGCGGCGGGTGGCTTTCCGGGCTGGCACCTGCTGCTTGTCTTCACACTGGGCACCATCCTCATGCGCAGCGCGGGCTGCTGCGTGAACGACGTGGCCGACCGCGACTTCGACCGCCACGTCAAGCGCACGGCGCAAAGGCCCGTCACTTCGGGCAAGGTGTCGGTGAAGGAGGCCCTGGCCGTGGGCGCGTTGCTGGCGCTGGCGGCCTTCGCGCTGGTGCTCACCACCAATGCGCTGACCATCGCCTTGTCGTTCGCGGCGCTGGCGATCACCTTGGCCTATCCGTTCGCCAAGCGCGTGGTGTCCATGCCGCAGGCGGTGCTGGGCGTGGCCTTCAGCTTCGGCATTCCCATGGCGTTTGCGGCCGTTCAGGGTGCGGTGCCCGCGCTGGCCTGGGTGCTGCTGCTGGGCAACCTGTTCTGGGTGCTGGCCTACGACACCGAGTACGCCATGGTCGACCGCGACGACGACCTGCGCATCGGCATGAAGACCTCGGCGATCACCCTGGGCCGTGCCGACGTGGCAGCGGTGACGAGCTTCTACCTGCTGCACCTGGCCATCTGGACGGTGGCGCTGTGGCCGCAACTGCGGCCCTGGGTATGGCTGGCCGCGTTGGCTGTGGCGCTGGCGCAGGTGGTGTGGCACTTCCTGCTGATCCGCACGCGCTCACGCGAGGGCTGTTTCGCGGCGTTCCGTGCGAATCACTGGCTGGGGTTCACGCTGTTCGTGGGGGTGGCGCTCGGCCTGGTTTGAGCGCGGCGTTTCTGTCGCTGCGCCTCGCGTGCCCGCGGATGCGATGGGCTCGGCTCCGCGAATGTCCCCCGGACCGGCTGCGCCGGTCCTCCTCCTCTATTTCGCTACGCCGAGCCCATCGCATCCGCGGGCGAGAGGTGCCGCGCAAGGCAAGGCTCACTTGCCGAATTCACGCCCCAGTTCTTCGGCGCGCTTCTGCGCCGCCTGCAGCGCCGCTTCAAACGCGGTTTTCATGCCCGCCGCGTCCATCGCCGTGAGCGCCGCGTACGTGGTGCCGCCCTTGGACGTGACGCGCTCGCGCAGCACCTGCGGCGGCTCGTTCGAGCGCTGCGCCAGGGTCGACGCGCCGACGAAGGTGCCGATCGCGAGTTGCAGCGCGGTCTCT
>NZ_DATIGV010000095.1:0-64167 GCF_035481345.1 Hydrogenophaga sp. | reverse complement strand
GTGTGCACCAGGCCGCCGCGCGCGGTGTTCACCAGGATCGCCGTGGGCTTCATGCGCGCGATGCGCTCGGCGTTGATGAGGTGGCGCGTCTGTTCGTTGAAGGGGGCGTGCAGCGAGATCACGTCGGACTCGGCGCACAGGATGTCGATGTCGGCACGCTCCACGCCCTCGGGCAGTTCGGCGCGTGGGTCGTTCACCAGCACGCGGGCGAAGCCGAAGCCGGCGAACTTCTCCAGCGTCATGCGGGCGATGCGCCCGAAGCCCACCAGGCCCAGGGTGCGCCCGCGCAGGCGGAACATGGGCTGCAACACGCCGGTGGACCAGCGGCCCTCGCGCACCTCGCGGTCGTGCAGCCACAGGCGGCGCGACACCGCCAGCGCCAGCGCCACGGCCTGCGAGCTCACCTCGTCGGTGCCGTAGTCGGGCACGTTGGCCACCATGATGCGGCGCTCGCTCGCCGCCACCTGGTCGATGTTGTCCACGCCGATGCCGTAGCGGACGATGGCCTTGCATTTCGTGAGACCTTCGATCACCTCGCGCCGCAGGGGCGATTCGCGCACCAGCACCACGTCGGCCTCGCGCGCGGCTTCCAGCGCGCGTTTCGGGTCGCGCTTGCAAGGGCGCAGCGCGAAGCGCGCGCCCTCGGCGGCCAGCACCGCCTCTTCCTGGTCGTAGCTCGCGTAGCCGTCGTCGAGCGCGACGACGAGCCGCGCGAGCCCGCCTCCCTGTTGTTCGTCGCTCACTTGCGCGTCGCCTCCACGGCCTTGAACAGCGCATCCACGTCGTTCTTGCCGATCTCGCCTTCGGCCCATTGGCGCACCGGCGGCTGGGCCAGCTTGCGGAACTCGGCGATCTGCGCGGCGGTGGGCACATACACCTGCATGCCCACGCCTTCGAGGATCTTCTTGGCGTTGTTGTCCTGCTCGGCCGTCATCTTGCGGTGGATGGCCATGGCCTTCTGCACGCCCTCGTTCACGGCCTTCTTCTCGACGTCCGTCAAGCGGGTGTAGAAGCGGTCGCTGACGAGGTAGCCGTGCACGGACCAGACGTGGCCGTCCAGCGTGGCGTACTTCTGGTGCTGGTAGAGGCTGGCGGCCAGGATGTTGGTCACGCCGTTCTCCTGGCCGTCCACCACCTTCTGCTGCAGCGCGGTGGGCAGTTCGCCCCAGGGAATGGCCGAAGCAGATGCGCCCAGCGATTCGACCAGGGCCTTGAACACCGGCGAGGGCTGGATGCGGATCTTCATGCCCTTCATGTCGGCCGGCGTCTGGATCGGGCGCAGGCTGTTGGTGAAGTGGCGCACGCCGTTGTCGGCGAAGCCCAGCGCGCGGATGCCGGTCTTCTTGATCATGTCGTCCGAGAAGCCCTTGAGCCACTCGGAGTCGTACACGCGCCAGGCGTGTTCGTGGTTGTCGTAGAGGAAGGGAATGCCCAGCACGCCGATGGGCTTGTGCACGGTGCCGATGGCGCCGTCGTGGGCGACGGCCATCTCCAGCGTGCCCAGGCGCAGGGCCTCCATGGTGGGCTGGTCCTTGCCGAACTGGCCGGCCGGGAAGATCTCGACCTTGATGGAGCCGTTGGTGGCCTTCTCCACGTGCTCCTTGAAGGCGAGCGCGGCCACATGCTTGGGCTGGTCGTCCTTGGCGGGCTGGAAGTGCGCGTACTTCAGCGTCTTCTGCGCGTGCGCGGCCAAGGGCAGCGCGAGGGCCAGGCCCATCACAGCGACGAGGGTCTTGAACTTCATGGCAGGTGTCTCCTTGTGGTTGGGAACGGAAGGGAAGGCGCTCAGCGCGCGTAGCCGAACAGGCCGGGCACGAAGGTGCTGAGCGAGGGGATGAGCACCACCGCCAGCAGCACCACCAACAAGGCGGCGAGCAGCGGCAGGATGGCGCGCGTGAGTTCTTCCAGGCGCAGCCGCGCCACCGAGCTCATCACGAACAGCACCCCGCCCACCGGTGGCGTGGCCAGGCCGATGGTGAGGTTGAGCACGATGGCCATGGCGAAGTGCAAGGGGTGGATGCCGAACTGCTCCGACAGCGGCGCCAGCACGGGCACCAGGATGATCACGGCCGGCAGCGTGTCGATGAACAGGCCACAGATCAGCACGAAGACCATCACGATCAGCATGATGGCCACCGGGTCCGTCGTCATGCCGCCGATGGCCGCGCCGATGGCCTGCGGGATCTGCAGCAGCGTGAGCAGCCAGGCGAACAGCGAGGCCATGGACACGATGATGAGCGCCGCCGAGGTGACCAGGCCGCTTTGCAGCAGCACCTTGCCGATGAGCCGCGTGTTGAGCGTGCGCGTGACGAACAAGCCGATGAAGAGCGCGTAGAACACCGCCACGGCCGAGGCCTCGGTGGGCGTGAACAGGCCGGTGAGGATGCCCGCGATGATGATGGCCGGCATCAGCAGCACCGGCGTGGCTTTCCACAGCGCGCGCAGGCGCACGCCCCACGAGGGCGCGGTGCCCACGGTGCCATAGCCGCGCTTGAGCGACAGGTAGTGGTTCATGGCCATCAGCGCCAGGCCCATCAGCAGGCCCGGCACCACGCCGGCCAGGAACAGGCCGGCCACGGTGACGCGGCTGTCGGTGAGGGCGTAGATCACCATCACGATGGACGGCGGGATGATGGGACCGATGACCGAGGTGGCGGCCGACAGCGCGGCCGAGTAGGCCTTGTCGTAGCCGCTGCGCGCCATCATGCGGGTCTCGATGGCGCCGGGGCCGGCCGCGTCGGCCAGGGCCGAGCCGCTGATGCCCGCGAACATGACCGAGGTGACCACGTTGACGTGGCCCATGCCGCCGCGCACGTGGCCCACCATGGCGCCTGCGAAGCGCAGCAGCGCGGTGGTGATGCCGCTGGCCGTCATCAGGTCGGCCGCGAGGATGAAGAAAGGCACGGCCATCAGCGGGAAGCTGTTGATGCCGTCGAAGAAGCGCTGCGGCACCGACAGCAGGGACAGGTTGCCGTCGATGGCCAGGGCCAGCAGGCCCGCGCCACCCATGGCCAGGGCGATGGGCACGCCGATGGCGAGGCCGACGACGAAGACGATGAAGAGGACGGCGCTCATGCATGCGCCCCTTCGCCGTCGTGGTCGTCCAGGTCTTCCGTCTGCACGAACTCGCGCGCGATGAACTGGCGCCAGAACAGCAGCAGGTGCAGCAGCATGGCCGCCGCGCCCAAGGGAATGCCGAGGTAGGGAAGGCCTGCAGGCAGGCCCATGGCCGGGGTCTCCTGGCTCCAGGTGAACTCGGCGATCTGCACGCCCAGCACCACCAGGGCCAGCAGGAACAGCGCCATCGCGATGGCGATGCACCAGCGGATGGCGTGGCGCAGCGGCGTGGGCAGCAGGTCCTGCAGCATGTCCACCGCCACGTGACGGCCTTCGCGCAGGGCCAGGCCGGCGCCCAGGTAGGCCACCCAGATCATCTGGATCTGGGTGAATTCCTCGACCCAGAAGATCGACTGGTTGAACACGTAGCGCATCACCACGTTGGCGAACACGAGGACCGCCATGGAGGCCATGAGCAGAACGATGAGGGCCTGGTTGAGGCGCACGAAGCCGTGCTCCAGGCGGCCCGCCAGCGAGGGGCGGGCCGGTGATTCGCTGAACGCCATGGGTGGGCTGTCTCCGGTGCTGGTATCAGGGTTTTGCCCGGGATCGTATCTGATATCTCAGATATAGGATTGAGGGAAACCCCTTACACTGCGGCTTCACGATCCGAAACCCCCCATGACCCGACAACTCGAGCTCGAGCGCCCCCGCCTGCTCACCGACGTGGTGGGCGAGCGCATCCGCGAGGCCATCGTCACCGGCGACCTGAAGCTGGGCGAGCAGGTCTCGGAAGCGCAGCTCGCGGCCCTGATGGGGGTGAGCAAGACGCCCGTGCGTGAGGCCCTGGTGCGCCTGCAGTCGCAGGGTCTGGTGCAGATCCACCCACAGCGCGGCACCTTCGTCTTTCGCCTCACGCCCGAGGAGGTGGACCAGCTCTGCCGCTTCCGCGCGCTGGTGGAGACCGAGGCCTTGCGCGAGGCCATGGCGGCCAACCGCGCGGGCCTGCTCAAAGGCATGAAGCAGTGCGTGAAGGAGATGAAGGCCGCCGAGGCCGCGCGCGACCTGCCGGCGCTCGCGCGCATCGACATGGCCTTCCACTGGCAGTTCTTCGAGCACTGCCCCAGCCCCTACGTGCGCGCTGGTTACGAGGTGCTGCGCTCACAACTCACCGCGCTGCGCCACCGCTCGCCCATCGACAACGCGGTGAAGAGCCACCAGGTGCTGGTGGACGCGGTGGGCGACGGCGACGTCGAGGCGGCGGGCGCGCTGTTGCGCGAGCACGTGCTGGACAACGAGCCGCGGTACCGGGCGGCGTGCGGCGGGGTTTGAGCCGCTTGGTTGGCGTGTCAGGGGCGGGCACAGGGCCGTGGCGGCTTCAAGGCCGCGCGAACGCCGGCACCTGGAAGCGTTTGCGATAGGCGCCCGGACTCATGCCGGTGGTGCGGCGGAACAGGCGGCGGAAAAAGGCGGCGTCCTCGTATCCCACGCGCCAGCTGATCTCGTCGACCGGGGCATCCGTGCGCTCCAGGCGCCGCTTGGCGTCTTCCACGCGCAGGCGCTGCACGTACTCGATCGGCGCCAGACCGGTGGCCGCGCTGAAGCGGCGCTTGAAGGTGCGCTCCGCCAGGCGCGAGCGCTTGATCATCTCTTCCACCGGGCTGGCCACCGAGAAGTGATGCGCCAGCCATTGCTGCGCCTGCTCGATCTCGGCGTCGCCGTGGTCGCTGCGGCCCTCGAACACCATGAAGGGCGTGAGCCCGTCCTGGTGCCACTGCAGCGCGAACAGGCGCGCCACCTCCTGCGCGGCGGTGGCGCCCGCGTGGCGCGCGATGAGGTACAGCACCATGTCGTGCCAGGTGGTGGACGCGCCGCTGGAGATGAGTTCCTCGCGCTGGCCCGAGATGACGAGCACGCGCTCGGGGTGGATCGGCACCTTCGGGTGCGTGGCGGCGAAGCTGCGCGCGTAGCCGAAGTGCACAGTGGCGTCGCGGCCGTCGAACAGGCCCGTCTCGGCCAGCAGGAAAATGCCCGAACACGCCGAGCACAGCAGCGCGCCGCGCTCGTGCATGGCGCGCGCCCAGCGCACCAGGCCCGGGTAACGGTCCTTCACCCAGCCATCGCCGCGCACCACCACCGAGGGCACGATGACGATGTCGGTGCTGTCGACCTGATCGACACCGCGCCGGATGGTGACGGGCACGCCGCTCACCAGGTCCAGCGGGCCGGCGCGCTCACCCACGATCTCGATCTCGAACGGCGCCCCGGCCCCCAGTGGGGTGCCCGGCCCGCCCATGAGCGCGAAGGCGTTCATCACGTCATGGATGCCGAACAGCGTGGCAGCAGCCGCCTCGGGCAGCGCCACCAGGCTCACGTGCAAGGCGGGGCGTGTCGGGGAAACCGGGGTGTCCATGCGGCGCGATTGTGGACCGGTGAACAGACGTGCAGCGACCCGGTGGCACGAACGAACCGTTTTCGGGCGCGTTCGCCACTGCCGCGCGGGCGCCCGGACGGGAACCATGGCGTCACCCCAACCCGCTGCCTGCCAGGGCACACAAGGAGACCCCGTATGGACGCCCCCGTCATCGACAACACGCGCCTGGAGCGCTTCGTGCAACGCGCCATGGACGATCTGGCCGCCGGTTATGGCGGCGTGATGGTCAGCCTGGGCCACCGCCTGGGCCTGTACAAGGCCATGGCCGGTGCCGGGCCGCTGAGCGCGCGCGAGCTGGCCAAGCGCACCGGCTGCGCCACGCGCTACGTGAGCGAGTGGCTGAACTCGCAGGCGGCCGCCGGCTACGTGGACCACCACGCGCTGAGCGACACCTACGAACTCGCGCCCGAGCAGGCCCTGGTGCTGGCCGATGAGAGCAGCCCGGTCTTCGTCCCTCCGGCCTGGAACGTGCCGGCCTCGATGTGGGCCGACGAGCCGCGCACGCTGGAAGCGTTTCGCACCGGGCAAGGCGTGGCCTGGGGCGATCACGACCAGCGCCTGGCCTGCGGCGTGGCCGCCTTCTACCGCAACGGCTACCGCGCCAGCCTGGTGCCGCAGTGGCTGCCCGCGCTGGACGGCGTGGTCGATCGCCTGCAGCAGGGCATCGACGTGGCCGACGTGGGCTGTGGCCACGGCCATTCCACGGTGCTGATGGCGCAGGCCTTTCCGCGCTCTCGCTTCTTCGGCTACGACGTGCACGAGGACTCGATCGAACAGGCGCGCCGCCACGCCCAAGCGGCCGGCGTGGCCGACCGTGTCGCATTCGAACGGGCCAGCGCCACCCAGGTGCCCGCGCGCGGCTTCGGCCTGGTGTGTTTCTTCGACTGCCTGCACGACCTGGGCGACCCGGTGGCCGCCGCGCGGCGCGCGGGCGAGGTGCTGGCCGAGGACGGCACGGTGATGCTTGTCGAGCCCTACGCGAAGGACCGGCCTGAAGACAACCGCGACACCGTGGCGCGCCTGTACTACTCGGCCTCCACCACCATCTGCTGCGCGCACGCCATCTCGGAAGGCGGGCAACTGGTGCTGGGCGCGCAGGCCGGCCAGAAGCGCCTGGCCGAGGTGTTCCGACAGGCCGGCTTCGCGCACTTGCGGCGGGCCGCCGAGACGCCGTTCAACCTGATCCTCGAAGCGCGGCGGAGAGCGCCATGACCGCGCGCTCGATGGGCGCCCTGGCCCGCCTGGAACACCGGGCCACGGCCGCCGGCCTGGCGCTGGCGGGCGCCGCCCTGCTGGCCCTGCTGTTGTGCGCCGTCGGTTGGCGCAGCGCCGCTCAGATGCCGCTGGACTGGGCGGTGTTGGCGCTGGCCCTGGCGCCGGCCACGCGGCGCGCCGGCGCGCTCATCGCGCCACTGTTCCGGGTGCCCTGCCAGCCCGTTCCTTAAGGCCGCGACGACCGGAAGGACCGCCCCTCGAAAGTCCACATTTCGCCGGCCTTGCCCTCGCCTGTGAAAACCAATGTGACAAGCCCGTGACCGGCCGTCGCCAGACGTGAAATCCCCACATCGGTGCGTCGATATGGCTGACACGGAATCCCAAGCGATCCGTGAAGCCGCCAATCATCAATTTCATCAGGGAAGGGAGGCAATGCATGGGCCTCGATCATCTGTCCGTCAAGGCCCGGCTGCTGGCCGGGTTCATGTTGCTCGCGGTTCTCGTGCTCGCGGTGGCCGCGCTGTCGGTGCGCGCGCTCAGACAAGAGCACGCCACCTTCACTCAATACGTGGGTGAAGCCTCGCACCGCGTCTCGCTGGCCAACAACATCCTCGACGCCGCGAACGCGCGCGCCATCGGTGTGCGCAACCTGGTGCTCGTGAACGACCCCGCCGCCCGAGAGCACGAGAAGAACGCCACCGTCGCAGCCCATGGCCAGGTGGTCGAGGGCTTCAAGCAACTGCGCCAGGCACTGGACGCCGACGAGCACGCCACCGCGTCGGAGCGTCGGCTGTTCGACGAACTCGTGGCCGTGGAGGCGAAGTACGGACCGGTGGCGCTGGACATCCTGGACCGCGCCGTCAAGGGCGATCGCGAAAGCGCCGTGCAGCGCATGGCGTCGGACTGCCGCCCGCTGCTCAATGCCCTGGTGAAGGCCAGCCACGACTACCTGGCCTACGCCGCCACTCAGGCCGCGAACGAAGTGAAGGCCTCGGAAGCGGGCTACGCCAGCAACCGCAACACGATGATCGTCAGCAGCGCTGTGGCCGTGGTGGCGGCGCTGCTGCTGGCCGTGTTGATCACGCGCTCCATCGTGGTGCCGATCCGCGAGGCGGTGGGCGTGGCCCAGACCGTGGCCTCGGGCGACCTGCGCTCCAGCGTCGCCGTCACGCGCCGCGACGAGCTCGGCGAGCTGCAGGTCGCGCTCAAGGCCATGAACGAGAGCCTGGTGCGCATCGTCGGCGACGTGCGCCAGGGCAGCGACGGCATCGCCAGCGGCAGCGCGCAGATCGCCACCGGCAACGCCGACCTGTCGACCCGCACCGAGCAGCAGGCCAGCAACCTGCAGGAAACCGCCGCGTCGATGGAGCAGATGACCGCCACGGTGCGCAACAGCGCCGACACGGCGCGACAGGCCACGCAACTGGCCACCTCCGCCAGCTCCGCCGCGATGAAGGGCGGTGAGGTGGTCGGCCAGGTGGTGGCGACCATGCAGGACATCCAGGCCAGCAGCCAGAAGATCGGCGACATCATCGGCGTCATCGATGGCATCGCCTTCCAGACCAACATCCTGGCGCTCAACGCCGCCGTGGAAGCGGCGCGCGCCGGTGAACAGGGCCGCGGCTTCGCGGTGGTGGCCGGCGAGGTGCGCAACCTCGCGCAGCGCAGCGCCGAAGCGGCCAAGGAGATCAAGGGCCTGATCGGTGCCAGCGTGAGCAAGGTGGAGTCCGGCGCGCGCCTGGTGGGCGACGCGCGCGCCGCGATGGACGACATCGTGGGCCAGGTGCGCCGCGTGACCGACCTGATCTCGGAGATCGGCGCCGCCACCGGCGAGCAGACCGAGGGCATCGGCCAGGTGAACACCGCGATCGTGCAGCTCGACCAGGCCACGCAACAGAACGCCGCGCTGGTGGAGGAAAGCGCGGCGGCAGCGGAGAGCCTGCGCATGCAGGCGGCGCGGTTGGCGGAGGTGGTGGGGTTCTTCCGGCTGCAGGAGGGGGGCGGTGCGTACGCGGGGCAGGGGTGAGTGAAGCCTCCACCCCCAAAGCCCTCAAGCGCTTTCAGCGCCGCACGGACTCGCAGGCCAGCGCCACCCCGTCCTTGCGCGGGTCGCTGCCCCCGAGCAGGTGGCCTTGCGGCGCACGTTGCACCACCTGCGCCCCGCCAAAGTCGCTGCGCCCGCCCAGTTCGCCCTGACCCGCCGGATCCGTGTAGCCCGCCTCGCGCAGCGCGCGCACCACGGCCTCGGGCGTGCCGGTTTCGATCGCCAGCGCCCGCTCGCCTTCCAGGCGCCAGCGCGGCGCGGCGATGGCCTGCTGCAACTCCTGCCCCCAGGCGGCCAGGCGCACCAGGATCTGCACCTGCCCTTGTGGCTGCATGGCGCCGCCCACCACGCCAAAGCCGGCGTGGAACGCGCCATCGCGCAGCGCCGCACCCGGCACCACCGTGTGGTACGGGCGCTTGCCCGGCGCCGCGCCATTGAGCTGGCCCGGCGCTGCGAAGCCAAAGCCGCGGTTCTGCAGGGCGAAGCCCGCGCCCGGCACGCCGATGCCGCTGCCGAAGCGCTTGAACACGCTGCTCATCAGCGTGATGGCGAAGCCCTGCGCATCCACCACCACGGTGCACACGGTGTTGCCGGCCGGGTCGGCGACGACGCGCTTGGCATGGGCCATGGCCTCACCCATGCAGCGCACCATGTCCAGCGGCGTGCGCGCGTCCTCGGGGTCGAGCGGCAAGGCATCCAGCGCCTGCAGGGCGTGCAGCACCGACAGGCCGTGGGTGTTCGGCGGGCATTCCAGCACCTCCAGGCCACGGAAACGCGCGCGCAAGGGGGTGCAGAACTCGCCCTCATGGACGGCGAAGTCGCTCGCGGCCAGCACGCCGCCGCGCGCGCGACTGGCCTGTTCGGCGGCGGCGGCGGGCGCACCCTTGTAGAAGGCGTCGGGGCCGTCGTGGGCGATGGCGGCCAGCGTGGCGGCCAACTCGGGGTTGCGGAAGGATTCACCCGCGCGCGGCGTGGCCCCCGCGCGGTAGAGGGCCGCGCTCACCGGGTCGCTGGCGATCACGGGCTCGAACAGGGCCCACTCGCGCGCGGCCACCGCGCCCACCGGGAAACCGTCGCGCGCCGCGGTGATCGCGGGCGCGAACAGGTCGCGCCACGGCAGCCGGCCGTATTCGCGGTGCAGGTCGTGCCAGCCACGCACGGCGCCGGGCACGGTCAGGGTGTGCACGTGGCGCTCGGGCAGGCGCCCGCCGGGAAGCGGCGCCAGCAGCGCCGCGTCGAACGCCAGGGGTGAACGGCCCGAGCCGTTGTAGCTGCGGGGAGCGGCACCCGGCGGGACCAGCATGGCCAGCAGGTCACCGCCAATGCCGGTGGCCATGGGCTCGACGACGCCCATCACCGCATCCGCCGCAATCGCCGCATCGACCGCGCTGCCGCCGCGCGACAACAGGTCCGCCGCGGCACGCGCCGCCAGGGGGTGGCCACTCGCGACCATGGCCGCCTCTCCGCGAACGGCATGCGGCATCGGCTTGTCTTGCATAGGCTCTCCTGTTCAGAGAATACAGTATACAAACAGACGGACGGGGCTGAGAGATACCTCCTTCCCTGGCCGCTGCCTCCGCCCGACGCCACCTGCGCACGCCGACGCGGCCCTTGCGCGGCGCCTGGCACGAAGCATGCATCTGGCCCGGCGCAGTATGTATACCGTATCCAAAATGGCGACAGAACTGGCCGACCGTCCCTTGAATCGCCCCGATTGCGGGCTTTCTCGCACCGAAAAGGGGATTTCTCAGACGTGAACAGCATGGGAAAACCCTGAGCTCGCCTTAACAGTATTCTGTATACGATCCTGCCGCCCCCGACATTGACCTCACCACCCACCCACGGACAAACCCCATGGATTCCAACGTAACCCTCACAGCGGCGCACTGGATGTACCTGCTCGGCGTGATCAGCATCATCGTGACGATGGTGTTCCGCGCGAACGTGCTGGTGCCCTCGATCGCGGCCACCTTCCTCGTCGGCCTGGCCTGGACCGGCAACCCGCTGGCCGGCGTGGGCAGCATCTACAGCGCCAGCCTGGTGGCCGCCAAGGAGCTGTTCAACATCTTCCTGGTGATCGCGCTGATGACGGCGCTGCTCAACGCCCTCAAGGCCTTGAAGTCCGACATCCTGATGGTGCGGCCCTTCCGCCTGCTGATGAAGAACGGCCCGGTGTCCTACCTGCTGCTGGCGGCCATCACCTACTTCATCTCGCTGTTCTTCTGGCCCACACCCGCGGTGCCGCTGGTGTGCGCGGTGCTGCTGCCCGCGGCCATCGCGGCGGGCCTGCCACCCATCGTGGGCGCGGCGGCCATCGCCGTGGCCGGCCAGGGCATGGCGCTGTCGTCCGACTACGTGATCGGCGTGGCCCCCGGCATCAGCGCCAAGGCCGCGGGCGCGGCGGCGGCGGTGATCGCCGACCGTGCGCTGGCGCTGTCCCTCATCACCGGCCTGGTCGCGCTGGTGCTGATCTTCCTCTTCCACCGCCGCAAGTTCCAGCCGGCCAGCCCGCTGCACCTGGAGCGCTGGCAGGAACTCGCCGTCAAGGGCGAGCTGGCCGCGCACGAGCATGAGGGCACGGCCCACAAGGCCGAGATCGCCCAGGGCACCAGCCGCGAGCACCAGCCCGTGACCAGCCAGGACCTCAAGCGCGAGCTGCAGAGCGTGCCGGCCGACGATTTCAAGTGGTCCAAGCTGTTCGCCATCGTCACGCCGCTGGTGTTCCTCACCGTCATCGTGCTGATGGTGCTGCCCAAGCTCGGCGTGCCGCTGGGTGACTTCAAGGGCGGGGCCGGCGCCTCGCTGGTGGGCGGCGCCGCCGCGCTGCTGATGATCTGCGCCACCTACGCCATGAAGGGCGCGCGTCAGATGCTGGAGGCCAGCGCCGACCACATCACCGAAGGCTTCGTGTTCGCCTTCCGCGCCATGGGCTCGGTGCTGCCGATCGCGGGCTTCTTCTTCCTGGGCGCCAGCGAGACCGCGGCCGCCATCTTCGGCGGCGACGCCGGCCAGACCCCCAGCCTGCTGTTCGATCTGGTGCGCAGCGCGCAGGACTGGATCCCGCACAACCCGCTGTTCGTGGCCTTCGGCCTGCTGATCGTGGGCATGGTCACCGGCATCGACGGCTCGGGCTTTTCCGGCCTGCCGCTGACCGGCGCGCTCGCCGGTGCCCTGGGCCCGGTCTCCAACATCGACGCCACCACGCTCGCCGCGATCGGTCAGATGGGCGCCATCTGGACCGGCGGCGGCACGCTGATCGCCTGGTCCTCGCTGATCGCCGTGGCCGGTTTCGCGCGCGTTTCGGTGACCGAGCTGGTGCGCGTGCTCGCGCTGCCCGTGCTCATCGGCCTGGCCGCCTCCACCGCGCTCGCGGTGGCGCTGTTCTGAATCTCCCTCCCCACCACTCCCCTCACCTCCCCACCCATATGAAAAAAAGCATCCTGCTCGCCTGCGCCACCCTGTCCACCGGCGCGGTCATGGCGCAATCCAGCGTCACGCTCTACGGCCTGGCGGACATGTACCTCTCGAGCCAGAAGAACCCCGCCACGGGCCTGCGCATGAGCAAGCTCGACAGCAGCGGCGTCTACGAAAGCCGCTTCGGCTTCAAGGGCAGCGAAGACCTCGGCGGCGGCTACAAGGCCAACTTCCAGCTCGAATCGGGCTTCGCCATGGACAACGGCGGGGCGCCCGGCCTGTCGTTCACGCGCCAGTCCTGGGTCGGCCTGTCCGGCGGTTTTGGCGACCTGCGCTTCGGCAAGGCCTGGAGCGCCTTCGACGACATCAGCGGCACGGCGCTGGCGGCCAAGAACTCCGTGCTGGCGCCCAACCAGGGCGCCTGGCTGAGCACCTCGTACCGCGACGCGCCGAACAACGGCGTCTACTACGCCACGCCCAACTTCGGCGGCTTCAGCGGCGTGGTGAGCTACGGCACGGGCGAGAACAAGACCGCCACCACCGGCGCGGGCTCGATCAGCAGCGTGCACGTGAAGTACGTCGGCGGCCCGGTGTTCGCGGGCGTGGCGTTCCAGAACGAGAAGGCCACCGGCGATGCGACGGCGATCAAGTTCACGCGCGTCAACGGCTCCTACGACTTCGGCCCCGCCAAGCTGCTGGCCAGCTACGGCCGCGTGGCCTACGGCGCCGACGACACGAAGGAATGGGCCCTGGCCGCGGACGTGCCTCTGGGCGGCGGCTGGCTGCTGTCGGGCGGCATCGCGGAATCGAAAGGCTCGGTCACCGGCTTCGTGGGCGACGCCAACTACACCGGCAAGCTCGTCACCACCGTGGCGCCCGGCGCGCCGGACGTCAAGCGCACCGGCTGGAGCGTGGCGGCCTTCTACAGCCTGAGCAAGCGCACCACGCTGTACGGCGGCTACCGCGCCAACACCATCAAGACGCCGGGCGCCGCCGACCAGGACGGCAGCGTGCTGGGCCTGGGCATGTACCACCTGTTCTGATGCAGAGCGCCCCGGGGGGTCTGATCCACCCCCCGTCCGGTTCTTCACACGACGATTTCTTCCTTTGGAGCCCTCGCATCAGGGCATTCACCGCGACCCCTGGTCGCGGTTTTTTTTTCGCGCCATCAATGCAGGAACGCCGAGTGCACCATCTTTGCCGCCAGCACGAACAGGAAGCCCGCGAACACGCGCTTGAGCGTGGCGACCGGCAAACGGCTCGCCAGGCGCGCGCCCACCGGCGCCATCAGCACGGCCGGCACCAGAATGCCCAGGAAGGCTGGCAGGTAGATGAAGCCCAGGCTGCCCGCCGGCAGGCCGCTCGCGCCGCGGCCCACGACGAAGAACATCAGGGCGCCCATCACCGCGATCGGCAGGCCCAGCGCGGCCGAGGTGCCCACCGCGCGGTGCATGTTCACGTTGCACCAGGTCATGAAGGGCACCGACAGGAAGCCGCCGCCCGCGCCCACGAGTTGCGACAGGCCGCTGATGAAGCTGCCCACGCCGAACAAGCCCAGCGCGCCCGGCAACTGGCGCGTGGGCTTGGGCTTGGCGTTCAGGAACATCTGCAGCGCCGAGTAGCTGACGAACACCGCGAACACGCTGGCCAGCACCGTGGTATTGAGTTGCCTGGCCAGCCAGCCGCCAACGAGGCCGCCCAGCACGATGCCGGGGGCGATGCCGCGCACGATGGACCAGTCCACATTGCCCTTGGCGTGGTGCGTGCGCGCGCTCGAGATGGAGGTGAACACGATGACCGTCAGCGAGGTGCCCAGCGCCAGGTGCACGAGGCTCTCGCGCGCGAAGCCCTGGGCCTCGAACAGCCAGGTGAGCAGCGGCACGAAGAGCATGCCGCCGCCGATGCCGAGCAGGCCGGCCGCGAAGCCGCCGACGGTGCCCAGCGCGAGATAGAACGGAAGCCAGAAGAGCAGATCAGGTGTCATGTCGAGGGGGATGGGAAAGGTTTGAAGATCACGGACAGGCCAGCAGAATCAAGCCCCTGCCGTGGGAAGGCGCCAGGCCTGCGGCGACCCGCCCGGGCGGGTCGCTCGCATAGAATCGGCCGGCTTCGCACCGGCGCTGCCGCGCCCCGAAGCCACGCGCAATACGGAGCGACGCCCACACCATGAACCTGCCACGCAAGGAAACCTCGCTGGGGGCAAGCCATTCGCCGCTGACGACGCTGGTGGTCGACGCACTGCGCGAGCGCATCATGGGCGGCACCATCCCGCCGGGCGAGCGCCTGGTGGAGAGCCGGCTCTCGGACGAACTCGGCGTCTCGCGCATGCCGGTGCGCGAGGCCCTTCGCCAGCTCGCGGCCGAGGGCCTGGTCACCATCGAGCCGCGCCGGGGCGCCTCGGTCACGGCCTTCTCGCCCGAGCAGGTGCGCGAACTCGTGGAGGTGCGCGCCACGCTCGAAGGCCTCAACGCCAAGCTCGCGGCGCAGCGCCACGACGCGAAGCAGATCGCCGAGATGGAGCGCATCCTGGCCGAAGGCACGCGCATGATCGACAGCGACGACCAGGCCGCGCTGCTCGAAATGAACCAGCGCTTCCACGACGCGCTGGGCAGCATCGCCGCCAACTCGGTGCTGCAGGAGCTCATGCGCTCGCTGCGCGACCGCACCGCGCTGATCTTCGCCCCGCTCAACCGCACGCGCGGCCAACAGAACTGGGACGAACACGCCGCGATCCTGCGCGCGGTGATCAAGGGCGACGCGGAACTCGCGTCGCTGCTGGCCATGCGCCACGTGTACAACGCGGCGCAAATGGAGCCCTAGCGCAGGCGCTGCCACACCAAGCCGGCCAAGGCCACGTCTTCCAGACCCACGCCCACCGACTTGTAGAGCGTGATCGCCTGCGGGTCCTGGCGACCGGGCTTGAGGCCGGCCACCAGTTCACCGAGTTCGACGATGCGCGACGGGTCCAGCACGCCGGGAGCGGCCAGCACCAGGTCGCCCGCTTCCTGCAGGCTTTGTGGTTTCCACTCCACGGCGATGGTCGCGGCGCGGCGCAGCGCCGCGTCGTCGAGCTCGCGCGTGTGCGGCAGGCTGGAGCCGATGGCGGCGACGAAGCTGCCGGGCGCGAGCTGTTCGCCACGGAACAGCGGCGTGGTGGAGCGCGAGGCGGTGACCACGATGTCGGCGCCCTCCACCGCGGCCTCGGGCGCGGCCAGACGCACCGGCACCCCGCAGGCGGCCTGCAGTTCCTCGGCCAGCGTGGGCGGTGCATAGGGATCGCTCACGCGGATCTCGTGCAAGGGAAAGGCGCGCGCCATCTGCAGCGCGTGCATGCGGCCCTGCACGCCGGCACCGTACAGGGCCATCACGCGCGCGTCGGCGCGCGCCAGGTGGCGCGCCGCGATCACCGAACAGGCGGCCGTGCGCAGGCGCGTGATGGCGCCGGCGTCGAAGGACGCGAGCGCGCGGCCATCGTCCGCAGCGAACAGCAGGATCACGAAGGTGAACTGCCCCTGGATGGTGGTGTAGACCTTGGCGCCCACCACGCCCTGCCCCGGCACCACGGCGCCCAGGGTCGAGAGCTTCACGCCACCGGCCTCGGTGCGCACGCGCGCCTGCATCGCGGCCTCGCCGCGGCCGAAGCGCGCGAAGGCGTCTTCGAGCGCGGCCTGCGCGTCCTCGGGGCTGATGGTGGCGTCGACCAGGGCGTCGGTGATGTGTTGCATGGGCTCGAAGGACTCAGAGGGCGGACAGGGTGCGCAGCAGGACGACGATGGCGCCGATCGCCGCCATGCCGAGCAGCATCTTGCGCACGAAGGGCGCGGGCACGAAGCGCTTGATCGGGTTGGAGGCGAAGAAGCCCACGAACATCCAGGGCATGAGCAGGGCACTGAGCAGGTACTCGTGCGCGCCCATGCGACCGACCACGGTGAGCACCGTGATCGACACCGCGGAACCGATGAAGAAGATGGCGCCGAAGGTGCCGCGCAGTTGCGCCGCGCCCATGTGCTGCATGGCGATCGCAAAGGGCGGCGCGCCGGCCGAGGTGATGGTGCCCATCATTCCCGAGGCCACGCCGGCCATGGCCATGTTGCGCCGCGTGGGCATGACGCGCCAGCCCGTGAGGCTCAGGCTCACCCCGGTGAGGATGAGCAGGGCGAACAGCAGCGACAGCGTCTGCACCGACAGCAGCAGCAGGCAGGCGGCGGCCAGCACCGTGCCACCGAGCCGCCCGGCCACGGCCGTGCCGGCCAGGCGCCATTCGATCGCGTCGCGGTCGCGCAGGCCCCCCATCAGGGCGAGCGGACAGCTCAGCACCAGCAGCGGGCCCGGCACCAGTTCGGGAAACCACATCGCGGCCAGCGGCGCGCTGAACATCGCGAAGCCCAGGCCGCTGACGCCTTGCAGGCAGGCACCGACGAGCACCAGCACACCGGCCGCCAGGTAGTGCAGGCCGCTCACGCCTTGCACGAGGTCGGTGGACAGCCAGTCCATGGCGCTCACCAGGACACGGCGATGTCGCCCTTCACGAAGGTCTGGCAGGCCATGCGGTAGCCGGCGGCCAGGTCCTCGTCGCTGAGGTGCTTGCGCTCCTTGGCCTTCACCTCGTCGGTGTTGTCCAGGCCCTGCTCGATGCGGCATTTGCACGTGCCGCACAGGCCACCGCCGCACTTGAAGGGAATGCCGCCCTTCTCGCGCAGCGACACGCGCAGCAGGTTGCTGTTGTCCGGCGCGCTGACGAGCTTGTTGTCATTGCTGATGAAGGTGATGCTGATCGTCATGGCGTATTGAAGGCGGCGGGGTCCCGGGGGCGAAGCTCGGCCTGCGTGCTGCCGTAGCTGCACAGTGCGCGCAGTTCGCGGCGCGCCGATTCGAGGTCCGCGAAGGACTCGAGGAATTTGGACGGAACCGAATTGACGCTGCCGTGGCCGCTGTCGTCGATCACGCGCACGCGGGTGGGCGCGGGCAGCTCGGCCACCAGGAAGCGGGCCCGCACGCGGCCGTCGCAGTGGTAGTCCCAGGCCTCGACCGGCACCAGGCCATCGCCCGGTTCGGTGCGGAAGTGGCCCGGCTTGCTGGTCAGGATCACGTAGGTGCTCATGGGCGGGTCCTCGGCATCACTCTTGCAAAAGCTCGATGTCGTGCTCGATCCAGAGCTGGCAGGTCAGGCGCCAGCCGTGCTCCAGGCGATCGCCGAGCTGCTTCTTTTCTTTCCAGTTGGGCGGGGGCAGGTGCTCGGCACCGGCCAGCACGCGCGTGGCGCAGGTGGCGCACTTGCCCATGCCGCACTGGTACTGAAGGTGCGGATAGGGGTAGGCCTTGATGCCCGCGCGCACCACCAGATTGGTCTTGGGCGCCACCTCGTCGCGGTAGGTCTGGCCGTTCTTGTGGAAGGTGACGATGGGCATGTCGGGCGTTGCGGAGGCTTGAATCTTCGTGAAAGTATACAGTATACTTTTGACGAGGACACCGATTTCCCCGCCTCTTTCACTGGTTTTGGCCTTGAAATCGACCTCTATGTATACTGTATACGCCAATCGGACGCACGCCCGCCCCGATCCCGGTGTCCCCCTTCACCCCACCAGGAGCCCGACATGTCCCAACTGCTCAGCCGAGATCAATTCCGCAGCGCCCTCGAAAACGCCATCAAGGGCAAGAGCGCCAACCAGTCCCCCTTCAGCCTGGCCTGGGCCGGCGGGACGCTCTCGCGCGAGCACCTCGCGCGCTGGGCCGAGAACCACTACCACTACGTCGGCCCCTTCGCCGACTACCTGGGCTACCTGTACGCCCGCACGCCGGACCACATGACCGAGGCGAAGGACTTCCTGCTGGCCAACATGTATGAAGAGGAAATCGGCGGCGACCGCCACACCGACCTGCTGATCCGCTTCGGCGAAGCCTGCGGCACCACGCGCGAGCGCATCGTCGATCCCGACAACATGAACGCCACCACGCGCGCGCTGCAGAGCTGGTGCTACGCCGTGGCCATGCGCGAAGACCCCGTGGTGGCCGTGGCCGGCCTGGTGGTGGGCCTGGAATCGCAGGTGCCCTCCATCTACCGCAAGCAGACGCCCACGCTGCGCGAGAAGTACGGCTTCACCGACGAGGAAGTCGAGTTCTTCGACCTGCACATCGTCTCCGACGAGATCCACGGCGAGCGCGGCTACCAGATCGTGCTGGAGCACGCCAACACGGTCGAGCTGCAGAAGCGCTGCCTGCGCATCTGCGAGATCGGCGCCGAGATGCGCCTGCTCTACACCACCGCGCTCTACAACGACTACGTCGCGCCCGGCCTGAAGCAGCAGCCGGAACTGGCCCACGCAGCCTGAAGGCCTTGGCGGGCCGCGACACGGCCCGCCAAACCCGGTCAACCCGCATGAACCACCACCGCCTGTCCCTGGACGAGGTCGAGCTGCAGGTCGGCATTGCCGGCCAGGGCGAGACCATCGTCCTCGTACACGGCTCCTGGGACGACCACAGCGCCTGGGACGCCGTGACCGCCATCCTGTCCAGCCGCTGGCGCGTGGTGGCGCATGACCGCCGCGGCCATGGCGGCAGCACGGTGCCCGACGGCCAGGGCCACATCAGCCAGGACGTGGCCGACCTGCACCGCGTGATCGGCGCCTTCGGCCAGGGGCCGGTGCACCTGGTCGGCCATTCCTATGGCGCCTGTGTGGCCCTGCTGTACGCCGCGCGGCACCCCGAACGCCTGGCCAGCCTGTGCCTGCATGAGCCGCCGCTGTTCGGTGTGCTCGGCGAGAGCGCGCAACACGCCCCGCTGGCGCGCGCCGCACGCGAGGCCATGGCCCGCGCGGCCGCGCTCATCGAAGCCGGCGACGCGGCGCGCGGCGCGCGCGTCTTCGCCGAAGAGGTGGCGCTCACCGGCCAGCCCTGGGAGGACGTGATGGACGCCCGCCTGCGCGCCACCTGGGTGGCGAACGCCGCCACCTGGCTCGACCAGTCGCGCGATCCCGAACGCCTCGCGCTGTCACCCGAACTGCTCGCCAACAGCCCCCTGCCCGTGCTGCTCACCCAGGGCGAGCGCAGCCCCGCCGCCTTCGGGCCCGGCGTGGACCGGCTGGCCGCGGCCACGCCGCGCGCCCGGCGCCACGTGCTGGCCGGTGCGGGCCACTTTCCGCAACTCACCCACCCACAGGCGTTCGCGCGCTGCCTGGGCGACTACCTGCAATCGCCTTCTTCCTTCATCGGAACCTCCGCACCATGAGCACGACAGTCGAAGCTTTCCTCACCGAGATCAACGCCCAGGGCCGGCCGGTGGAGGAGTTCCTGAACCACATCGACGGCCAATGGGTGAAGTGCCGCAGCGCACGCACCTTCGACAACAGCAACCCGGCCAACACCGACGAGATCGTCGGCCGCTTCCAGGCGTCCTCCGCGCTGGACGCGGAGGACGCGGTCAACGCCGCCGCCACCGCCTTCGAGACCTGGCGCAAGACCTCGCCGAGCCAGCGCGCCAAGCTGCTGAACAAGGCCGCCGACTACCTGGAGGCGAACGCGCAGCGCTTTGGCGAAGAGCTCAGCCGCGAGGAAGGCAAGTCGGTCGCGCTCGGCAAGGACGAATTCCTGCGCGCGGCGCAGACCTTCCGCTTCTACGCCATCGAAGGCCAGACCTTCGGCGGCGAGACCTACCCGCAGGACGACGGCAACCTGATGGTCTACAGCCAGCGCGAGCCGCTGGGCGTGGTCTCCGTCATCTCGCCCTGGAACTTCCCGGCCTCCATCCCGGCGCGCAAGATCGCGCCCGCGCTGATCACCGGCAACACCATCGTCTTCAAGCCTTCGTCGGACGCGCCACTGAGCGGCCTGCGCCTGGTCGAGGCGCTGATCGAGGCGGGCATCCCCAAGGGCGTCATCAACTACATCACCGGCCGCGCCGGCGATGTCGGTCCCATCATCACCACGTCCAAGTCGATCCGCGCGATCTCCTTCACCGGCTCCACGCAGGCCGGCATGCACATCCACCGCACCGTGCACCTCACCACGCGGCTGCAGATGGAGCTGGGCGGCAAGAACCCGCTGATCGTGATGGAAGACGCCGACCTGGACCACGCCGTCGAACTCGCCATCAAGGGCGGCTTCTCGCTCACCGGCCAGGCCTGCACCGGCACCAGCCGCGTGATCGTGATGAAGGCCGTGAAAGAGGCCTTCACCCACAAGCTCGTCGAGCGCGTGAAGACGCTCAAGATCGGCCCCGGCCACCAGAGCGGCATGGACCTGGGCCCACTGGCCACCGAGAAGCAGCTCGAAACCGTGCTGCGCTACCTCGACATCGGCCGCCAGGAAGCGCGACTGCTCTGCGGCGGCGAGCGACTGAGCGGCGGCGTCTACGACAAGGGCTACTACGTGACGCCGGCCGTGTTCGACAAGGTGACGCAGACCATGCGCATCGCGCGCGAAGAGATCTTCGGCCCGGTCATCGCCGTGATCGAGGCGGACAACTTCGCCGAGGCCATGGCCATGGCCAACGACAGCGAGTACGGCCTGTCCGCCGCCATCGCCACGCGCAACCCGCGCTACATGCACGACTTCGCCAACGAGATCCAGTCGGGCACGGTGAAGATCAACCGCACCACCACCGGCAACCTGGTGAACGCGCCCTTCGGCGGCATGAAGAACTCCAGCACCTCCACTTTCCGCGAGTCCGGCCGCGTGGGCCTGGAGTTCTTCACCCAGACCAAGGTCGTCTACCGCGGCCTGTGAGCGCCGCAGCGCCCGCCCCCCCTCCAAAGAACGAAAGCCCAGACATGAAATCCGCCCTCAAGCTGCAACTGCCCGAAGCGCGCCGCATGGCCGCCGCCGCCCTGGAAAAGGCCCAGGCCCTGAACGTGCCCGAAACCGTGTGCATCACCGACGAAGGCGGCTTCCCGCTGGTTCTGGAGCGCATGGACGGCGCGCGCGTGACCGGCCCGCAGATCGCCTGGAACAAGGCCTTCACCGCCGCGGGCCACAAGCGCTCCACCCACCTGTTCAACACCCCGCCCAACGGCCCCGCCCTGCCCGGCAACGAGGCCTTCGGCATCCAGTGGAGCTTCGACGGCAAGTTCGCCGTCTTCGTCGGTGGCTTTCCCATCGTGGTCAATGGCGAGGTCGTTGGCGGCGTGGGCCTGAGCGGCGGCAATGGCGAGCAGGACACGGCCTGCGGCGTCGCCGCGCTGCAGGCCCTGAAGGACCTGCTGGCCGATCAGGGCCTGGAGGTCCAGGTCAAGGCCGACCTGAAGTACTGATCCCCTCGGGAGCGTCGCCATGGCCCACCGCATCACCTGGCTGGAAACCGGCCACTGCTTCGACGCCGAGGGCGACGAGGCCGTGCTGAGCGCGGCGCGGCGCCAGGACGTGCCCTTCGCCTACGACTGCCGCAACGGCGCCTGCGGCACCTGCCGCGTGCGCGTCGTCGAGGGAGCGGTGCGGTACGAAGACGAACTGCCCATGGGCCTGAGCGAGGAAGAGGCCGCCGCCGGCCAGGCCCTGCTCTGCCAGGCGCGCGCCTGCGGTGACCTCGTGCTGAGCGTCGAGCCCGACCTGGGGCCGCCGCCGCAGCGCCTGCTCGCGCGCGTGGACCGCGTCGAGGCCTTGTGCGGCGACGTCACGCGGCTGTGCCTGGAACTGCCGGTGGAGCAAGACTTCCGCTTCCGCCCGGGCCAGTACATGAACGTGCAGCTGCCCGAGGGCGGCCACCGCAGCTTCTCCATGGCCTCTGCCCCGGACGGCGCGCGCGTGGACTTCCACATCCGCCGCATCCCCGGCGGGCGCTTCACCGACGGTGAACTGGCGCAACTGCAGGCCGGCGATGCCCTGGAGGTGGAGCTGCCCCTGGGCAGCTTCTGCCTGCACCCGCAGGACTACCGGCCCATCGTGATGCTGGCCACCGGCACCGGTCTGGCCCCGCTCAAGGCCATGCTCGAATCGCTCAAGGGCGACGGGGACTGCCCGCCGGTGCACCTTTACTGGGGCGCGCGCACCGAGGCCGACCTGTACCTCGACGCGCAGATCCGCGCCTGGGGCGAAGGCCTCTACGAGTTCCACTACGTGCCGGTGCTCTCGCGCGCGGGCGAGGGCTGGAGCGGCCGGCGCGGCCACGTGCAGCAGGCGGTGATCGAGGACCTGGGCGATGAACTCGGCGACTGCGCGTTCTACCTCTGCGGCTCACCCGCCATGATTGGCGACGCCAGGAAGGCGCTGGCGGCGCGGGGCGCCGACCCGGCGTTCTTCTATTCGGACAGCTTCCTTTTTCAGAGCGAGATGGTGGCGGGCTGAGGGCAAGGCTGGCGGTGTACCGCTACAGCCCATCGGGCAACAACGCCGCCAGCGCCTCGCGCATCGCGCGCGCGATCAACTGCTGGCGCTCACGCGGCATGCGTTCGGAGATCGAGGCCACGCTGATGGCCGCCGCCGGCGCGCCATCCCGGTTCAGCACCGCCATGCCCACCGCCAGCACATTGCGGGTGGCGTGGTTGCCGATGACGGACCAGCCGCGCTCGCGCGTGGACCGCACCAGGATCTTCATGCGGTCCGCGGTCATGCCGCCGTAGCGCGCCAGGTCGGGAGCGTTGGCCGCAATGGCCGCGGCCACTTCCTCGTTGGGCAGGGCGGCGAGCAGCGCCAGCCCCGCGGCGCCCACACCAAGCGGCTGGCGCGTGCCGACCTGGATGACGAGCACCTGAACCGGGTGGGTGCCCACGTGGCGCGCGATGCAGTGAGAGGCCGCACCGTCCCGCACGATGGCAAATGCCGCGTCCCCACAGGCCGCGCTCACCCGGGCCAGCACGGGTTGAAGGCGCGCCGCCAGATCGGAGGGCGCTGCACGTTGGACGTGCACCGACAGGCGCGGCCCCGCGACGTAGCGAAATCGCCCCTGCGCGGCGACGTAACCACACTCGATCAGTGTCGCCAGCAGGCGGTGAACCGTGGCGCGCTCCAGCCCCGTGGCACGGCACAGGTCGACCACGCGCCGCCCGTCCCGGCCGCTGTCCAGCACGGCGTCCAGCAGGTGCAAACCGCGCTGCAGTGTGCGGCTGCTGGCGTCCTCGGCCCGCTCCGGACGCACCGCGGAGGGCGCGCGTGCCGGTTTTGAAACGTCCACCCGGTGGACGTTTTTGTTTGTGCTTGACGTGCTCATATCCAAGAATTTCCGGGTCGCTGGCGCATGTCCGACGTGTGCAACAACGCCTCATGGAAGGTGTGCGACGAACCTTACATCGCCAGAAACCAGGAGACACCCCATGAGCATTCACTTCCCGTCGCGCCGCGCGATGCTGTCCCTTGCCGCTGCCTTCGCCTGCGGCACGGCGCTGCCACTGCACGCCCAGAACGCGGCCTGGCCCGACAAGCCCATCCGGCTGGTCGTGGGTTATGCCGCCGGCGGCGCGACGGACGTCATCGCACGGATCGTCGGCCCCAAGCTCGGTGAACAACTGGGCCAGTCGATCGTCATCGACAACCGCGCCGGTGCGAACAGCAACCTCGGCGCCGAGCTGGTCGCGCGTTCGCCCGCCGACGGCTACACGCTCTATGTCTTCACTATCGCCAACACCATCAACGCCTCGTTGTACGACAAGCTCGGTTACGACCCCTTGAAGGATTTCGAGCCCATCGGCCTGATGGCCAAGATCCCCAACATCCTCGTGGTCAACGAGAAGCTGCCCATCAAGAGCGTGGCCGACTACTTGCAGTTCGCCAAGGATTCGCCCCAAGGCATCACCTTTGCGTCGTCGGGCAGCGGCTCGTCCATCCACCTCTCGGGCGAGATGTTCAAGATGACCGCCAGGATCAACATGCTGCACGTGCCCTACCGGGGCAGTGCGCCCGCCATCAACGACCTGCTGGGTGGACAGGTGCAGTCCATGTTCGACAACACGCCCTCGGCCCTGCCCCACGTCAGGGGCGGCAAGCTGCGCGCGATCGCGATCACCAGCGCCCAGCGCTCCCCCCTGCTGCCCGACGTGCCCACGCTCGCGGAATCCGGCTTCCCCGGCTTCGACGTGCAGTCGTGGTTCGGGCTCGCGGCGCCGGCGGGCACGCCACGGCCCGTGGTGAACCGCATCAACGCCGAGCTGGGCAAGGTCCTGGCCAGCCCCGACGTTCGCGAACGCCTGGTGAACCTCGCCGCCACCCCCTCGCCCGGCACGCCGGAGGCGTTTCGCAGCTTCGCCGCGGCGGAGGTCAAACGCTGGCGGGACGTGGTGAAACTGTCTGGCGCCAAAGCCGAATAAGGGAAAGCCCCGCGCATGCATCCCATCGACTTCTTCTGGCGCGCCGCGCAACGCTGGCCTGAGCGCACCGCCATCGATGCGCCCGACGGCGCCATCTCCTACGCCGCGCTGGCCAACCAGGTGGCCGCCATCGCCGCGGGGCTCGTCGCCATCGACCCGGGCGCGCAAAGCCGTGTCGGCATTTGCGCGAGCAACAGTGCCGGGCACATCGCGGCGCTGCTGGCCGTGCTGGCCTGCGGCAAGGTGTGGGTGCCACTGAACCCCAAGAGCACCCCACCGGAAATCCGCCGGCTCATCGACGCCACGCAACCCTCCATCCTGGTCATGGACGCGGCCTGCACCTCCCTGCTGGAGGGGGCACCGGGCGCGCGCATTCTGTGCGGCCCGATGGACAGCTCCCCGGCGGACGGCACCGACGCGCCCAGCCTCGCAGCGCTGTGCGCGCGGCATGCCGGTGCGCCGCGCCCCGCCTTGTCCCTGCCGCCCGAGGCCACGCAGGCCATCAAGTTCACGGGTGGCACCACCGGCCTGCCCAAGGGCGTGATGCAGACGTACCGCGCCTGGATGGCCAACATCAGCAACCAGATCCACGCCTGGGGCTTTGACGAGCACGAACGCTACATCGTCGCGGCACCGATCACGCACGGCACATCCACCTACATCCTGCCCATCCTGGCCCAAGGGGGCTGCCACGTGGTGCTGCCCGGTGCGGGTGCCGAAGCCGTGCGAACCGCTTTCAGGGAGCGCGGCGGCACCGCCTGCTTCATGCCCCCCACGCTGGTCTACATGCTGATGGCCCTGCCGGGTGCGTCGCGCGCGGACTTCCCGCACTTGCGTCGCCTCATCTACGGCGGCGCGCCCATGCCGCCCGAGAAGATTCGCGAAGTGCGGGACTTCTTCGGGCCGGTGCTGGGCACCACCTACGGCCAGACCGAGGCGCCCCAGATCCTCACCGCGATGCGCCCCGAAGACTTCGACGATCCGCGCAACTGGGCGTCGGTGGGCCGCACCACCTGGTTCAGCGACGTGGCCATCATGGCGCCCGACGGCGAGCTGTTGCCGCCGGGACAGGTGGGCGAAGTGGTGGCCCGGGGCGACCTGCTGATGTCCGGCTACTGGCGGTTGCCCGAGAAGACCGCCGAAACGATCGTGGACGGCTGGCTGCACACCGGTGACCGGGGCCTGATCGACGAGCGCGGCTACCTCTACCTCAAGGACCGGCTCAAGGACATGGTCATCACCGGTGGCTTCAACGTCTACCCCGTGGACGTGGAAAACGCCTTGGGCCAGCACCCGTCGGTGCACGAGTGCGCGGTCTTCGGTGTTCCCGACGACAAGTGGGGCGAGGCCGTGCAGGCCGCCGTGCAACTGCGCCCTGGGCAGCAAGCCACCGAAGCCGAACTGATCCGTTTCGTGCGCGAGCGCTTGGGCCCGGTACAAACGCCCAAACACATTCACTTCTACGAGATGCTGCCGCGTTCTCCGGTGGGCAAGGTCCTCAAGACCGCCGTGCGCGAACGCGCCCTGTCCGCCGCTGCCGCCAGCGATGCCTGAAAGACACCCCATGACCACCCCTGCCGGCACGCCCGTCACCCGCCTGTGCACCCACACGCTCACCAGCCTGCACTACCGGGACGCCAACCTCGTCGACGAGCTGATGGGCCAGAAGACCTTCACCGAGGTCATGCTGATGCAGATCCTCAACCGCAAACCCCGCGGCGTGGATTTGCGCATCACCGACGCGGTGCTCATCGTGCTCATGGAGCACGGCCTCACGCCCAGCGCCATCACCACGCGCCTGATCTACATGAGCGCCCCGGAGAACCTGCAGGGTGCCGTTGCCGCAGGCCTGATGGCGGTGGGCAGCTCCTTCGTCGGCACGATGGAGAACTGCTCACGCCTGCTCGACCGCATCGCGGCCGCCGCCGACCCCGAGGCCGAGGCGACGGCCATCGCGCTGGAACACAAGAACCTGAAGAAGCCCGTGCCGGGGTTTGGCCACCACCTGCACAAACCGGTGGACCCGCGCGCCTACAAACTGCTCGAGCTAGCGCGCGCCGAACCCGAACTCGCCGGCGACAAGATCCGCGCGCTGGAGCAACTGTCCGCGGCCGTCGATGCCGCTGCCGGCCGCGCCATCACCCTCAACGCAACGGGTGCCGTGGCCGCCTTGCTGGGCGAAATCGGCGTGGCCACGGGTGTGATGCGCGGCTTCGCCGTCATCTCGCGCGCGGCGGGTCTGGTGGCGCACATCGTCGAAGAACAGCAATGCCCGTCGGGGCGTTTCATCTGGGACACGGTCGAGCAGGCCATCCCGTTCGATGGCACGGCGACCTAGACCGTCGGCACCGTCCCGCCATCGATCACGTGTTCCGAGCCCGACACCGATGCCGCGCGCGGCGACACAAGGAAGGTGATCAGGTCTGCGACCTCCTGCGGCCTGGCGGGCCGACCCACCGGAATTCCGCCGAGCCATTCCATGATCATCTTCTTGCCACCCTCGTAGTCTGTGCCCGCCTGGGCCGCCATTCGCTCGGCGAATGCCACCGAAGCCTCGGTCTCGATCCAGCCTGGCGAGACGCGCAGCACGCGAACCCCCTTGGGCGTGACCTCCTTCGACAAGGATTTGCTGTAGGTCGATAGGGCACCCTTGGCCGCGGCATAGGCGGTGGTCGACTCCGGGAGCGGAAGCACACGCTGAATCGAACTCACGTGCAGGACGACGCCTGCGCCCTTTGCCAACATGGCGGGCAGCAGTGCGCGGTCAAGACGAACCGCGGACATGAGGTTGAGGTTCAGCTCACTGAACCACATGGCGTCGTCCAGGGCCGCAAAACCCCCTGCCGGTGCGTTCGAGCCGCCGAGGGAATTGATCAGGATGTCGACGCCGCCCCAGCGCTCGGTGACCGCACGCGCGAGCTGTGCCACGCCTTCTGCGGTCGTCAAGTCGGTCTGGACGTACGTCACACCTTCAAGCGGCGTCTCGGGAGCAGTGCGCGCAGTCGTCATCACTTGCACGCCGGCGTCCTGCAGGCTCTTGACGAGAGCAGCGCCCAGACCCTTGGTGCCGCCCGTCACCAGGGCACGCTGCCCTTTCAGTTGGAGGTCGAAGCTCATGCCGTGATCTCCAGCGATGCGACGTACGCGGCGATCGGCGCGGGAAGGGTCGAGGTGTCCATGTTGTTGGCTCCATGTGGTGAATGAAGCCCGCAGGATGCGCGTCGAGATGAATTTAGAGAATGCCCTAGAATTCTCATGATCTATGTAGAAAGCAATACATAATGCGCGGATCCGAATTCGCGGAGCTGAAAGCTTTCGCGGCCGTGGTCGAACGAGCCAGCTTCGCCCGAGCGGCAGAGCATTTGGGCCTATCGCCTTCTGCGCTCAGCCAGACCATTCGACAGCTTGAAAGCCGGATCGGCGCGCGCCTTCTCAATCGCACCACACGAAGCGTCGCGCCCTCGGCCAGTGGTGAACTGCTGTACAGGCGCATCGCCCCGCTGTTTCGCGAGATGGCTGTTGCAGTAGCCGAAGCCAGCGAAGCCGCAGGACAGACCACGGGCACGCTTCGCATCAACACGCTGGGCATCGCCGCAAGAACCATCATTGCGCCCAGGCTTTCACGCTTTCATCAGGCGTTCCCCGACGTGGTACTCGACATCGTGGTCGATGACGCGCTGGCCGATATCGTCGCGGGTCGTTTCGACGCAGGCATCCGCGTGGGTGGACGGCTTGAGAAGGACATGGTTGCCATCCGCCTCACGCCAGACCTCAACATGGTGGCCGTGGCGTCGCCCGAGTACCTGGCCAGCCGAGGCATTCCCAAGACACCCGCCGATCTGCACAGCCACGCCTGCATCAACTGGCGGCTGCAGATGGACGGCAGACACTACCGCTGGGAATTCGAAAAAAGGGGGAAAAGGCTCGAGGTGGCGGTAGACGGCCCCGTCGTCACCAATCACGCCGACATCGGCCTGGCGGCTGCGCTGAACGGCCTCGGCATCGCTTATCACTTCGAGCGAGATGGCGTGGGCGAGCTCCTGGCCCAGGGCCGGCTGGTGCAAGTCCTGGCGGACTGGTCCATCTCGCGGCCGGGGATGTTCCTCTACTACCCCAACAGGCGGCATCGACCCGCCCTCCTCGGTGCATTCATCGACTGTCTGTTGGACAAGGACTTGGAAGGCGTCCCTCGCAAGCCCCAGATCGCGAGATCCCCTCGACCTTGAGCGGCACACGCCTGTGCAGGCGCGCCCGCAGTCAGCACTGTGAGGCCGAACGCAAGTCAGGATGCCTCCGACGCCTGACCAGACGCAACACCAACGGCACCACCAGCATCAGCGCCGCCGCGGTCCACAGTCCGATGGCGATCGGGCTCTCCACCAGGATGCCCGGCTCGCCGTTGCTGATGGAGAGCGCGCGGCGCAGGTTCTGCTCCATCATGTCGCCGAGCACGAAGCCCAGGATCAGCGGTGCCATGGGCACGCCCTGCTGGCGCAGAAGGTAGGCGGCCAGGCCCAGAACGGTCATGAGCACCAGGTCGAACGTGGTGGCGTGCACGGCGTACACGCCCACGCTGCTGACGGCCACGATGCCCGGCACCAGCAGCCAGTTGGGCACGCTCAGCACCTTGGTGAACACGCCCACCAGCGGGATGTTGAGCACCAGCAGGATGACGTTGGCCAGGAACAGCGAGGCGATCAGGCCCCACACCAGGTCGGGCTGCTGGTTGAACAGGGCCGGGCCGGGGGTGATGTTGTAGAGCGACAGCGCACCGACCATCACCGCCGTGGTGCCCGAGCCCGGCACACCCAGCGTGAGCATGGGCACGAAGGAGCCGGTGGCGGCCGAGTTGTTGGCCGCTTCGGGCGCGGCCACGCCGCGAATGTCGCCCTTGCCGAAGCTGCCGTCGGTGTCGGTCAGCCGCTTTTCCATGGCGTAGGTCATGGCGCTGGCGATGGTGGCGCCAGCCCCCGGGAGCACACCGACCACAAAGCCCACCACGCTGGAGCGCACCGTGCCCCACCAGGTGTGGGCCAGTTCTTTCAGGTTGAACAGCATGCGGCCGGTCTGCGTCACCTGGCCGGTGCTGCTGTGGTGCTGCTGCAGCATCAGCAGCAGCTCGCTGATGGAGAACACGCCGATGACCACCACCACGAACTGGATGCCGTCGGACAGGTGAATGTCCCCGCCGGTGAAGCGGTAGACACCGGAGTTGGAGTCGAGCCCTACGCAGGACATGGACAGGCCGATGAGGGCGGCCAGACCGGCCTTGACCGGCGCGTCGCCCATGAGCCCGGCGATGCAGGCGAAGGCGAAACACATGAGCGCGAAGTACTCGGCCGGCCCGAAGGACAGCGCCCAGCTCGCCAGCAGCGGCGCGAACAGCACGATGCCGAGGGTGGCGATGAACGAGCCCACGAACGAGCTCCAGGCCGAGATGGACAAGGCCACGCCGCCCAGGCCCTGGCGCGCCATGGGGTAGCCGTCGAGTGCGGTCATGATGGCGCCCGCATCGCCCGGCACGTTGAGCAGGATGGACGAGATGCGCCCGCCGTACTCGCAGCCGATGTAGACCGCGGCCAGCAGGATGAGCGAGGTCTCGGGCGGCAGCTTCATGGCGAACGCCAGCGGCATGAGGATGGCCACGCCGTTGATGGGACCCAGACCGGGCAGCAGGCCGACGACGGTGCCGATGAAGCAGCCGAGCGCGGCGATGAGCAGGTTGGTCGGGCTCAGCGCGACGCCGAAGCCCGCCACCAGGTGTTGAAGGATGTCCATGTCAGGCCCCTGCGAGCAAGGTGGCCAGCAGGCCGGCGGGCAGCACCACGTCCAGCAGCTTGTCGAACAGCAGGTAGAGCACCAGGCCGAGCGCGGCGCCCCCCGTCAGCGCCTGCTTCCAGCTGCCGCCAAAGGCCATGCCCACGGGCACGGCCATCAAGGCCGTGGCGAGCGGGAAACCCAGCCACTGAAACAGCAGCGCGTAGACCAGCACGGCCGCCGCGCACAAGGCGGTGGGCTTCCAGGGCACACCCCGGAAGGCCGCGGCCCCGGCGCCGGGGCGCAGCACCAGCCACAGGCCCGACAGGCCCAGGCCGCCCGCCAGCAGCAGCGGAAATGCGCGCGGGCCGACGGGTTCGTAGGAGATGGCGGCGGCGTAGTCTTGCGCGGCCCAGGCCATGGCGGCGGACGCGACAACACACACCGCGCCGAGGACGCGGTCACTCATGGGCGACTCCAGTGGGGAAACAAAGGGCGGGCCACCGCACAGGGCGGCCCTGCCGGGGTCACTTGGCGGGCACGACGTTCAGGCCGAACTCTTCGGCCAGGGTGCGGTAGCCCGCCACCTGCTTCTTGACGTAGGCGTCCAGCGGCGCGCCCGTCAGCGCCAGGGGGAACAGGCCGCGTTCGTTGCGCAGCTTGTCGTAGGCCGGCGTGGCCATCAGCTTGTTGAAGGTCTCCACCCACACCTGGTAGTCGGCGTCGCTGACCTTGGGCCCGACGTAGAAGCCGCGCACGATGGGCCAGTTCACGTCGTAGCCCTGCTCGGTGGCGGTGGGAATGTTGGCCATGTCGCCCGTCAGGCGCTTGTCGTTCATCACCGCCAGGATGCGCACCTTGGCGCCAGCCTTGATCTGCTGCTGGGCCTCGGCCGCGTCGCCGGTGAAGACGTGGATGTGGCCGCCCTGCAGCGCGGTCAGTGCCTCGCCACCGCCTTCAAAGGCCACGTAGCGCATGGTCTTGGGGTTCACGCCACCGGCGCGCGCGGTCAGTGCGGCCTTCATCCAGTCCTGGCTGCCCACGGTGCCGCCAGCCCCCAGCACCACCTTGGTGGGGTCGGCCTTCATCGCGGCCATCACGTCCTTGAGGGTCTTGTACGGCGAATTCTCGGCCACCACCACGGCGCCGTAGTCGGTGCCGATGGCGGCGAGCCAGCGCACGTCGTTCTCGGTGTAGCGGCCGAACTTGCCCTGCGCCAGGTTCAGCAGCGAGCCGCCGGAGAAGGCGACGATGGTGTTGGCCGCGTCGGGCTTTTGCGCGATGACGGTGTTGTAGGCCACCGCGCCAATGCCACCGGGCATGTACGTCACGCGCATCGGGTCGGCGATGAACTTGCCGTCCTGCAGCGCGCTCTGCACCAGCTTGCAGGTGAGGTCGAAGCCGCCGCCGGGTTTGGCGGGGGCGATGCACTCGGTCTTGTCGAGCGGGTTGGCGAAGGCGGTCAGGGCAGAGACCGCAACGGTGGCGGCGACGAGCTGGTGGGCCAGTGTCATGAAAGTGTCTCCTCGGTGGGTGGAACGCTCGCAACGGAGCTGCTGCGATGAGGCACTGTAGAAACCGGGCACTTTCAAGGCGCTTTCAGGCTTTCGCCCAAAACCCGAGGGTTAACCCGGGAACGGTCCGCGCGCCGGCGGCGCGGGAAAGCGCAGCGCGACGGCCAGCCCACGGCCCTCGGGCCCCGCGCTCACCCGCATCTGCCCGCCGTGCCGCTGGGCCACGGTGCGCACGATGGCCAGGCCGAGGCCGGAGCCCGGCAAGGCGCCGCCACGGCCGCGAAAGAAACGTTCGCCGGCGCGCGCCAGTTCGTCGGGCGGCAGGCCCGGGCCGTTGTCCACCACGGCCAGTTGCACGGCGCCATCGGGTTCGCCGCGCACGACGAGCGTGACGTGGCCGCCCGCGCCTCCGTGGCGGATGGCGTTGTGCAGCAGGTTGGCCACGGCCTCGCGCAGCAGCTCGGGCTCGCCGCTGAGTGGCAGCGGGTGCTCGGGCACGTCCAGGCCCAGATCGACGCCCTGTTCGCGCGCCGGGCCCCACCAATGGCGCACCAGGGCTTCGGCCAGCGCCACGGCATCGAAGGGCTGGCGCTGTGGCGGCGCGCTGTCGGCGCGCGCCAGCGACAGCATCTGGTTGGTCTGGCGGATGGTTTCGTCCAGTTGCTCGCGGATGGTCTCCAGCACCTGGCGCTGCGCGGCTGGGTCGACCTCGCGTTGCGCATAGGCCACCTGCGTGGCCAGCGTGGTCAGCGGCGTGCGCAACTGGTGCGACGCGTCGTCGACGAAGCGGCGGCGCGCCTCGGTCTGTTCGCGGTGGCGTTCGATGTGGTGGTTGATGGCCTGCACCAGCGGCCGCACCTCGGCCGGTGCGCCGGTGTCGTCCACCGGGGTCAGGTCCTGGGGGTCGCGCGCATCCACCTCCTGGCGCAGCCGGTCCAGCGGGCGCATGGCCCAGGCGATGGCCAGCGCCAGCAGGCCGGTGGCGGCCAGCATCAGCAGCACGTCGCGCGCCAGCGACTGCAGGATCAGCGCACGCCGGAAATCCTTGCGCGCTTCCAGCGTTTCGGCCACCTGGATGAGCACGCGCTGGGGCCCGGCGTGTCCGGCCAGCGGCGGGGTCAGCTCGCGCGCGTAGCTGCCGACGCGCACCGCCTGGCCCAGGTACTCGCCTTCGTGAAACTGCGGTTGACCGGTCTCGAGCGGCTGTGGCGGGGCGGGCAGGTCGGCGCTGCCGATCTCGACCAGGCCGTCTTCGGTGGCCACGCGATAGAACACCTGGCCCTGCGCGGTGAGCTCGAAGAACTCGAGCATGCGGTAGGGCAGCTCCACACCGATGCCGCCGCTGGCGGTGGAGACGCTCGAATCGATGGACTTGACCGCGCCCAGCAGCGAGCGGTCGTAGGCGGCGTCGGCCGCCTCGCTGGCGGTGCGCCAGCCCAGCCAGAGCTCGCCCGCGATCACGGCGCCCAGGCCAGGCAAGAGCAGCACCAGCAGGGAGCGGCGGATGCTGGCGCGGGCCCAGCCGAGGGCGGTCACGGGGTGTGTTCGAGCTGGTAGCCCAGCCCGCGCAAGGTGGCGATGCGCACGGGCGAGGCCTCCAGCCGCTTGCGCAGGCGGTGGATCAGCACCTCGATGGCTTCGGGGTGAACGTCCTGCTCGTCGGAGAACACGCGCTCCAGCAGTTCGCGCTTGGACAGCGGCTCGCCCGGGTGCTGGATGAGCGCGCGCAGCACCGCGTGTTCGCGCGGCGTGAGGCTCAGCGCCTCGTGCTGCAGACGGAACTGCCGGGACGCGCTGTCGTAGCTCAGCGGTCCGCAGGCAAAGCGCGGATGGTCCTGTCCGCGCGCGCGGCGGACGAGGGCGATCAAACGCGCTTCGAGTTCGGCCACGTCGAAGGGCTTGGCCAGGAAGTCGTCGGCGCCGCCGTGCAGGCAGCTCACCCGCTCCATGAGCGAATCGCGCGCGGTGAGGATGAGCACCGGCAGGCGCTCATCGGCCTCGCGCAGGTCGGACAGGACGTCGTGCCCGCCCAGGCCGGGCAGGCCCAGGTCGAGGATGAGCGCGTCGTACCGGGTGGCCTTCAAGCTGCGCCGCACCAGGCGGCCATCGTTCACCCAGTCGACCTGCCAGTCGTTCTGGCCCAGGGCCTTGACCAGCCAGGTGCCCAGATCGGTCTCGTCTTCGGCGAGCAGGATGCGCATGGCGCGAGTCTCGTCCTTGCTCAGGCGTAGAGCAAGGCGCCGGCCGCGCGCACGGCGGCGGCGCGGTCCTCGCCCAGGGCCTGCACCACGGGGTGCCAGACGCTGGCGTAGGGGGGCAGGTCGTCGGGTGCGAAAGCGGTGTGCGGCCAGTCGGACCCCCAGACCAGGCGCTCGCCCAGGGTCTGCGCCACGCGCCGGATGGGGGCGTGCAGCGCGCCGTAGGGTGCGCTGGCCTGCAGCCGGTACCAGCCCGAGAGCTTGACCCAGGCGCCCTGCCCGGCCAGGCGCTGCAGCGCGGTCCATGCGTGGGCGTCGTCGTCGATGCCGGCGTGCAGGCCGGCGAGGTGATCGAGCACGGCGATGAGGCCGCTGCCCTCGTGCAGCTCGGCGATGGTGGCGAGCTGGTCGTGGCGGGCGTACCACTGCACGTGCCAGCCGCGCGCCTTCAGCCGCGGCACGAGCGCACGCCAGGCCTCGGGGCCGTTGCCCACGGGCGAGACCAGATTGAAGCGCACGCCGCGCACGCCCAGCGCGTGCATGGCGTCGAGCTCGGCGTCGGTCACCGCCGTGTCCACCACGGCCACGCCCCGATGCCGGCCCGGCTCGCGGGCCAGCGCGCGCAGGATCAGGCGGTTGTCGGTGCCGTAGACGCTGGGCTGCACCAGCACGAGGTGGCCCACACCCAGTGACCGCGCCGCCGACTCGATCTCGGGCAGGTCGCGCAGCACCGGCCGG
This sequence comes from Hydrogenophaga sp., assembly GCF_035481345.1. Classification (GTDB taxonomy): domain Bacteria; phylum Pseudomonadota; class Gammaproteobacteria; order Burkholderiales; family Burkholderiaceae_C; genus Hydrogenophaga. The sequence continues at coordinate 29,566 of NZ_DATIGV010000095.1, read as the reverse complement.
TAGTGGCCGGCCTGCGCCGGGTGCGCCGGGTCGAACACGTGCACATGGCAATCCCAGCCGCAGGGGACGGAGCTGGGGCTCGGGTTCATCCGGTGGTGATCTTGCGTTCCTTGATCACCTTGGCCCACAGCGCCTGCTGGGCCGCGATGAACTTGCCGGCGCTCTGCTGGCTGGCGTCGGCGAACACGTCGCCGCCGAGCTGGCGGATGCGACCCAGCACCTCGGCGTCTTCCAGCGCCCGGCGAATGCCCGCCACCAGCGCGGCCTTCGTATCGGCCGGCAGGCCGGCCGGCGCCAGAATAGGGTTCCACTCCAGCACCTCGTAGCCCGCCACACCGGCTTCGGCCATGGTGGGCACCTCGGGCAGGGAACGGGCGCGCAGGGCACTCGTGACGGCCAGCGCGCGCAAGCGCCCCGATTGGATGTGGCCCAGCGACGACGCCACGTTGGCAAAGAACAGCGGGACCTGCCCGCCCATCACGTCGTTCATGGCCGGGCCGCCGCCGCGGTAGGCCACGTGGGTCAGGCTCACACCCGCCCGTTGCTCGAACAGGGCACCGGCCAGGTGCTGGGCCGAGCCGCTGCCCGACGAGGCGTAGTTCAGCGGCCCGGCTTTCGCCAGGCGGATCACGTCTTTCACGCTCTTCGCTTCGAAGCTGGGCGTGCACACCAGCACGTTGGGGAAGGTGGCGAGCACGGCCAGTGGCGTGAACGCCGTGGCGGTGTCGTAGGGCAGCTTGGGGAAAAGCGACGGGTTGACCGCGAAGGACGAGGCGTCCAGCAGCAGCACGCTGCCGTCGGCGGTGGCGCGGGCCACGTGGCCGGCGGCCAGCTGGCCGCTGGCACCGGCCTTGTTCTCCACCACCACCGTCTGGCCCAGTGCGGCTTCCAGCTTGGGGGCGATGGTGCGGGCCATGAGGTCGGCACCGCCGCCGGGCGGGTAGGACACGACCAGCGTGATCGGCTTGCCCGCGGCAATCTTCGCCTGCGCGTGGGCGCCGACCCAGGGCGCGGCCAGGGCAGCGCCGGCCGATGCGATCAGGTGGCGGCGCGAGGGCCTCCAGCCATGGAGAGGCGTGTTCGTGTGGGCCATGGTGTTTCCTTCAGGTGATGTTGACGGTGTAGTGAAAGGCGTGGGCGTCGCCGCGCGTGGTGCGCCGTTCGACGCACCGGCCCGACAGGTCGTAGGCCGAGCGCTGCACCTGCGCACAGGGGTGCCCGGCGGGCAGCCCCAGGTGCCGGGCCTGCGCGGCGCTGAGCTGGCCGAAGCCGATGTCGTCGAGCGCGCGGTGGATGTGCACCTGCACCTTGCGGGCGAACATGGGGTAGAGCAGGTCGTCCCAGGTGGCGAGGTCGTCGTCGGCCAGCGGCTCGAACAGGTCCAGCGGCAGCCAGAGTTCTTCGAACAGGCACGGCTGTTCGCCCATGAGGCGCAGGCGGTGCAAGCGCAGCACCGGTTCGCCGGATCCGATGCCCAGCGCGCGCGAAACCGCCGCGGGCGCGTTGACGCGGCTGCGCTGCAGGATGCGGGAGGCGGGGACCTCGCCGGTGCCGCTGTCGAAGCGGAAGAACCGCAGCATGGAGGCACCGGCCAGCCCCTGGCGAACGAAGGTGCCGCGGCCGTGGATGCGTTCGATGAAACCTTGCTCCACCAGCAGTTCCAGCGCGCGCCGCATGGTGCCCAGGGCCACGCCGTGTTCCTTGGCGAGTTGGCTCTCGGCCGGCAGGGCCGAACCGGGCGACCATTCGCCGGCCACCACGCGCGCGCGCAGGGCCTGCGCCAGCGAGGCGTAGCGGCTGAGGCCGGGCTCGGCGGCGGTGACGAGGTGCAGGCTGGTGTTCATGCGCTGAACTCTAGTCCTCTATAGGACTAGAGCCATCAGTGCAAACCCTTGGCTGCCGGCTGGGCCTTGCGGGTCGACAGCGCCCTGAGCGCAGGCGCTCACCGCCCTACCCGCCCACCTCTCACCTGATTCACCACCAGCCCCACCAACACCGCTCCCGTTCCCACCCACTGCAGCCCCAGCGGCGCCTCTCCATACGCCACCCACGCCGCCCACAAGCCCACCACCGGCACCAGCAGCGAGAACGGCGTGACGCGCGTGGCGGCGTGGCGTTGCAGCAGGCGCGTCCACAGGCTGTAGGCCAGCAGCGTGGCGCCCAGGGCCAGGTACAGCACTGCGAACCAGGCGCCCGGGCCCATGCCGGCCAACTGTTGTCGCACGCTCGCCGGGCCGTCGGTGGCCAGCGCGATCAATGCGAACGGCAGGATGGGGAACACGCTGCTCCACACCACGAAGGGAAAGGGCTCGTAGCGCGCGATCTGGCTGGCGCGGCGCGCCACGATGTTCGACAAGGCCCACATGGCCGCGGCCGACAGCGTGAGCACGAAGCCCGCCAGCGTCATCTGGCCCGGCCCTTCGCCGTGCGCCGAGGCGATCATCAGCAGCCCCGCCAGGGCAACGCCCAGGCCCAGCCATTGGTTCGCGCGCACGCGCTCGCCCAGCAGGGGCACCGCCAGCAACAGGGTGAAGAAGGCCTGCGTCTGCATCACCACCGAGGCCATGCCGGCCGTCATGCCCAGTTGCAGACCGAGGAAGAGGAAGCCGAACTGGCCCAGGCCCTGTACCAGCCCGTAGCCCGCGATGAAGTGCCAGGGGAGTGGCGGCGGCCGCACGAACAACAGGAAGGGCAAGGACGCCGCCGCGAAGCGCAGCGCGCCCAGCAGCATGGGGCTGATGCTTTGCAGGCCGAGCTTCATCACCACGAAGTTCAAACCCCAGATGACCACCACGGCCAACGCGCGCAGCGCATCGCCGCGCGAGAACGGGGTGGGTTCACTCACAGCGGGCGCCCTTGCGCGCGCCGCGCGGCCACGAAGGCGTCGAAGGCTTCGGCGCTGGTCTTCTTGGGCACGTAGCCGAAGCGCTCCTTCAGCGCGGTGTTGAGCAGCACCGGGCGGTGACGCAGGAAGTCGATCTGCTCGGGCCCGTAGCGCGACACGCCGAGCGCGCGGCCCAGGGCCAGCGCGGCGCGCAGCAGGCCAGGGGGGAACACGCGGGGCCGCTTGCCCAGGCGCGCGGCGATCTCGTGGATGGTGAGCGCGCCGTCGCCCGCGAGGTTGAAGCAACCGGGCGGGCCCTTGCCATCCAGCGCATGCAGCAGCGCGCCGACGACGTCCTCGTCCCAGATGAAGACGAAGGGGCTGTCGCTGCCGGCGATGGCGATGGGACGCGGCTTCTCGAACAGCGCGGTGATCTGGTTGTCCACGCGCTCGCCCAGGATGGTGCCGATGCGCAGCACGGTCTGCGCGAGCTGAGGATGGTGACGGCGCGCCTCGGCCAGCATCTCTTCCACCAGGCGCTTGTGGTGCGCGTAGGCGAAGGCCTCGTGGCCGCGCAGGGGGTGGTCTTCGGTGATCCAGGCGGGGTTGTCGGCGTGGTAGCCGTAGGCCGCGCCGCTGGAAGAGACGATCAGGTGCTGAACGCCGTGCGCCAGGCAGGCGGTGAGCACGTTGCGCGTGCCGCCCACGTCCACCGCGTACTCCAACTCGCGCGTGGAGCCCTTGCCGGGCGTGACGATGGAGGCGAGGTGCACGACGGTGTCGATGCGGTGCTCGGCGAGCACCGCGCCCAGGCCCTGGTCGCGCACGTCGAGCCGGCGGTAGGTGATGCCAGGGAGCCGGCGCGCGGGCTCCACCTCGCGCACGTCGGTGGCGACGACGGTGTCGCCACCGACGTGGGAGAGGCCGCGGCGCGCGAGCGCGTCGACCAGACCCCGGCCAAGGAAGCCGTCGGCGCCGGTGATGAGGATGCGTTGCGCTCTCATGCGGCCGTCATGCCTGGGCCTGTGTGGGCACGCCGCCCTGCAACGGCCGCCTGCCCCACCAGCCCGCCAGCAGCATGCCGGCGATGATGTCCCAGAAGCCCCACACGCCGGCCACCACCGCCATGCCGCCCAGGCCACCGAAGAAGCTGAAGATGAGCACCAGGCCGAGGCCCGCGTTGCGGATGCCGACCTCGATGGACAGGGCGCGGCGGTCGTAGTCGGGCAGGCCCACGGCGCGCGCGCTGAGCCAGCCGATGAGGAAGGCCAGCGCGTCGTGGATGGCCACGGCCACGATGACCAGGCCCACGTAGTCGAGGAAGTAGCGCCAGTTGCCCGCGATGGCGCCGACGATGAAGCCGATGAGCGCGAGGAAGCTGATGATGCGCACCGGCTTCTTGAAGCGCGCGGTGAGCGCGGGGAAGCGGTGCGCCACCCACAGCCCCAGCGCGAAGGGGATGCCGATGATGAGCAGGATGTGGCCCACCATCTGCACCGGGTCGAGCGCGATGGTCTTGAGCAGCGCCGAGGCCGTGGGGTGGATGCCGCCCCAGAAGGCGAAGTTCAGCGGCATGGCCACGATGGCGATGGCGTTGGACACCGCCGTCATGGAGACGCTCAGGGCCACGTTGCCGTTGGCGCGGTGCGTGAGGATGTTGCTCACGTTGCCGGGCGGGCAGCAGGCCACCAGGATCATGCCCAGCGCAATGCTGGGCCCCACGCCCAGCAGCAGCGTGAGCGCGTAGGTGATGGCGGGCAGGAAGAGAAATTGCGCCACCACGCCCACGGCGAACGCCAGCGGCATGCGGGCCACGCGCTTGAAGTCGTCAAGGCGCGTGTCCAGCGAGATGCCGAACATCAGGAAGGCCAGCACCGCGTTGAGCACCGCGAGCGAGGCGGGGTTGAAGTTCAGGCGGATCTCGTCGATGGGCAGCATGCGGTGTCTCCTCGCGGCTTAGTCGAATGCCTTGGCCGCTTCGCGCACGGCCTTGCGGTAGGTGTCCTTGTGCACGTAATAGGCCATGCGCTCGAGCTTGAGGTAGCGGTAGCCGCCCGAGAGGTCCGGCGGCGGCCCGGCCTTGGCGGCCTTGAGCGCCGCGGCCTGCGGCGCGCCCGCGTCCAGCGCCTTGAGGTAACGCGCCACCAGCTCGGCCTGTTCGTAGCGGCCCTGCCAGCCCAGGCCGCTGGCCTCCACCATGCCCAGCACCGCGAGGCGGTCGAAGCGCGGCGCGAAGATGTTGAGGTACAGACCCGGCGCCATGCCCTGCCAGTTCAGCAGTGCGTGGTCCATGAAGGGAAAGTGCAGCTTGTAGCCGGTGGCCGTGAGGATGAGGTCGTAGTCGCGCGCGCTGCCGTCCTTGAAGTGCACGGTGCGGCCATCCAGGCGCGCCACGTCGGGGCGCACGCCCACGTCGCCGTGGCCGATGTGGTACAGGATGAGCGAGTTCACCACGGGGTGCGACTCGTACATCCGGTAGTCGGGCTTCGGGAAGCCGAAGCGCACCGGATCGCCCGTGAACCACTTGAGGATGGTGCTGTCGATGCGCTGCTTGAGCCAGGGCGGCAGCTTGAACCTGCCGCCCACCGAATCGGCGGGTTTGCCGAACACGTACTTGGGGACGAAGTAGTAGCCGCGCCGCACGGAGATGTCGATGCTCCTGGCGTGGTGCACGGCGTCCACCGCGATGTCGCAGCCCGAGTTGCCCGCGCCCACGATGAGCACGCGCTTGCCGGTGAGCTGCGTGGCCGATTTGTATAACGAGGTGTGCCAGATCTCGCCATCGAAGCGCCCCTCGAAGCGCGGCAGGTTCGGCTCGGCCAGGGTGCCATTGGCGATGACCACGCCCTTGAAGATCGCGGTCTCGGGCGGCGCGTCGCCGGTCTGGGTGGTGAGGCGCCAGAGCGTGTCGGGCGCCTCCGACAGCGGCTCGGCCTTGAGCACGCGGGTGTGGAAGCGGTAGTGCTGGCGCAGGCCGAAGTGGTCGGCAAAGGCGCGGAAGTAGTCGAGCAGTTCGCGGTGGCTGGGGTAATCGGCCACGCGATCGGGCATGGGGAACTCCAGGAACTCCGTCATGCGCTTGCTGGAGATGAGGTGCGCCGATTCGTAGACGGTGGAGCGCGGGTTGCCGATGTTCCAGAGCCCGCCCACGTCGCCGTGCGCCTCGAAGCCCTGGAAGGCAATGCCGTTCTTCTGCAGGCAGCGCGCGCCGGCCAGGCCCGACGGGCCGGCACCGATGAGGGCGATCTGTTGTTCGGTGGGTGTCTTCACTTCAAGCCGGGGATATTGGTGGAACCGGGTTCGCCCGCGCGTGGCTTGCGCGGCTGGCCCAGCAGGATGCGGTCGTGCAGCGTCTCGGGCAGCAGGTTCAGCGCGCGCGACAACCAGCCGATGCGCCGCGGCAGCACGATGTGTTCGACGCCCCTGTCCACGCCCGCGAGCAGGCGGCGCGCGGCCTCGTCGGGCTCCAGCAGGCCCGGCATGGCGAATCGGTTGCCGGCGGTGAGCGCGGTGCGCAGGTAGCCGGGGCTCACGGTGTGCACGGTGATGGGCGTGGGCCGCAGTTCGGCGCGCAGGCTCTGCAGGTAGGTGATGAGGCCCGCCTTGCTGGCGCAGTACGCGCCGTTGCCCGGCATGCCGCGCCAGCCCGCGATGCTGGCCACGCCCACCAGCGCGGCGGGCCGTCCCGCGTCCTGCATCGCGCCCAGGAAGGGAGAGAAGGTGCAGGCCACGCCGAGCAGGTTGATCTCCAGCATGCGGCGCATCACGCGCAGGTCGTCGGGGCGCGCGGTGTCGAAGCCGCCGGCCACGCCCGCGTTCGCGATGATCAGATCGGGCGCGCCGAAGCGCGCCATCCAGTCGGTGCCCACGTCGGCCATGGCGCGGTGATCGCTCACGTCGGGCGTGAAGACGGCGCAGCGGCCCGGCGCGAGCGCGGCGAGATCGTCGAGCACCGCCCGGTCGAGACCGACCAGTCCCACCCGCGCGCCACCCGCGATGAGCCGGCGCGCCAGCGCCTGGCCGAAGCCGCCGCAGGCACCGGTGAGCACGGCGTTGTGGAATCGCAAGGCCCGGGTCTCCTCTGTTGTCTTGCGGGCGACTGTAGGTCGCCCCTACACTTCGTCTCGAAAACTTTTAGAGATTTGTCTCGAAATCCGAGACATGGACAGCGACACCTCCCTCACCAGCCCAGGCCTGCGCCTGATGGACCTGCTCGAGCACCTGGTGCGCGAGGGTCGGCCACTGGCCCTGCCCGAGGTGGTCGCCGGCACCGGCTGGCCCAAGCCCACGGTGCACCGCATGCTGCAGCAACTGGAGCAGGGTGGCTGGCTGCAGCGCGAGCCCGACGGCCGCCGTTATGCGCTGGCGCCGCGCCTGCTGCGCCTGGGCGAAGGCGCCTTGGGCGCGAGCACGCAACACGGCGTGCGCCACGCGGTGCTGCGCCAGCTGGTGGCCGAGCTGGGCGAGAGCTGCAACCTCACGGCGCTCTCGGGCGCCGAGGTGGTCTACCTGGACCGCGTGGAATCGGCTTTCCCCCTGCGGCTGGAGCTGCGCCCCGGCACGCGCGTGCCGCTGCACTGCTCGGCCAGCGGCAAGCTGTTCCTGGCGCACCTGGGGGCGGCGCGGCGCCAGGCCCTGCTCGATGGCCTGGCCTTGAGCCGGCACACCGCCACCACGCTCACGCGCCGCGAGGCGCTGGAGACCGAGCTGGCCACCATCCGCCGCCAGGGCCATGCCTTCGACGCGGAGGAATTCGTCGACGGCCTGGTGTGCATCGCGGTGCCGGTGCGCGCCGCGGGCGAGCGCGACGTGCGCTGCGCGCTGGCGCTGCAGGCGCCGGCGGCGCGGGTGCCGCTGGCGCGGCTGCCGCAGTTCCTGCCGCGCCTGGCGCAGGCCGCGCAGGCATTGGCGCGCACGCTGTGAGCGTTCAGCGCAGCAAGGTGTTCTTGCTGCGGCTGCGGGCCTTGGTGGTCGTCGCCGCCGTGGAGCCCGGGTCGAACTCGTTGACGTAGGGAATCTTCGCGGTGGTCCGCTGCAGCAGGTCCACCAGGGTCTCCACCTCGTCGGCGCTCAGGTCCGACAGCAGGCGGCGCTCGCGTTCCAGCGCCACCTGGATGATGCGGTCGTGCATCTCGTAGCCCAGGGGCGTGAGGCTCAGCAGCTTGCGGCGCTGGTTGCTCGGGTCCTCGGCCACGGCCAGGTAGCCCTTCTCCTCCAGCCGACGGGATTCGCGGCTCACCGAGGCCTTGTCCAGGCCGATGACCTGCGTGATGCGCGCCGGCGTGATGTCGGGTTCGATCGCGACCATGGCCATCACGCGCCATTCGATGATGCCGATGCCGAAGCGCTTGAGGTACAGGCGCGAGGCCCCGCTGGACAGCTTGTTCGCCAGGACCGTGTAGAAGTAGGTGACGTAGTGGGCGAGGTTGAGCACCTCGCGCTTCTTTCGCGCCTGCTCCGTAGCGGCCTTCTTCCCCGACGTTGCCATTCAATGGTCCCTAGCTTGGATGCGACAGGGACGTACTGTACAAGCAGCGCCCGCGCGCGCCTTCGCGCTCAAAGGCCGCTCGCGAAGGCGCGGATGTCCTCGCTCAACAGCTCGGGCACCTCGTAGCCGGGGAAGTGTCCGCCGCGCGGCAGCTCAATCCAGCGCGCGACGCGGTAGGCCTTCTCCACCAGGCTGCGCGGGGGCAGCACGAACATCGGGTCGCGCGTGGCGGCCAGTGCCACCGGCACCTCCACGCGCTGGCCGCCGGGGTAGCCTGGCGGGCCTTCGCTGGCCAAGCCACGGTAGATCCACGTGGACGTGGCCGCGGTGCCGGTGACGAGGTAGAGCATCACGTTGCGCAGCAACTGGTCGGCGCGCGCGGGGGTCTGGAACAGCGCCGATCGGTCGGCCTCGGCCGGGTCGCCCCAGGCGGCGAACTTCTCCAGCATCCAGGCCAGCAGGCCCACGGGGTTGTCGTTGAGCAGGTAGCCGGCCGTCAGGGGGCGCGAGGTCTGCAGGCGGAAGTAGGCCCCGTCGTCCTCGAAGCGCTCGCGGAACGCGCCCAGCCACTGCTGCTCCTCGGGCGCGCTGGCGGCACCGGCCACGAAGCGCGGGCTCACCATGGTCATGTGCACACCCGCGCAGGCCTGCGGGTGGTCGAAACCGAGCCAGCCCGCCAGGATGGAGCCCCAGTCGGCGCCGTGCGCGAGGTAGCGCGGATACGCCAGCACCTCGGTCATCAGCGCGTGCATCAGGTCAGCCATGGCGCGCGGGCCCATCAGCTTCGCGGGTGTGTCCGAATGCCCCGCGCCGGGCAGCGAGACGACCACGGTGTCGTGGCCCGCCCGGTTGAGCCGGTCGGCCACGTCGAGGTATTCGAGGTAGCAGCCGGGCCAGCCGTGCATCAGCAACACGGGCAGGCGGCCGTTGCCCGCGGCGGCACGCTGGTGCACGAAGTGCAGGTCCAACCCGCCGACGCGGGCCTTGAACTGCGGTCGCTCGTTCAATCTCGCCTCTTCCGTGCGCCAGCTGAATCCGTCGCGCCAGCGTTGAACCAGGTAGCGCATCGTCGCAGGCTCGGCGCCCAGCGCCCAACCGGCGCCCTCGGGCGTGCGCGGCCAGCGGTACTCGGCCACCTGATGCGCGATGCGACTCAGCGTCAGCTCGTCGGTGGTGTGAGTGAAAGGCGTGGCCTGCGTCATTCGTGTCTCCTCATCAAGGGCTTGGTGGTTCGCGGAAATCTTCGCATAATGTTGCCACCTCAACGTTGGTATTGCAACTCAAAATGAGGTTCCACCCCACCCCGCGGATGGCGCTGTCAAGACCCATTCGCCCCGACAGGAGACACACATGAGCCAGACGGACACGACGCCGGCCCACCAGCCCAACCACCGCGTGATGCACACCATGATCCGCGTGAAGGACATGGACAAGTCGCTGGACTTCTACACCCGCCTCATGGGCATGAAGCTGCTGCGCCGCAAGGACTACCCCGAGGGCCGCTTCTCGCTGGCCTTCGTGGGCTACGGCGCCGAGATCAACCACGCCGTGATCGAACTCACCCACAACTGGGACCAGGACAAGCCCTACGAACTCGGCGGCGGCTACGGCCACATCGCCATCGCGGTGGACGACATCTACGCCACCTGCGCGGACCTCAAGGCCAAGGGCGCCAACATCGTGCGCGAGGCCGGGCCGATGAAGAACGACACCCTGCACCTGGCGTTCGTTCAAGACCCGGACGGCTACAAGATCGAGCTGATCGATTCCAAGACCGTGGCGGGCTGAGGAGCGCGTGTGATCACCTTCTACACCTACCCTGGCCCCAACAGCCGCAAGGCGCAGATCATGCTGGAGGAATCCGGCGAGGCCTACGAGACGCGCAAGGTCGACATCACCAAGGGCGAGCAGTTCGACCCGGCCTTCCTGGCGATCTCGCCGAACAACAAGATCCCGGCGATCGTGGACCACACGCCGCAGGGCGATGTGCCGGTCTTCGAGACCGCGGCCATCCTCACCTACCTGGCCGAGAAAAGCGGCAGGCTGTTGCCCGCCTCGGGCGCGAAGCGCTTCGACGTGCTGGCCTGGCTGGTGTGGGGCACGGGATCGGTGGGCGGCACGCTGCCGCAACTGCACCACTACGCGGACCTGCCCGAGAAAGTGCCCGGCACGGTGGAGCGCTTCAGCACCGAGGCGGTGCGCCTCTTCAAGGTGCTGGAGCGGCGTTTGCAGCAACACGAGTACATCTGCGGCGAGTACTCGATCGCCGACATTCCCACCTTCTGTTCGGCAGCGGGTTGGCTGCAGCGCGTGAAGCAGCTGTCGGGCGGCCAACTCGGTGACACGCCGGCGATCGACCGCTGGCTCAAGGCCGTGGCCGCGCGGCCGGCGGTGCAACGCGTGGGCTGAACGAAGCGGCGGGCGCCAGGCGCCCGCCCTTCTCAGAGGCGGCGCCCGAAGAGATCGAACAGGCGTTGCCAATGGCGTTCGGCACTGGCGTGCTCGTAGGCGCCGCTGCGCGACGGGAACACGAAGCCGTGCTGCGCGCCCGGGTACCACTCCAGCCGGAAGGGCGCGCCGCTGGCCTGCAGCGCGCGCTCCAGCACCGCCATGTCGTCGGTCGATGCCCACTTGTCCACTTCGGCGCAGGCCACGTAGGTCTCGCAGCGCAGGCGCTCGGCGGCACGGTGCGGCGAATCGGCGCGCTCGGTCACCATGTTGGCGCCGTGGATGGAGGCGATGGCGGCGATGCGGTCCGCGAACTCGGTGGCGGCAGCGAACACGAACGGCCCGCTCATGCAGTAGCCCACCGCGCCCACGCGGCGCGCATCGGCGGTAGGCTGCGTGTCCAGGAAGTCGAGCATCGCCCGCGTGTCCCGGTTGACGAGATCGATGCGCAGGCGGCCCATCATGGCGCGCATCTCGTTCATGCCCTCCTCGCCTCCCTTCATGACGAAGCGCCGCGTCTCGCGGTAGTAGAGGTTGGGCAGCAGCACCAGGTAGCCCTTGGCCGCGAGGCGCCGCGCCATCTCGTGCAGCTCATCGCGCACGCCGAAGGCGTCCATGTAGAACAGCACCACGGGGTACGGGCCACTGCCGCCGGGTGACACCACGCGGGTATTCATCGCGCCGTCGGCGGTGGGAATGTCGAGATCGGTTTCGGTCATCGGGTTCGTGTCAGAGGTCGAGCACCAGCTCGGGCGATTTCGCGCGCGAGCAGCACAGGGTCATGCAGTCGTTGCGGGCGTGTTCGCTCGCGTCCAGAAAGCTGTCGCGGTGGTCCGGCACGCCAGCCAGCACGGGCGTGAGGCAAGTGCCGCACACGCCTTGCTCGCACGACAGGGGAACGTCAACGCCGGCCTCCAACAGCACCTCGTGAATGGCCTGACCCGGGGCGATGGTGAAGCGCCGGCCGCTGCGGGCCAGCACCACATCGAAGGCCTGTTCGCCGTCGACGCTGGCCACCGGTGTGGCAGCGAATCGCTCCACGCACACCTGGTCACCGCGCCAGCCGTGCGCGGACGCGAAGGTGACGATGTCCTCGATGTAGCCCGTGGGCCCGCAGACGTAGAGCCGCGCGTCGGGATCGGGCGTGGACAGCAAGGGCGGGAGCTCCAGGCGGTTGGCGCCGGGGCCCGCGCTGAAATGGAAGCGCACGCGATCGGCGTAGGGCGCGGCGGCGAGTTGCGCGCGGAACGCCGCCTGCTCGGGGGAGCGTGCGCTGTAGTGCAGTTCGAAGGCTTCACCGCGCGCGTGCAGCGTTTCGGCCATGGACAACAGCGGCGTGATGCCGATGCCCGCGCCGAACAGCAGCGAACGCCGCGCCGGCACCATGGGGAACAGGTTGCGCGGCAGGCCGATGCCCACGACGCTGCCTTCGTGCACTTCGTCGTGCAGGGCGATGGAGCCGCCGCGCGAGTCGGCCTTGCGCTGCACGCCGATCACGTAGCGGTCGCGCTCCCAGGGCGCATTGCACAGCGAATACTGGCGCACCAGCCCGTCGCGCAGGAAGACGTCGACGTGCGCGCCGGCCGTGAAGGCCGGCAGCGCCGCGCCATCGAGCGAGCGCAATTCGAAGGCGGCCACGCTGCCCGCCTCCATCGACTTGCGCACCACGCGCAGTTGCAAGGCCTGCATGCCGGCTCCGCTCACGCCCTCACACCTGCGGTACCGCCACGCGCTGGGCCTTCTCCAGCGCGCGCGCCTCGTTCTGGCGCGCCTCGGCCTCGGCCATGCGCCGCACGATGCGCCGCAACTGCACGCGCGTGGCATCGGAGACGATGTCCACCAGCGCGCCATCGCCGAGTTCGTCCAGCCGCGCCTGCTGCCCTTCGCAGATCAGCTTGTCCTCCAGGAAGGCCTCGGAGATGTGGTCCATCAGCGCGGCGGTGGCGGCCTCGTCCTCGGGCCGGTAGCCGTTGGCCGGGGCGTAGAAGTAGAAGCAGGTGTTCTCCGTCTCGGGCGTGAGGCCGTGGAAGATGCGCAGCGAGAAGCCGCCCGTGCGCTTGCCGTTCTCGCGCGCACCGGTGCCGGCGTCCACCGCACCGCTCCACTGCAGCACGTTGCTCGGCGGCGAGAACTCGAACTCCTGCCAGCGGTCCACGCGGCCCTTGAACGGCACGGCCGCCAGGTAGGTGGGCGGCGGCACCGAATCCAACATCCAGCGCACGTACTTGATGCTGTCGTCGGTCTTCGTCACGTCCATCAGCGCCTCGACATGCGTGAGCGGGTTGCCGCCGATGGTGGAGCCGTGCACGTAGCCCAGGTGGGTCAGGTCCATCAGGTTGTCCACCATGAGCATGTAGCCCGCCTTGATGTGATAGAAGCCCTGGTGGTGGGGCCAGTGCGCGTGGTCGTCGTTGAACGGGTAGTCGACGATCAGCGACTCGTCGGCGAGCTCGGGGTCGCCCATCCAGATCCAGATGAACTCGTTCTTCTCCACCACCGGGTAGGCGCGCACCTTGGCGCGCGCGGGAATCTTGTCCTGGCCGGGAATGTGCACGCAGCGGCCCGCGCAGTCGTGCACCACGCCGTGGTAGCCGCACTGCAGGCCGGCCTCCACCACCACGCCCATGGACAGTGGCGCGGCGCGGTGGCAGCACTTGTCCTCCAGCGCGGCGATCTTCTTCGTCTGCTGGTCGCGAAACAGCACCACGGGCTGGTTGCAGATGCGCCGCGCGAAGGGCTTGTCGGTGATCTCGCTGCCCCAGGCGGCGATGTACCAGGTGTTCAGGATGAACATGGGGGTTCCTTTCTCTCGTCTGTCCTTCAGGTCTTGGAGTACTTGGCGATCAGCGACTTGGCCGTGGCCAGCAGCTTCTGCCCGTCGTAGCCGCGCTTGTTCATGTCGGCCACCCACTCGTCCTTCACCGGGCCGGCCAGCTTGATGAACTCCTCGGCCTCCACCTTGCGAATCGTGTGGATGGGGTTGCCGCGGTCCATCACGGCCTTGCGGCCGATGGCGTCGCTCGACTGCGTGATGGTTCCGAACTGCGCCGAGGTGTCGATGCCCGAGTTGGCGTCGATCACCTTCTTCAGGTCCGGCGGCAGCGACTCGTACTTGGCGCGGTTCATGGCCATCACGAAGGTGCCGGTGTAGAAGGCGGGCACGTCGTCGGCGAACTCGGTGGAGAACTTCGTGAGCTCGTGCACTTTCACCGAGGGCACCACGTCCCAGGCCGTGGCCACACCCTGGATCGTGCCCTTGGACAGTGCGTCCGGAATGCCCGGCAGCGGCATGCCGACCGGCACCGCGCCGTAGATGGCAAGCTGGCGCGTGATGAGCCGCGTGGGCGCGCGCAGCTTCATGCCCTTCAGGTCGGCGACGGTCTTGATCTGCTGCGTCGAGTGGAAGGAGCCCCGGCCGTGCACGTGCAGCGCCAGCACCTTGGTGTCCTTGAACTCGTCGGGCGCCTGGGTCTGGATGTACTCCCAGTAGGCGCGCGAGGTGGCGCCGGCCTCGGTCATCATGAAGGGCAGCTCGAACACCTCGCCCCGCACGAAGCGCCCGGGCGTGTAGCCCGGCAGGGTCCACACGATGTCGGCCACGCCGTCGCGCGCCTGGTCGTAGAGCTGCGGCGGCGTGCCGCCGAGCTGCATGGCCGGGTAGCCCTCGAACCGGATGCGCCCGCCCGAGTCCTTCTCCACCTTCTCCATCCAGGGCTTGAGCATGATCGTCCAGACGTTGGACGTGGGCGCCATGAAGGTGTGGAAGCGCAGGCTCACGGCCTGCTGGGCGAAGCTGTTGAGCATGGGGCCGGCCACCGCCACGGCGGCACCGGTCTTGAGAAGGCTGCGTCGCTGGATCATGTTTGTCTCCTGTTGTCTGAACGGGCTGTCGTGGGTGCAGCGGGCGCCGCACATCCCTTGCCGGGTCATTGCTCTTCTGGATTTATGTTCCTACTGCAACGTTGACGTTGCAACATGTAGATTCCCCTCTTGACAGATCACCGGGGTGGGAGCAAACGCGCGCGTCCTGGCACGGCATCAGGCGACGAGCGGCGAGGCGGGTTCTTGCGCGGCGCGCGTGGCGTCGTAGGAGAACAGCCAGTCGTAGCGGCGGTTCACTTGCTCCGGTGTCCATTCGCGCTCGACGTAGGCGGCCGCGCCCTCGGCGTGCGCGAGTTCGGGGTTGTGGAAGCGCCGCGCGTTGTCGGCCGAGCCGCGCACGATGCGCGCGGTGCGCTCCTGGCGCAGCGACTCGTAGCGGCGGAAGGCGCCCGCCGGGTCCTGGGGGCTGGCGGCCAGGCAGTGCGCGAGCACCACGCCATCCTCGATGGCCATCATGGCGCCCTGCGCCAGGAATGGCAGCGTGGGATGGCAGGCGTCGCCCAGCAGCGTGGCGCGGCCCTTGCTCCAGACGGGCATGGGTTCGCGCCCCAGCAGCGCCCATTGGTAGGGCTGGTCGATCGCGCGAATGATGCGCTGCACGTCCTCGTGCCAGCCCTCGAAGTCCTTCAGGCAGTCCTCGATCCGCCCCCGGCTGTTCCAGGATTCGTGTGTCCAGTCGCCGCGCTCGACCACGCCGACGAAGTTGATCAGCTCGCCGCGGCGCACCGGGTAGGTGATGACGTGCGCGCCCGGCCCGACCCAGTTGGTGCCCACGGGCGCCGACAGGTGCTCGGGCAGATCCCTGGCGGGGACCAGACCGCGCCAGGCCATGCAGCCGGTGAACCAGGGCGTGCCGGCGCCGAACATCTGCGCGCGACAGGCGGAGTGGATGCCGTCGGCGCCGATCAGGGCATCGACACCCACCGGCGACGCGCCCTTGATGTCCAGCCAGACGCGCCCCCCGCGCTCTTCATGCCCCCTGACCTGGGTTCCCAACCGGATCGCGTCGGGCTTGAGCGCGTTCAGTGCCTGCACCAGCACGGCGTGCAGGTCGGCACGGTGCAGCATCAGGTACGGAAATCCGTAGCGCTCGACCGAGCGCTCACCCAGGTCGAACAGGGTCCAGCGCTGGCCCGTGCTCCACAGGCGGATCTGCTTGCCCGCCGGCACGCTGGCCGCAGCGCGCAGGGGCGCTTCAAGGCCCAGTTCGAACAGGCAGCGCGTGCCGTTGGCGCTCATCTGGATGCCCGCGCCCACCTCGCCGAAGCGCGTGGCCTGCTCGAACACCTGGACGTCGATGCCCGCGCGCAGCAGCGCCAGCGCCGCCGTCAAACCGCCGATGCCCGCACCGACCACCGCGACCGTGATTGCCTTCGCCATGCACACCTCTCGTTGGAACAGGCGCCATTGGAGCGAAAGGCATTCGCCAAGGGAAGTTTGACTATCTCATCAATTAATATGCTCGCCTTATGAATCTGAGTCTGCGCCAACTGGAGGCCTTCGTCGCCATCGCGCGCTGGCGCAACCTCACGCGCGCGGCCGATCAGATCCACATCACCCAGGCCGGTCTGAGCCTGATGCTGCGCGACATGGAAGCCCAGCTCGATTGCCGCCTGTTCGAGCGCACCACGCGATCCGTCTCCCTGACCGAAGGTGGCGCGCGCCTGCTGCCGCTGGCCGAGCGCACGCTGCGCGACTTCACCGAAGTGGCCGGGCAGTTGGGCCAGCTGTCGGCCGAGGCCGCGCGCACCGTGAGCGTGGCCGCCACGCCCTTGGTGGCGGCCGACGTGCTGCCGCAGGTGTGCCGCGAGCTGGCGCGCACACACCCCGACATCCGCGTGGTGGTGAAGGACGTGGACCGCCGCCAGATCCAGGCGATGGTGGAGCGCGGCGAGGTGGACGTGGGCGTGGGCGTGCTGCTGCGCGAATCACCCGCCACCACGCGCGAACTGCTGCTGCGCCTGCCGCTGGTGGCCGTGGGTGCGCGCGGCGCACTGGCGGCGTCGCTCAATGCGCGCGGCACCGTGAGCTGGGCGGCGCTGCGCGCGCAGCCGCTGCTCGCGCTGCCCACGGACAACGCCATCCAGCAGATCGTGGACGCCCGGCTGGCGCCCGCGCCACCGCGCGAGGACCGGCCGGTGTTCGCGAACCTGCACACGCTGATCGCCATGGCCGAGGCCGGTGTGGGCGTGGCGGTGCTGCCGGCCTTCGTGGCCAGCACCTGCCGGCGCTACGCGGTGGACGTGCACCGCATGGGCCAGCCGGTGGTGGCGATGGAGTTCTTCTCGGTCGCGCGGCGTGGCGCGGTGCTCACGCCCGCCGCCGCGCCGCTCTTGCGGGCGCTCACGCAGCACCTGGACCGATCGGCCTCAGGCGCCACTTGAGCGAACCGCGCGGCCGGCGTTCAGGCCGCCACCGGCTCCAGCAGCGTGTCGATGGCCGACTCGGCGTTGCGCAGGCCTTCGGCGCGCGGCTCGTCGCCCATGTTCAGTCCTTCGGCGAAGACGAAGCGCACGTCCGTCATGCCCAGGAAACCGAGGAAGTTGCGCACGTAAGGCGTCTGCGTGTCGTGCGGCTGGCCCTGGTAGAGGCCGCCACGCGCGGCGAACACCACCACCTGTTTGCCCTTGACCAGGCCCTCGGGGCCGGAGGCGGTGTAGCGGAAGGTCATGCCGGCACGGGCGATGTGATCGAAGTAGGCCTTCAGCGTGGACGGGATGCCGAAGTTGTAGAGCGGCAGGCCCAGCGCGATCACGTCGGCGCCTTGCAGCTCATCGATGAGCGCGTCCGACTCGGCCACCAGGGCCTGCTGTTCGGGCGTGCGCTGCTCGGCCGGCGTGGAGAAGGCGCCGACGCGCGCCAGGTCCAGGTGCGGCACGGGGCTCTGCGCCAGGTCGCGCACGACCACGCGGCCCTGGGGGTTGGCCGCCTGCCAGGCGGCGACGTAGCGGTCGGCCAGGCGGTTGGACTGGCCGTTGCCGAGAAGGAGGCTGGAGCGGATGAGGAGCAGGGTTTTCATGGCGCGGTTCCTTGTTGCGATGCATCATTGAAACATCGACCGATTGAATGAAAAAGCGCAAAATTCCGCTCAAAACCATCTACTCATTCGATCATTAACATCCATGGCCCATCCCCGCGTCACGCTCGATCAATGGAACGCCCTGGTGGCCGTGGTGGAGGCCGGCGGCTACGCGCGCGCGGCGGAGCAGCTCAGCCGCAGCCAGTCTTCCGTCACCTACGCGGTGCAGCAGATCCAGGCGCAACTGGGCGTGCAGGTGTTCGAGCTCGACGGCCGCAAGGCGCGCCTCACGCCCACCGGCGAGCAGCTCTATCAGCGCGCGCGTTACCTGGTGGCGGAGGCCGCGTCGATGGAGGTGGCCTCCACCTGCCTCTCCCTGGGCTGGGAGGCCGAGCTGCGGCTGGCGGTGGAAGTCATCTACCCCAATCGCCGCCTCTTCGCCTGCCTGGAGCGCTTCGGCCAGAGCGCCGAGCACACGCGCGTGGAGGTGGTGGAAGCGGTGCTGGGCCACCGCAGTTCGCTGCTGGAAGAAGGCGCGATCGACATCGCCATCTACGGCACCGTGCCCACGGGCTACGAAGGCCAGCACCTGATGCGCGTGCGCTTCCTGCTGGTGGCACACCCCGAACACCCGCTGCACCGCCTGGGCCGCGCCATCACCCTGCGCGACCTGCGCCAGCACCGCCACCTGGTGGTGCGCGAAACCAGTCCGCAGCGCACGCACGAGCCCGCCGTGCAGACGCCACGGCGCTGGACGGTGAGCCACATGTCCACCTCGATCGAGGCGGCGCGCGGCGGCCACGGCTTCGCCTGGCTGCCCGAGGAACTGATCCGCCGCGACCTGGAAGCCGGCACGCTCGCGCCCCTGCCCATGCGCCGCGGCGGCGAGCGCTTCGGCGACCTGTACCTGGTGTTCGGCGACCGCGAGGGCGCGGGCCCGGCGGCGCAGCGGCTGGCCGAGATCCTGCTGGCGGACGCGCGCGGCATCACACCGGAGACCCACTGATGCGCCGTGCGCCCGCCACGACACCTCCCGCTCAGCCGGGCACGAACATGGACATGAAGCTGCTGGCCGTCTTCGACGGCGTCTATTCGAGCGGCAGCGTGTCGCGCGCGGCCGAACAACTCGGCATGGCGCAGACCTCGGTGAGCCTAGCGCTGGCGCGCATGCGCCGCCAGTTCAAGGACCCGCTGTTCGTTCGCACCGCGCGCGGCATGGAACCCACGCCACGCGCCGAGCAGTTGCACCGGCCGCTGCAGCAGGCGCTGGAGCTGCTGCGCACGGCCACGGAGCAGGCCGTCGTGTTCGACCCCGCCAGCTCCGTGCGGCACTTCCGCATCAGCATGACGGACGTGAGCCACCTGGACTTCCTGCCCGGCCTGGTGCACCGCGCCGAGTCGCTCGCGCCGGGCGTGCTCATCGAGGTGCTGCGCATCGCGCCCGACATGGCCGCCCGGCTCGCGGCCGGCGAATCGGACCTGGCGGTAGGGCACATGCCCGAGCTGGAGTCGGGCTTCTACCAGCAGAAGCTGATGGAGCAGGGCTTTGCCTGCGTGGTCGCGCGCGAGCACCCGCGCATCCGCCAGCGTCTCACGCCCGCGATGTTCCAGCGCGAGCGGCACGTGGTGGTGACCACCCCCGGCACGGGCAACGAGTTGCTCGAGCGCCAGTTGCGCCGCCTGCGCATCGAGCGGCGGGTGGCGCTCTCCTTGCAGACACTGCCTGGGCTGGGCAACCTGCTGGCGCAGACGGAGCTGGTCGCCACCTTGCCGCAGCGCGTGGCGCAGACCCTCGCGCGCATCGCGGCCGTCAAGCTGCTGGCGCCGCCGTTCGACACGCCAACCATCGCCATCAAGCAGCACTGGCACGAGCGCTTTCACCACGACCCGGGCAACCGCTGGCTGCGCGGGCTGGTGGCGGAGCTGTACCTCGAATAGCGCAACGACTGCACTATGCAGTTTCCCGCTGGGTCGTATTCGGTTCATTGCATTGATCGCATAGTGGTCGCTGCCTAGGATGCCGCCCTTGGCATCTTGAGGACGACACCGAATGAGCGACACCCCCTTCCCGACGACACCCAGCCTCACCGAACCGAGCCGGCAAACCCCCATCTGGGGCGAATTCGAGGTGGTCGTGGTGGGCGGCGGCCCCGCCGGCATCGCCGCCGCCACGTCGGCGGCGCGCGCCGGGCGCCAGACCCTGCTGATCGAGTCCTATGGTTTCCTCGGCGGCATGGGCACCGCCGCCGGTGTCACCAATTTCTGCGGCCTGCACGCCAACGTGCACGGCACCATCCAGCGCGTGGTGCATGGCGTGGCGGACGACCTGCTCGATCGCATGGAGCGCCTGGGCGGGCTCAAGGAACCGCACGCGCTGTTCGGCGGCAAGATCGCTGCGCAGGCCTACGACAACGCGGCGCTCAAGGTCGCCTCGGACGATCTGGTGCTGGGCAGCGGAGCGCAACTGCTGTTCCACACCCGGGTCGTCGGCCTCGTCATGAAAGACCCCACGGCCATCCGCGCCGTCCTGATCGAGACCCGCTCGGGCCGCTATGCGGTGCTGGCCAACACCTTCATCGATTGCACGGGGGACGGCGACCTGGCCGCGCAGGCTGGCGCGCCCTTCGAGAAGGGCACGGACGGCCACGACATGATGTACCCCTCCACCATGTTCCGCGTCGGCGGCGTCGACGCCGCGCGCGTGGGCAGCGACTACAGCCAGTTCGACCGCTTGATGGCCGAGGCCGAGGCCCAGGGCCGCCGCTTCCCGCGCAAGACACCCATCATCCGGCCACAGAAGAATCCCGGCGAATGGCGCGCCAACGTGACCCAGCTGTCCAACCCGGACGGCAGCCCCGTGGACGCCACGGACGCGCGACAGCTCAGCGCGGCCGAGGTGCAGGGCCGCCGGCAGATCGTCGACTTCTTCCAGTTCCTGCGCGAGAGCGCCCCCGGCTTCGAGAACGCCTACCTGCTCGAGATCGCGCCCCAGGTCGGCGTGCGCGAGACGCGCCGCATCGTGGGCGAGTACCAGCTCACCGAAGAGGACGTGCTGGGCTGCGCCAGCTTCGCCGACAGCATCGGCGTGAACGGCTGGATGGTCGAGGAGCACGTGGCCGGCAACATCCGCTTCAAGTGGCAGGACATCCCGCACTGCCGGGGCTTCAACCACCTGCCCTACCGCATGCTGCTGCCGCTGGGCGTGGACAACCTGCTGGTGGCCGGGCGCTGCGCGTCCATGACGCACGGAGGGCAGTCCGCGGCGCGCGTCTCGGGCGCGTGTTTCGCCATGGGCCAGGCGGCGGGCACCGCGGCCGCGCTGGCCATCGGCGCTGGTTGCGCGCCCCGCGCCCTGCCCGTCGCCGGCCTGCAGGCCCGGTTGATGGCCGATGGCGCCTTCCTGGGCCAGGACGCGACCGCCGCGGCCTGAGCCCCTTTCCTTTTTTCAACAGGAGACAAGACATGCAACGACGATTCCTCATCGCTGCGGCCCTCAGCGCATTCGCGGCGGCGGCCCCCGCGGTTCACGCGCAAGCCGGCGCTGACACCTGGCCCACGCGGCCGGTGCGCATCCTCGTCGGCTTCCCCGGCGGCTCCACGCCCGACATCGCGGTGCGCATCGTCGCCGAACCGCTGGCCAAGGCGCTCGGCCAGCCGGTGGTGGTGGAAAACCGCGCGGGCGCGTCCGGCAACATCGCGGCGGACCAGGTGGCCAAGGCGCGCGACGACCACACGCTGGGCGCCGTGATCAACGGCAACCTCACGTCCGCGAAGATGCTCAACCCCAAGCTGTCCTTCGACCCCACGAAGGATTTCAGTCACCTGTCGCTGCTGGCGACGGCGCCCCTGGTGCTGGTGGCGCCGGCGGACAAGCCGGCGGGCGCGGCCTTCTTCGCCGCGGCCAGGGCCGGCGGCGACCGCTGGTCCTACGGCTCGGTGGGCGTGGGCTCGGTCGGCCACCTGGGCATGGAGCTGCTGAAGACGCGGGTCGATGGCCTGGCGCCGGTGCACATCCCTTTCAAGGGCAATCCGGAGGTCATCACGAGTCTCATCCAGGGCGACATCCAGCTCTCGCTGGTGCCGCCCGGCGTGGCCATGCCGCAGGTGCGCGCGGGCAAGCTGCGCGCCGTCGGCGTCACCACCGGCCACAGCGCGCTGGTGCCCGAGGTGCCCTCGCTGGCCGACGCCGGTGTGCGCGACTTCGTGCTCGAGGTCTGGACCGCGCTGGTCGGCCCGGCGAACCTGTCCCAGGCCGCCCGGGACCGGCTGGCCGAGGTGCTGCCGCGCACCGTGCAGAGCGCCGAGGTGCGGCAAAAGCTCTTCGACCAGGGCTGGCAGGCGGTGGGCTCCACGCCCGCCGGCATGAAGGCCCGCGTCGAGCAGGAGGCCGAGAGCATGCGGCGCATCATCTCGGCGCAGGGCATCCGGCTGGAGTAAAGGGCGCACGATCCGGCACCGGGCCGCCCCAAGGCGGATCAGCCGTCGAGAGGGCAGCGACCCGCGCAGCGGCGGAGCCTGGGGGCCACACGTTCATTCGATCGGCTTGTCCGGCAGCGGCGCGTGCATGCCCACGGCCATGCGGTTCCAGGTGTTGATCTGCGCGATGGTCCAGCTCAGTTCAACGATCTCCTGGTCGTTGAACTGTTCGCGCAGGGCGCCGAAGGCGGCGTCGTGGCCGGCGTGGCCATCGGGCAGGCGCGTCAGTTCCTCGGCCCAGGCCAGCGCGGCGCGCTCGCGCGGGCTGTACAGCGCCGTCTCGCGCCAGGTGCACAGGCTGTTGATGCGCTGCCAGGCCTCGCCGTGGTGGCGCAGCTCGCGCGTGTGCATGTCCACGCAGAAGGCGCAGCCGTTGATCTGCGACACGCGCAGGTCCATCAGCGACATCAAGGTCTTGCCCAGCGTCGAGCGGGCGATGGTGCCCTTGACACCAGCCATGGCCTGGTAGGTCTTGGGCGCGATGTCGGTCCACGGGAGTCGGGGAGCGCTCACGGGAATCACCTTTCGTCTTGAATGAATGGAGTGAAGAAGCAAGCTTCACCCATCAAGACGAAGTGGCGTTCCCCTTTGTGACGTCGTTGGCATCGTTGACGTTCTTGTCGCCGCGGTCGTACCGCGTCACCGCCGGATCGACCAGCGCCAACCCGCGCGCCTGCGCGATGCCGCGCAGCTTGTCCGGGTTGCGCTGCACATGGATGCCCGTCACGCGCCCGTCCTCGACCGCCAGGGCCTGCGCCGATTCGAGCGCGCCATCGATGAAGCGCAGCAGGCCCCACTCGCCATTGAGCGAGGCCAGCTCGTAGTGCACCCGGCCCGCGAAGCGCAGGGTGGTGGCCAGGTAGAGCTGCGCGATGCGCGTCCCGCCGAGCAAGGGCACACCGAAGCTGGGCACCTTGCCACCGCCGTCGCTGATGAGTTGGGCGTCCTCGGCCAGCGCCGCCTTCAGGCCGGCGATGTCGCCGCGCGACGCCGCCTCGGCGAACGCACGCAGCAGGCGCTGCTGGTCGGCGGGCGCCACGGCCTGGCGCGCCGCGCGACCGTCCTTCAACAGGGTGCGCGCGCGGTGCACGAGCTGGCGGCAGGCCGCCTCGCTCTTGCCCAGGGCGGCGGCCACTTCGGCGTAGTCGGCGTCGAAGATCTCGCGCAGCAGGAAGGCCGCGCGCGCCTCGGGCGCCAGGCGCTCCAGCACCGCCAGAAAGGCCACCGAGAGCTGGTCGGCGCGCTCGAGCATCTGCTCGGGCGTGTGCGGCGCGTCGGCCTCGGTGAGGATGGGCTCGGGCAGCCAGGTGCCCACGTAGTCCTCGCGCCGCGCCTTGGCCGCGCGCAGGCGGTCGATGGCCAGGCGGGTGGTCACCGAGACCAGCCAGGCCTCGGCGTTGGCCACCGCCGCGTGATCCGTCTCGTGCCAGCGCAGCCAGGCGTCCTGCACCACCTCGTCGGCGTCGGCGGCGGAGCCCAGCATGCGGTAGGCGATGCCGCGCAGCCGGGGCCGCAGGCGCACGAAGCTGTCCAGGGTGTGATCGTTCATGACCCGTCAGACGGAGGTGAGGCAGCGATTGTGACGACGGCGGACGGGCGCCGGACGGACGGTTGTCACGATCCTCCGCCATGCTTGCCCGATCCTGCAAGGCGCGCCGGCACAAAACCCCACGGCCCTGAAAGACCAGGCCACTTGCGGGATCATCCCGGCGCCGCCCCACGAATGGACATTCCCGTGCTCAAACCCGACGACTACCTGAGCGAGATCAACGCCATCATTGCCCGATCCACCGAGAGCGACGGCCTCACGCCGACCGCGGTGGACCACCTGTTCTTCGGCCGCCAGAGCTCGCCCTCGCTGCCCATGCACCTGGCGCAGTGGCCCTGCTTCGCGCTCGTCACCCAGGGCGCCAAGCGCCTCACGCTGGGCGACGAGGTCTTTCACTACGGCGTGGGCGACTGCCTGCTGGTGACGCTGGACC
This sequence comes from Hydrogenophaga sp., assembly GCF_035481345.1. Classification (GTDB taxonomy): domain Bacteria; phylum Pseudomonadota; class Gammaproteobacteria; order Burkholderiales; family Burkholderiaceae_C; genus Hydrogenophaga. The sequence continues at coordinate 5,447 of NZ_DATIGV010000095.1, read as the reverse complement.
TGCCCGTGGTGTCGTGCATCGTCGAGGCCACGCCCGAACGCCCCAAGCTGAGCCTGGGCATGGCCATCGACAGCGCGCGCCTGCAGGAGGTGCTCTCGCGCGTGAGTCTGCCGCCCGAGGCCTTGCGCTGCGACACCCTGCGCGGCGTGGCCGTGCACAAGGCGCCGCTGGAACTGCTGGACGCCATGCTGCGCCTGGTGCGCCTGCTGGAGCGCCCGCAGGACATCGCGGCCATGGCGCCGCTGATCGAGCAGGAAATCCTGTACCGCCTGCTCACCGGCCCGCACGGCCCCACGCTGCTGCGCATCGCCTCGGCCAACAGCCCCGGCAACAAGATCGCCAAGGCCATCGCCTGGCTGCGCCAGCACTATGCGCAGCCGCTGCGCATCGACGCCCTGGCCCAGCACGTGGGCATGAGCCCCTCGTCACTGCACCACCACTTCAGCCAGGTCACGGCGATGACGCCGCTGCAGTACCAGAAGCGGCTGCGCCTGCAGGAGGCGCGCCGCCTGATGCTGGTGGACTGCCTGGACGTGGGCAGCGCCGGCTACCGCGTGGGCTACCAGAGCGCCTCGCAGTTCAGCCGCGAGTACAGCCGCCAGTTCGGGATGTCGCCGCTGCGCGACGTGGAAAGCGCGCGCGGCACCGGCCTGGGCTATGTGGCCCTGGCCGATGCCTCGGCCTGAGGTTTCCTATCGCGAAGCAAGGTCCGTGAAATTGGTGATCCGAACCGAGCCCTCAGGGAACCTGGCGATCACATCGAGTTGACCGCCCATGGCCTCGATGTGGCTTCGCAGCGTGGACAGGTACATGTCCGTGCGCTTCTCCAGCTTGGCGATGGAGGGTTGCTGCACGTGCAGGACATCGGCCAGCATCTTCTGGGACAAGCCACGCGCCTGACGCAGTTCGTCCAGCGGCATGGCCTCGATCATTTCCGTGGTCATGCGATCCGCGTGTTCGCGGCTTCGCGGGGTCATCTTCTCGCGCAGCTCACTGAATTTTCGGGCCATGACTTTCTCCTGCTTGCTTGCCAATCTCAACCAGATGCTCATCGTAGAGACGATCCGCCATCGGGACATGGGAGTCATACCAACGGTCATTCCCGGTCTTGTCGCCTCCGATGAGCAATATGGCTGCCCGCCGGGGATCGAAGGCGTATAGCACCCTGTACGGCCGGCCCTGGTGCTGGACACGAAGTTCCCGCATGTGCCCATGCCGCGAACCGTTGATCCCCGAGCTGTGCGGGAACGGCAACGACGGCCCTTTGATTTCGAGCAGTTGCACCGACGCGGCAACGGAGGCCTGTTCGTCCTCCGACAGCCGCTCCCACCAGTCGCCGAACTCGTCCGTGTATTCGACATCCCATGCCATCGAAGGAATATACCTTCGATGGAATATCGGGTCAACTGACGGCGGGCGGCGGCGAACTCAGGCCAGCTTGAAGGGCAGCTCGCGCAGCGGCTTGCCGATGAGGCGCGCCAAGGCGTTCGCGAAGGCCGGCGCCAGCGGCGGCAGGCCCGGCTCGCCCATGCCGGTGGGCGGGTCGGCGCTGGGCACGGTGTGCACCGCCACCTTGGGCATCTCGGTGATGCGCGCGACGCGGTAGTCACCGAAATTGCTCTGCTCCACCACGCCGTCCTTCAGGGTGATGGCCGCGCCGGGCAGGCACATGCCCAGGCCCATCAGCGCGGCGCCCTGCACCTGCGCCTCCACCGTGCGCGGGTTGATCACGAGGTTGCAGTGCACGCCCGCGGTCACCTGGTGCAGCACGGGTTCGCCGTCCTTCACCGAGGCCTCGACCACGTAGGCCACCACCGACTCGAAGCTCTCGTGCACCGCCACGCCCCAGGCGCGGCCTTCGGGCAGCTTGCGTTTGCCGTAGCCGCTCTTGTCCACGGCGAGCTTGAGCGCGTCGCGGTGGCGCGGGTGCTCGTTGCCGAACATCGCCAGGCGGTAGGCCACCGGGTCCTGGTTCGTCTCGCGCGCGATCTGGTCGATCAGCGTCTCCATGGCGAAGGCGGTGTGCGTGGAGCCCACGCTGCGCCACCACAGCACCGGCACATTCACCTTGGGGTGGTGCACCGTCAGGCGCATGGGCATGGGGTACGGCGTGCGCATGCCTTCCACGGCGGTCTGGTCCACGCCGTTCTTCATCATGTTCTGTTCGAAGAAGGTGCCCGCCATGATGGACTGGCCCACGATGACGTGGTCCCAGGCCAGCACGCGGCCGCGCTCGTCGAAGCCGATGCGCGCGCGGTGCAGGTGCATGGGGCGGTAGTAGCCGCCCTTCACGTCGTCCTCGCGGCTCCACACGGTGCGCACCGGCGCGCGCACGCCGGCGGCGCGCGCCGCCCGGGCGATGGTGCAGGCCTCCACCACGTACTCGCTGCTGGGAATGGCGCGCCGGCCGAAACCGCCGCCGGCCGATTGCACGTTCACGCGCACCTGCTCGGGTTTGAGGCCCAGCGCGCTCGCCGCGGCCATGCCGTCCAGGCCGGGCATCTGCGTGCCCACCCACAGCGTCGCGCCCGCGTCGGACAGCTCCACCGTGCAGTTCAGGGGTTCCATCGGCGAATGCGCGAGGTAGGGAAAGACGAACTCCGCCTCGATGCGCTTGGGCGCGCTGGCCAGCGGCCCCATGTCGGCGTCGAAGTGCTTCGCGCCCGGCTGGCCCGCGAGTTCGCGGTACTGCGCGAGCTGGCGCGCACTGTCCACCTTCTCCACCGCGTCGGTGGCCCAGTCGAGCTTGAGCGCGTCGCGCCCCATCTTGGCGGGCCAGTAGCCGTCGGCCACCACGGCCACGCCCTCGGCGCCACGGTCCAGCGGCACGCGCAGCACGGCCTTCACGCCTTTCACGGCGCGCGCCGCGCTGTCGTCCACCGAGCGCAGCTTCGCCCCGAACACCGGCGGGCGCGCGACCACGGCGGTGAGCTGGCCCGGGCGGCGCACGTCGATGCCGAAGTCCTGCCGGCCGCTGCTCTTGGCGCGCGCGTCCAGCCGCGTGGTGGGCTGGCCGATGAGCTTGAAGCGCTTGGGGTCCTTGAGCGTGACGCGCTCGGGCACGGGCTGCTGCATGGCGGCCTCGGCCAGTTCGCCGTAGCTGGCGCGGCGGCCACCGGGGCCGATGACGTGGCCGGCCTCGGTGCGCAGCGCCGCCGGGTCGGCCTTCCAGCGCGCGGCGGCGGCGGCCACCAGCATGGCGCGCGTGCGCGCGCCCAGTTCGCGGTACTGCGTGAAGCTGTTCTTGATGGCGGTGGAGCCGCCCGTGAGGTGCATGCCCCACAGCGGGTCGGCGTAGGCCGGGTCGTTGGTGCCGAGCTGGCTGCGCACCTTGGACCAGTCGGCGTCCAGCTCCTCGGCCAGGATCATCGGCAGCGCGGTCTGCACGCCCTGGCCGAACTCCAGGCGGTTCACGGTGACGGTGACCGTGCCATCGGTGGCGATGGCGACAAAAGCGGCGGGCAACTGCGTGGGCTTGAGCGCGGCATCGGCGGCGCCCGCGCCTTGCGCCTGCGCGGCCAGTGGCGCGAAGCCGAGCGCGAAGCCGCTGGCCACGGCGAGCTTGAGGAAACCGCGGCGCGGCAACTCGGCCACGCCGTCGGCGGTGGCCTGGTCGCGCGCCAGCATCAGTTGCAGCGCGCGCGGCATTTCATGGGTGAAGGTGGAAGGCAGCATGTCCGTGTCTCCTTCAGGCGATGGCGCGCGCGGCGTCGGCCACGGCGGCGCGGATGCGCTCGTAGGTGCCGCAGCGGCACACGTTGCCGGCCATGGCGGCGTCGATGTCGGCGGCGCTGGGTTTCTGGCCCTTGGGCAGCGACTTCAGGAAGGCGGTGGCGCTCATGATCTGGCCGCTCTGGCAGTAGCCGCACTGCGCCACGTCGTGCTTGACCCAGGCCTCGTGCACGGCGCGGCCCACGCGGTCCTCGCCCTGGGTCACGGCCTCGATGGTGGTGATGGCGCGGCCCTCGACGCTGCCCACGGGCGTGATGCAGGAGCGGATGGCCTGGCCATCGACGTGCACGGTGCAGGCGCCGCACAGCGCCGCGCCGCAGCCGAACTTGGTGCCGGTCATGCCCAGGTTGTCGCGCAAGGCCCAGAGCACGGGGGTGCCGGGGTCCACATCGACGGTGTGGTTTCGGCCATTGACTTGAAGGGTGGTCATGGAATCTCCCGGTGGGGTCGGAGTGGGATGGAAAACGGAATCGGCCTTGCCGGCGCGGGTACCGCCGGCATGGCCGAGAGTGTTTCCGACCTACCCCCCGGGGGTGTTAGCACAGGGCTGCGAGATGTTTGCCTGATCCTCCAGACAGGCGCCCAGGCCCACTTACTCGATCACCACCTTCGCCTCTTTCACCAACTGGCCGAACTTGTCGGTTTCGGCCGCGATGCGGCGCGCCATCTCGGCGCTGCTGTCGCCGATCGGCTCGGCGCCGATCTCGGCCATGCGCGCGCGGAACTCGGGCGACTGGATCACCTTCACCATCTCGGCGTTCAGACGCGCCACGGTCTCCGGCGGCGTGCCCGCCGGTGCCAGCACGCCGAACCAGGTGCCGATGTCGAAGCCCTTCAAGCCGGCTTCGTCCAGCGTCGGCACATCGGGCAGCGCGCCGGAGCGCTTGCCGGTGGTCACAGCCAGCGCGCGCAGCTTGCCGGCCTTGATGTGCGGCAGCACCGGCGTGACGGTGTCGAAGCTCATCAGGATCTGCCCGCCGAGCAGGTCGGACGACAGCGGCCCGCTGCCCTTGTAGGGCACGTGGATGACCTGGGTGCCGGTGCTGTTCTGGAACTGCGTGCCGATCAGGTGCTGCGCCGTGCCGTTGCCGTTGGAGCCGAAGGAGTGCTTGCCCGGCGCGGCCTTGAGCAGGGCCACGAGCTCGCTCACGTTCTTCGCGGGCGTGCTGGCGTTCACCACCAGCACGTTGGGCACCATGGCCACGGTGGACACGGGCACCAGGTCCTTCGAGAAGTCGTAGGGCAGGCGCTTGTAGACGCTGGGCGCGATGGTGTGGTGCACCGCGCCCATCAGCAACGTGTGGCCATCGGGCCGGGCCTTGGCCACGTAGTCGGCGCCGATGGTCGCGCCCGCCCCGGGACGGCTTTCCACCACCATGGGCTGGCCCAGGCTCTGCGAGAGGCGATCGGCCAGCGCGCGGGCCAGCACATCGGTGGTGCCGCCCGCCGCGAACGGCACGACGAGGGTGACCGGCTTGCTCGGCCAGGTGGCCTGCGCCATGACCAGGCCGCTGAACGCCAGCGGGGCCAGGGCCGCGAACCGAAGCCAGCGGCGGCGGCGCAAGAGGGAATGGCTCATGTCTGTCTCCTTCAATGGCGCTCCAGGCGCTCTGTTTCGCGGACCTCGGCGTCCGCGGGCGAAGGCCCGCGCTGGCGGCGCGGGCCCGGTGTCCGGTGCGCTCAGGCGGCCTTCAGCAGCCCGCCCTGCGCAATGC
>NZ_DATIGV010000094.1:0-37584 GCF_035481345.1 Hydrogenophaga sp. | reverse complement strand
GGCTGCTGGCGCACGGTGACGATGCCGCAGGCGCGCGCGAAGCGCTTGTCGGGCAGGGCCTTGAGTTCCTCGGCCGTCATCAGGCGCCGCGCACTCAACTGCGGCCGCAGCAGGGCCAGGGGGTGACGGCGCAGCGTCAGGCGCGTGGCGGCGTAGTCCCACACGATGGCCTCACCCTCGGGCGCGGGCGGCAGTTCGATCGGCGCTTCGTGCACGGGCGCGTGGCGCAGCAGCGCGGGCGGCGCGCGCAGGCCCGCCGCGTCCCACATCTGCTGGCGCCGGTGGCCAGAGAGACCGATCAACGCATCGGCCGCGGCCAGCAGTTGCAGCTCGCGCTGGTCCAGGCCCGCGCGCTGGGCGAGGTCTTCGGCGTCGCTGAAGGGCGCTTCGCGGCGCGCGGCGGCGATGCGATCCGCCGCGTCGCGTGACAGGCCGCTCACGCGGTTGAGGCCCAGTCGCACCGCGGGTTCGTGCGGCGGTCCTTCCAGCGTGCAGTCGTGCTCGCTGTGGCGTACGTCCACCGCGCGCACCACCACGCCGTGGCGCTGCGCGTCCTGCACCAGCTGGCTGGGTGTGTAGAAGCCCAGCGGCTGGCTGTTGAGCATGGCGGCCAGAAAGGCGGCCGGGTGGTGGCGCTTGATCCAGCACGAGTCGTAGACCAGCAGCGCGAAGCTGGCGGCGTGGCTTTCGGGGAAGCCGTAGTCGGAGAAGCCGTGGATCTGCTGGTAGATGCGTTCGGCGAACTCGACCGAGTAGCCGTTGCCGGTCATGCCCTTGACGATGCGCTCGTGGTACTTGTGCAGACCGCCCTTGCGCTTCCACGCGGCCATGGCGCGGCGCAGCTCGTCGGCCTCGCCCGCGCTGAAGCCGGCGGCGATCATGGCCAGTTGCATCACCTGTTCCTGAAACACGGGCACGCCCAGGGTGCGTTCCAAAGCGGGCTTGAGTTCATCCTTTTCATAGGTCACCGGCTCCTTGCCCTGCCGCCGGTTCAGGTACGGGTGCACCATGCCGCCCTGGATGGGCCCGGGCCGCACGATCGCCACCTCGATCACCAGGTCGTAGAACTCCCGCGGCCGCAGACGCGGCAACATGCTCTGTTGCGCGCGGCTCTCGATCTGGAACACGCCGACGGTGTCGGCCTCGCAGATCATGTCGTAGGTGGGGTCGTCGCCGTCGGGGATGTCCTGCAATTCAAAGGGCCGGCCCAGGCACTGGCCGATGAAGACCAGCGCCTTGCGCAGCGCGGTGAGCATGCCCAGCGCGAGCACGTCCACCTTGAGCAGCCCCAGTGCGTCCAGGTCGTCCTTGTCCCACTCGATCACGGTGCGGTCTTCCATGGCCGCGTTCTCCACCGGGACGATGCGCGTGAGCCGATCCTGCGTGAGCACGAAGCCGCCCACGTGCTGCGAGAGGTGGCGCGGAAAACCCGACAGCTCGCCGATGGCCTCGCCCGTGAGCACGCCGACGAGGTCGATGAGCTGGCGCACGGCCAGGTCGTCGGGCCGCAGGCCCACGGCGAGCAGGCGCTCGGCCGAGGGCGTGCGGCCATCGAACCACTGCTGTTCCTTGGCGAGGCGGTCGATCACCCCGGCGTCGAAGCCCAGGGCCTTGCCCACGTCGCGGATGGCGCTGCGCCGGTGGTAGGTGATGACGGTGGCGGCCAGCGCGGCGCGCTCGCGGCCGTACTTGTTGTAGAGGTACTGGATCACCTCCTCGCGGCGCTCGTGCTCGAAGTCGATGTCGATGTCGGGTGGCTCGTTGCGCTCCTTGCTCAGGAAGCGCTCGAACAGCACGGTCTGGCGCGCGGGGTCCACCTCGGTGACACCCAGGCAGTAGCACACCACCGAGTTGGCCGCGCTGCCGCGGCCCTGGCACAGGATCTTCTCGCCGCGCGCAAAACGCACGATGTCGGCCACGGTGAGGAAGTAGTGCTCGTAGCGCAGCTCGGCGATGAGGGCGAGTTCGTGTTCGATCTGCGCGCGCACCTTGCCGGGCGTGCCGCCAGGCCAGCGCCGCGCCGCGCCCTGTTCCGTGAGTTCGCGCAGGTGCTGCGTGGGCGTGCGGCCCTCGGGCACCACCTCGGCCGGGTACTGGTAGCGCAGTTCGTCGAGCGAGAAATCACAGAGCCCGGCCACGCGCAGGGACTCGGCGAGCAGATCGGCCGGGTAGGTGGTGGACAGGCGCAGGCGCGAGCGCAGGTGGCGCTCGGCATTGGGCTGCAGTTGCCGGCCGCAGGCGGTGAGCGGCTGGCCCAGGCGCGTGGCGCTGAGCACGTCCTGCAGCGCCTGGCGCGAGCGAACGTGCATCAGCACGTCGCCCGTGGCCACGAGCGGGATGGCGCTGAGCTCGCCCGCCTCGCGCAGGCGCGCGAGCCAGGCCTCGTCGTCGAGCTGGCGCAGCAGCGTCACCGCGAACCAGCAGCGCCCGCTGAAGCCGGTGAGCAGCCAGCGCGCGATGTCGAGCAGGCGCGGCAGGGCGGTGCCGCGATCGGGTGCGGCAAGCAGCAGGCAATCACCCAGCGCGCCCGGTTCGATGTCGGCCAGGTGCAGGCGGTACTCGCCCTTTTTCGGGCTGGCGCGGCGCAGGCGCGTGATGAGTTCGCAGAGGTTGCCGTAACCCGCGCGGTTCTGCGCCAGCGCGATGAGCGTGAAGGGCGCGTCGTGCACGCGGAACTGCGCGCCGACGATCAGCGGCAGGCCGCATGCCTTGGCCTCGACGTGCGCGCGCACCACGCCCGCCATGGAACATTCGTCGGCGATGGCCAGGGCCGCATAGCCCAGTTGCGCGGCGCGGCGCACCAGCTCCTGCGGGTGGCTGGCGCCGCGCAGGAAGGAGAAGTTGCTGAGACAGTGCAGCTCGGCGTAGGTGGGTAGGCTTTGGGTGTTCATGCAAACACTCCGTGCAGGTACCAGGCGCCGTCTTCATCGGCCAGACGCCCCTGGAACACCCACAGCACGCCGGCCTGTTCGTCGAGCGCGACGAAGTAGTCGCGCTGCGCGTGGCGGTGCGCCACGCCGTCGCCCGCGCGGTCCCACCAGCCGCCTTCCACGCGGTGCGGCCCGGCGATCAGTTGCAACACGCCGCGGTACACGGGCCGGTGCCCGCGCACCGGCAGCCGCAGCGGCTGGGGCAGCACCCAGCTCGGCTGCGGCGTGTGATCGGGCGCGGGGATGGCAGGCCGCGCGCGCGGCAGGGGCTCGCCCACGGGCTGCCAGCGCTGCATGTGCTCGAGCCGGTGGTCGTCCAACGGCACGGGCCGCAGCACGCGCTGCTGGCCCAGCCGCACCGCGATGCGCTCCAGCGTCTCGTCCAGCGCCGCGTCGGCCGTGCCGTCGTCGGGCAGCAGCGACCCACTCGGCGGCGCCAGCGGCTGCGTGTCCAGGGCCTGCAGTTCCAGGTCGCCCACCGGCGCCAGCAACTCGGTGCGCGCCAGGTGCTCGGCGAGCAGGCGCGCCAGGTGCTCGATGCGCCGCGTGGGCGTGCGCGTGCGGATGAGCAGCTCGCCACCTTCACCCGCGGCGCGCGAGCGCATCGCGTCGTGCGCCCAGCGCAGCGCGAAGGCCGTGACGCCCCGGTGCCGCGCGGCCAGCCAGCCGCACAGGCGCAGCAGCAGGCGGTGCGCGCCGTGCATGAGCGCGGGCGCGTCCTCCACGCGCGACATCAGCTCCAACCGCGCGAGAAAGGTCTCGGGCGGCGCCAGCCAGTGCTGCGGTTCGGGGCACTGGCCGTAGGCCTGGTCGAAGGCCGCCAGCAGCGCGGTGTCGAAGCGCCGGCCCAGGCCCGCGCGCGGCAGGCGGCGCACATCGCCCAGGGTGCGGCAGCCCAGGCGCGCCAGCGTGCCGCGGTGCGGTGCCACGGCGCCCAGCGTGTCCATGGGCAAACGGTCCAGGGCCTGAGGCAGTGCGCGCAGGGACGCCACCCCGGCGACGCCCGCGCGCGCGAAGGCCAGCGCGGCCAGACCGGTGGGCGCCCAGCCGATGCGCTGCACGCCGAACTCGGCCGCCGCCGATTCGCACACGCGCTCGCGCAGCGCGGCGCGGCCGCCGAACAGGCGCAGGCTGGCCTCCAGCTCCATCAGAACGGCGCCCTCGACCTCGGCCACCCGGGGCGTGAACTGCAACGCCCAGGTGCCCAGCGCGATCAGGCGCGCGGCCGTCGACCCATGCACCCCGTGCGCGTGCGGCGCGTTCGTGGCCTCAGGCGCGCTGGGGCTGGCGTCGTCCGCTTCGGGCAGGAGCAGTGCGGCCCACCACATCGGCGGCCTCCTCGGATTCAGGTAGCCAGCGGCCCGGCGCCCGCATGCGCGGCGTGAGCACCGCGTCCAGCCCACCGGGCACCGAGGGCAGGAGCAACTCGCCCTCGTGCGGTGGGCCTTTGCGCTTGAACACGCGCACGCGCAGGGCCCAGTCGGCGTCGTGCCGCACCAGCAGGCGCAGCGGCGCGGGCGAGGCCTGGCCTTGCGCGGCCTGGGGGCGAAACAACAGCACCAGGCCGTCGTTGCCTTGCGCGCTCACCTGCAGGCGGCGCAAGGCCTCGGGGCTGGCCTGCGGCAGCCAGGCCAGCAGCGCACCGCAGGCGTTGGCGCGGATGAGCTGCTCGCTCGCCCACAGGCGCTCGGCCTCGCTGTCGGCCTGCACCCAGATCAGTTGGCGCGCCGGTAATCCCAGGTGCTGCAGCCCGGGGCCGTGCGGCGTCCAGGGCGGGCCCACCAGGGCCAGGCAGCGGCCAGCCAGTTGCGGCAGGCAGGGGGCGAGCAGGCGCCATTCGTGGGCGCCGGGCCGGGCCTGCAGCACCTCGGTGAGCGAGCGGCAGGGCCAGCCGCCGCCGGGCAGTTCACGGTCCAGCAAATCCCAACCAGAAGTGAGCACTCGCGAAATCGGTGTGCCAATCTCATGGCCGCGCCAGAGGGCGTCGGCCACGCGGCGCGGCCAGGGCGCCGCGGGCGGGGTGGGGGCCGAGGGCTCGGCCGAAGGGAAGGACATGGCATCGTGACACTGTATGCACGTACAGTATCACAGATGATTTTTCTGTGATGAATGGAGGCGACGGGCTGGGGTGAGGCAACGCGGTGAATGGGAGGAGCGACCAAGGGGCACTTTTGTCCGTCAGTCCTTACTCACCCCGCTCACCATGATTCGTGATCGCTCTCGCTCTCCTTCCCCGCTATCCCGTCCGGCGCCCAGCGCATTCGTTCAATCCTCTTCATTTCCTTCGGGCCTGGAACGGCTGAACGAGTTGACCGAGCGCGTCCCTGAGGCGCCGGACCTGGAGGTTTTGACGTCCTTGGTCGAAGAGGCCTTGGCGGTCAAGCTGAGCAAACCCTTCGTGCCCTTTCTTGAGGCGGTCATGGCGCAGTTGGTGATGGTCGAGCGTTCCATGGGGGGGGTTCACGTCCACCAGGCACGAAGAACGGAAACCATCCTCCAGAGACTGCTTCCCGATCTGAACCGCTGTTCCGAATGCGAACAGATGATCGTTGTGGGCGCGTATATCCGGGCATGCCTCTCACTGGATCTCGCACAGTGCAAGGACCACCTGAGAAATCTGGACAACTGCTTGCGAGAGTTGCCCGACTTGCATCTGTCCATCAACGTCTGGATAGCATTGCAAGCCGCGCTGGAAGAGGGGCCGAAATCCACGCAGCAAAAGACACCCGAATCCGAGCCCGCGGCGTGTCCGGATCTGTCGATGTCGCGCTACTCCGACGAGACACAGAAGATCCTCCAGGAGCGCATTGCATCATCCTTGCCGCATCCCGACAGCGCACGCTCGCCGGAAGAACTGCGGGCCCTCGGAAGGTTCATCGAAGCAGTTAACCGGGTGAACAAGGTCTTCCATGGCGGCACGCTCACCTTGTTGCATGCCAAGGGTTTTCGTTTGATGAAGTTGGCCCCGAGCCACTTTCCCCAGATCGCTGCTCTGCCCTGGACCGTATTGCCGGAGATCCTGCAGGAAGTTTCGGACGGCTCACCCTATCCCTTCAGCGGCTTCCGATGCCTGGACGACCTTGCGCATGCCGCCACGGGTGTTCGGCACGCGCGTAATGCCTTGTTGGCGCAGGAATCGTTGCTGGCCCTGGTGTGGCAGGAGCTCCATGGCCCCACCGGCAAGGGCGTTCCGTATGCGGTCTTGCCCACTCTGCTGGTGGCGCATTCGCTGCTCTGGGGAATCGGCATGCCGCCTTTTTCTGCCTGGCTGTGCTTTGACGTGCTCGTCAAGGCCTTGCGGGAATATCCCGATGCGGTCGCTGTTCCTGCCTTGATGGAGGCCGCGTTGCGCGCGAAGCAGGGAGAAGCGCGTACGGGGGGTGTGGTCACCGTATTCGAACCCGGTGGCGATACGCGGAACCTGAGTTCGGGCGACGTTCTGCTCTGGATCGCCCAGCGCGAATGCCAGATCGCTGATCCAGAAAAACCTTTGGAGGCCCTGGCGGCCGTGTTGAACTGCACGCCTGAGCGCGGCGACCGACCCGACGATTCGACGGTCATGACCGCCCTGGAATTCCTGAGCAACTATCCCTATCCCCTGATCGGTGCCATGGACGAGGCGCTCACCATCATCCGACGCCACTTCCTCACGCCCTATACCGAAGGGCTCGTGGCCCATTGCCTGGCCAAGCAAAACGCGAGCGGGATCGAATGGAAGGCGATTGCTGCACCCCGGGTCCTCGGGCCGCTGAGCAGCATCGATGAGCAGGTGCGCCGGTTTCCTAACCTGAATGTCCAGGTCATCGAGGGCCCTGTGGGCTTCCAGCGCCACTGAGCCGGCGCGCCGGGCAGGGGCCGGGCGGCCGGTGTGCCGCTACCTGCCAGCCTCATCGCTTCAGTTGCTCGGCCACCTGCCCGCGCAGCCGGTCTTCCATCTCACGCAGTTCGGGCGTGAACGCCTCGCCGAAGTCCTCGGCCTCGTAGATGCGGCGGATCTCGATCTCCGAGTCGCCGCGCATGGGGTTGGGGCAGCGCTTGGCCCAGTCGATGGCTTCCTGCAGCGAGGCGCACTGCCAGATCCAGAAGCCGGCGACCAGCTCCTTGGTTTCGGCGAAGGGGCCGTCGATCACGCGGCGCTGGTCGCCCGAGAAGTGCACGCGGGCACCTTTGGCACTGGGATGCAGGCCCTCGCCCGAGACCATCACGCCGGCCTTCACGAGCTCCTCATTGAAGCGGCCCATTTCGGCGAACTCCGCCTCGGTGGGCATCACGCCCGCTTCGCTGTCGGCGGTGGCCTTGATCATCACGATGAAACGCATGGGGTTCTCCTGTGCAGGGTGTTGAAGGCATGGGCCGCCAGGGCGGCTCACATCCCCACGACGGGCGGGACAGCGCCGGATCGACACCGACGCCAGCGGCCCCGCCCGCGCGCCGACGAACGGCAAGCGTACCCCTGAACCCCTGCGCGATCCGGTTCAAGCCACCTCGGCGCGCAAGGCCCTGGCCGCGGCCACCATGTGCGCCAGCGCGGGGATCACCTCGGGCCACTGGCGGGTCTTGAGGCCGCAGTCCGGGTTCACCCACAGGCGCTGCGCCGGGATGCGCTCGGCCGCCTTCTTCATCAACCGCTGAATGTGTTCCTGCGTGGGGATGTTGGGCGAGTGGATGTCGTACACGCCCGGGCCGATTTCATTGGGGTACTCGAAGTTCTCGAAGGCGTCGAGCAGTTCCATGTCGGAGCGCGAGGTCTCGATGGTGATCACGTCGGCGTCCATGCCGGCGATGGCGCCGATGATGTCGTTGAACGCCGAGTAGCACATGTGGGTGTGGATCTGGGTCTCGTCGCGCACGCCGTTGGCGGTGATGCGAAAGGACGCCACGGCCCAGTCCAGGTACTCGTTCCATTGCGCCTTGCGCAGCGGCAGGCCCTCGCGCAGCGCGGCCTCGTCGATCTGGATCACACGCACGCCGGCTTTCTCCAGATCCAGCACCTCGTCGCGGATGGCCAGCGCGAGCTGCTGGCACGAGACCGAGCGCGGCTGGTCGTCGCGCACGAAGGACCAGTTGAGCAGGGTGACCGGGCCGGTGAGCATGCCCTTCATGGGTTTGTCGGTGAGCGACTGCGCGTAGGTGATCCACTCCACCGTCATCGCCTTCGGGCGGCGGATGTCGCCGAACAGGATGGGCGGTTTCACGCAGCGCGAGCCGTAGGACTGCACCCAGCCGAACTGGCTGAAGGCGTAGCCCTCGAGTTGCTCGCCAAAGTACTCGACCATGTCGTTGCGCTCGGCCTCGCCGTGCACCAGCACGTCCAGGCCCAGGGCCTCCTGCTCGCGCACGCTGCGCCGGATCTCGGCCTGCATCGCGGCCCGGTAGCCCGCTTCGTCGAGCCGGCCGGCCTTGTGCTCGCTGCGCGCGTGGCGGATCTCTGCCGTCTGCGGGAAGGAGCCGATGGTGGTGGTGGGGTAGAGCGGCAGCTTCAGCCAGGCGGCTTGCTGGCGCGCGCGCTGACCATAGGCGCTTTGGCGACGACCCAGGTGGGCGCCGATCTTTGCCACCGCTGCCTGCACGGCCGGGTGGTGCACGCGCGGCGAGGCGCGGCGCGCGGCCAGCGCGGCGCGGTTGGCGTCCAGCGCGTCCTTCACCGCCGCACGGCCCTCGCGCAGCGCGGTGGCGAGCACGCGCAGCTCGTCGAGCTTCTGGACCGCGAAGGCGAGCCAGGACTTCAGTTCGGCGTCGAGCGCTTGTTCACTGTCGAGGTCCACGGGCACGTGCAGCAGCGAGCAGGAGGGCGCGATCCACAGGCGCTCGCCCAGGCGCTCGGCGACGGGCTCCAGCCAGTTGAGCACGGCGCCCAGGTCGGTCTTCCAGATGTTGCGGCCATCGACCACGCCCAGCGACAGCACCTTGTGGGCGGGCAGCAGGTTGAGCACGGGCAGCACGTCCTCGCGGCCGCGCACGGCGTCGATGTGCAGGCCGGCCACGGGCAGGTTCGCGGCCAGGTAGCCGTTCTCCAGCAGCGGACCGAAGTAGGTGGCCAGCAGCAGCTTCACCCGGCTCGTCTTGAGCTGGTGGTAGGCGGTGTTGAAGGCGTGGCGCCAGTCCTCGTCGAGTTCGGTGACCAGCAGCGGCTCGTCGATCTGCACCCACTGCACGCCTTGCGCGGCCAGGGTGTCCAGCAATTGCGTGTAGACGGCCAGCAGCGCCGGCAGCAGGGCGAGCCGGTCCGAGCCGTCCTTGGACTTGCCGAGCGCGAGGTAGGTGACGGGGCCGACGATGACCGGCTTGGCCTTCACGCCTTGGGCGCGCGCCTCGGCCAGTTGCCCGAGCAGGCGCGAGGCGTCGAGCGAGAAGGTGGTGCCGGCGTCGAACTCGGGGACGATGTAGTGGTAGTTGGTGTCGAACCACTTGGTCATCTCGCCGGCGGCCACGCCGCCGCAGCAGGCCGCATGGTCCTGCGCGCCTTGCGCGGACCGGCCGCGCGCCACGCGGAAGTAGTTGTCCAGCGCATCGCCGTGGAAGCCACGCACGCGCGCGGGCAGGTGGCCCAGGGTGAAGCTCATGTCGAGCACCTGGTCGTAGAAGGAGAAATCCCCGACGGGCACGAAGTCCAGGCCAGCCTGCTCGGCCCAGTGCCGCTGGCGCAGGCGCGCGCCCTCGGCCTGCAGTTGTTCGCGGGTGGACTGGCCTTTCCAGTAGGCCTCCTGGGCGAACTTCAGTTCACGTTGGGCGCCGATGCGGGGGAAGCCGAGGTTGTGTGCGGTGACCATGAGCGATGCCTTGAGCGGTGGGATGTCGAGGCCGGCATGGTGTCGATTCGATCCATGAAAGTAAAATGGTCATTTATCAACAATCGATCGAAATCGTTCATGGACAGAAAATGCTCGAACGATCGCACCTGACCATCCTCCAGGCGGTGGAGCGCGAGGGCACGCTGACGGCGGCGGCCGAGGCCCTGCACACCACCCAGTCCGCGCTGAGCCACACCATGCGCAAGCTCGAGCAGCAGTTGGGCACGGACGTGTGGCACCGAGAGGGCCGCAGCCTGCGCCTGACGCAGGCGGGCCAGTACCTGCTGGCCGTGGCCACGCGCGTATTGCCGCAGTTCGCCCAGGCCGAGGAGCGCGTGCGTCAGTTCGCGCAGGGCGAGCGCGGCGCGCTGCGCATCGGCATGGAATGCCACCCCTGCTACCAGTGGCTGTTGAAGGTGGTGTCGCCCTACCTGGCGCGCTGGCCCGACGTGGACGTGGACGTGAAGCAGAAATTCCAGTTCGGCGGCATCGGCGCGCTGTTCGGCTACGAGATCGACCTGCTCGTGACCCCCGACCCGCTGCTCAAGCCCGGCCTGCACTACGAGCCGGTGTTCGACTACGAGCAGGTGCTGGTGGTGGGCGTGAAGCACCCCTTGGCGCAGGTGGCTTACGTCAAGCCCGCGCAGCTCACGAACGAGGTGCTGATCACCTACCCCGTGGCCACCGACCGGCTCGACGTCTACACGCAGTTCCTGCAGCCGGCGGGCATCACGCCGCGCCAGCACAAGACCATCGAGACGACGGACATCATGTTGCAGATGGTGGCCAGCGGTCGCGGCGTGGCGGCGCTGCCGCGCTGGCTGGCCGAGGAGTACGCGGGCAAGATGAAAGTGGTGCCGGTGCGCCTGGGCCGCCAGGGCATCGCCAAGCAGATCCACCTCGGCGTGCGCGAGGCGGATCTGGACATCGACTACCTCAAGGGCTTCATCGCCCTGGCCCGCGAGCCGGCCGCGATCAGCCCACGCGCAGCGGCACGAACAGCGTGGCGCCGTCGCGCATGAGCTGCAGCGCGATGGACTGCTTCGCCTCGCGCGCCTCGGCCTTCACCTGGTCCACGGTGTTCACGGGCTTGCCGTTGATGCCGATGAGCAGGTCGCCGGCCTGCACGCCCGCGAGTTCGGCGGCGCCCGTGACGTCCTCGATCACCAGGCCCTGGCGCGCGCCGCTGGCGCGCCGCTCGGGCTCGCTCAGGGGCCGCAGCATCAGGCCGAGCTTGTGCTCGCTGCCGGTCGCACCGCCGCCCTTGGCGGAGGCCGTGCGCGGGTCGGCCGCGCTCGCGAGTTCGACCGAGGTCTTGGCCTCGCGCCCGTCGCGCCAGTAGCCGATCTCCACGCGCTCGCCAGGCTTTGCCTGGCCCACCAGCAGGGGCAGGTCGGCGATGCGCTCCACCGGCTCCTGGCCCACGCGCAGGATCACGTCGCCCGAGCGCAGGCCGGCCTTGTCGGCGGGGCTGCCGGGCTCCACCTGCGCCACCAGCGCGCCGCGCGGTGCGTCCAGGCCGAAGGACTCGGCCAGCGGCTGGTTCACGTCCTGCGCGGCCACGCCCAGACGGGCGTGCTGCGCCTGCCCGGTCTTCACGATCTGGTCCTTCACGTTCAGGGCCACGTCGATCGGGATGGAGAAGGCCAGCCCCTGGTAGCCGCCGGTGTGGCTGAAGATCTGCGAGTTGATGCCCACGACCTGCCCCTGGGCGTTGAACAGCGGGCCACCCGAGTTGCCGGGGTTGATGGCCGCGTCGGTCTGGATGAAGGGCACGTAGCTCTCGTCGGGCAGCGAACGGCCCTTGGCGCTGACGACGCCCACGGTGGCGGTGTTCTCGAAGCCGTAAGGCGAGCCGATGGCCAGTACCCAGTCGCCCACGCGCAGGTCCTTCTCGGAACCCAGGGGCACGGTGGGCAGGTCCTTGGCCTCGATCTTGAGCACGGCCACGTCGGTCATCGGGTCGGTGCCGAGCACGCGGGCCTGGAACTCGCGCCGATCGGGCAGCTTCACCGTCACGCGCGAGGCGCCGTCGACCACGTGCGCGTTGGTGAGGATCACGCCGTCCTTGTCGACGATGAAGCCCGAGCCCTGGCCGCGCACGATGTCCTGGCGCGGCGCCTCGCCACCGTCGGGGAACGGGAAGGGAAAGCCGAAGGGGCTGATGCCCTGGCGCGGATCGTCGCCCTGCAAGCCCACGCGGCGCGTGCCGCTGACGGAGATGTTGACCACCGCCGCGCCGTTGGCCTGCGCGATGGCGGCGAAATCGACCTGGCCGGCACCGGGGGGCGCGACCGGGGCCGCCGTGCGCACGAAGGCGGTGGGGGTGGCCGGCTCGCCGTGGCGCGAGAGGCCCCAGCCCACGGTCAGGCCGCCCACGGCGCCCGACACGAGCATGGCCGCCACCAGGGGCAGCAGGCGATGGCGAAGGTAGCGGGTGTTCATGCGCTGCCTCCATCCAGGCGCACCATCAGCAGCGCGTCACCGGCCTGGCGCAGCGCCGACAGCGCCGACCACGGGTGGTGCAGCCGCAGATGAAAGGCCGCTTCCTCCAGCAGGGACCAGGCCGCCATCGACGAGCCCGACTGGTCGCGCAGCAGCGAGCGCGCGTGCTCGATCCGGTGTGCGGCCTGCGCGTCGTGGTCGCAGTAGATGGCGACCATGGCGTCGCGCACGTCGTCGAGCAGCGGCGCGAGGTTGGTGGATGGCAGGCCCGACGCGAGCGGGCGCAGGGGGTGGCCGGCCGCGTGGATCAGGGAATCGATGCCGGTCACCGACGAGGGCAGGGGGTTCTGTTGCATGACAACTCCAGTCGCTGGGGCCGGTGCGGCGGCGGGATTGCCACGGTGCCGGCGTGCGATGAAGCATCGGCGCGCCAGGTTGCCGCCCGGCTACCGCGCGCGGGCGCCATGTTTCAGATGCAATGAAGCCGCGAACGGCGTGAAGGGGCTGGCGCGGCGGCTTCAGCGCGGCGCGTGCAGCAGGCGCTGCAGCACGGCGTCGAGTTCGGCCCAGTTCAGCGGCTTGGACAGCACCGCCTGCACGCCGGCGGCGCTGGCGCGCGCGCCGAAGTCGGTGCCACCGTAGGCCGTGGCGATGAGGGCCACGACGCCGGGCGACAGGCGCCGGCAGCGCTCGATCAGCTCCAGCCCGCTCAGGCGCGGCATGGCCTGGTCGCTCAGCACCGCGGCGAACAGCGCCGGCTCGGCCTCGAAGGCGTGCCAGGCCCGCTCGGCATCGCTGAAGCCGCGCGGCTCGAAGCCGCGCTCGGCCAGGTGCTCCTCCAGCAAGGCCACGAGCGCGGGCTCGTCGTCCACCACCATCACCACCTCGCCCTGGCCCGACCACGCGCCGGCGTCGTGGCCGGGGGCGGGGTGCGCAGCGGGTTCGGGCAGCGGCAGGTGCAGGGTGATGGCGGTGCCCTCGCCGGGCGCGGTGCGCAGCTCGATCGCGCCGTGCGCGTCGCGCACCGCGGCGTGTACCACGGCCAGGCCCAGGCCGGTGCCACCCTGCGCGCCGCGCGTGCTGTAGAAGGGCTCCAGCAGGTGCGGCAGGTGTGCCGGCTCGATGCCGGGGCCGTCGTCCTCGACCAGCAGGCCCAGCCAGCGGCCCGGGCGCAGGCTGCCCTGCCACAACACGCGCGGGCTCTGCACCTCCTCGGTGAACAGGCGCGCGCGCAGCCTGCCCCGTGCGCCCACGGCCTGCGCGGCGTTGCGCATGAGGTTGAGCGCGGCCTCGAAGAAGGCCACGCCGTCGCCCACCAGCTCCAGGTCTTCGGCGTCGAGCTCGAGCCGCGCGTCCACGCCCTCGGGCACGTCCTGCACGGCCAGGGTCCAGGCCTCCTGCACCAGCGCGCGCGGGCGGTAGGGCTGGCGCAGGCCCTGGCCGGTGCGGCCGAAGGCCATCATGCGCGCCACCAGGGTCTTGCCGCGTTCGCCCGCGCTGAGCATGTGCTGCACGTGGCCGGCCAGGGCGCTGCCCTCGGGCGCCAGGGCGCGCGCGCGTTCGCCGAAACCCAGGATGGCCGCGAGCACGTTGTTGAAGTCGTGCGCCACGCCGCCGGCCAGCGCGCCCAGGGCCTCGAACTGGCGCGCGCGCTGCAACTGCTCGTCGAGCCGGCGCGCGGCCTCCGACACCGCCACCTCGTCCGACACGTCGTAGGCCGTGCCGGCAAGCAGCAGCAAAGCCCCTTGCGCGTCGCGCAGGCCCTGGCCGCGCAGGCGCACGTGGCGCGGCGGTTCGCCGGGCGGCGTCACGCGCAGGGTGACGGAGAAGTCGCGCGTGCGCTCGCGCACGTGGGCGTCGATCGCCTCGCGCAGGCGGCGGCGGTCGTCCTCGCTCACGCGCTCGGGCCAGGACAGGGCGTGCGTGGCCGGCGGCGCGCTGGCGCTGGCGTCGAAGCCCAGCAGTTCGCGCATGCGCGGCGAGAGGTAGTGGCGCTCGCTCACCGGGTCCCATTCCCACAGGCCCTCGCGCGCGGCGGCGAAGGCGCGCGCGGCGCGCTCGCGCTGGCGCTGCAGGTCGCGCTGGCTGTGCTCGCGCCAGCGCTGCTCGCGCGCGTGGCGCAGGCTCAGCACGGTGGTGACCAGCAGCGCGGCCAGCGCGAAGCCGCCCACCAGCCAGGCCTGCAGGCGCCAGTCGGCCAGCACCACGTGCGTGTCGCGCGAGAGCACCACCGCCAGCGGCGCGCGCTGCATGGCGTGGCCGGCCAGCAGCAGGCCGTGCGTCTGGCCATCGTCGCCGGGCGCGTCCACGATCTGCGTCCACGCGGCCACGCCGGTGGGCGGGCGCAGCGTGCCGGCGCGCTCGGGCCAGCCGCTGGAGGGCTCGGACTCGAGCAGCGGCGTGCCGTCGGTGCGCAGCACGCGCAGGCGCGCGTCGGGCGCGGGCCGTCGCCGGTCGAAGCCGCCCAGCAACAGGGCCGTGTCGGCCGCCACGACGATCACGCCGTGGTGGCGGCCATCGGGCGAGTACCAGGGCATGGACAGCGGGATCCAGGGCGTGCGGTGCCCGGGCCAGGTGGCGGGCGCGCCAATGTGGGCCGAGCCCGGGGCGGCGCCCGCCGCGCTGTGGAAGTAGTCGGCGCGGCCATGCGCGGGCTCGACCAGCGAGGCGTCGGCGGCCTGCAGCACGCGGGCGCGGGCGTCGAGCAGCAGCATCTGGCGCGCGGCCGGCAGCGCAGCGGCGCGCGCGCGCAGCACCGCGCCGGCCACGGCGGTGTCGGGCGTCCAGGCGCCGCCCGCGATCTCCTCGGCCGTGGCCTGCATCGCGGTCTGGGCGGCGGCCAGCGCGCTGTCGGCCTGGTCGGCCAGGGCGCTGGAGAGGGCCGCGAGCATGCGCTCCTCGCTGTCCAGCAGCTGCTGGCGCAGCGTGGCCAGGCCCACGCCCAGGCCGGCCACCAGGCAGGCGGCGATCAGCAGCGGCAGGATCACCGCGCGATCGAGCAGCAGTTCGCGCCAGCGCGGCGCGCGCGCGGCGCTGGCGCCGCCGTCGTCGAGCGAGAGTTCGCTGATCGGGGTGGTGGAATGGTCGGGGAACACTTGGAAACCTTCGCGCAGCGCGCTGCGGTGCGAACCCCTTCGGGCGGCCGTGCGGGGCTCATATCGTGGCTCGGGCGCTACCATCGACCATAGCGGATGCAGGCACGCGCCGCACGATCCGCCACCGCACCCTTTGCCGATGACCGACGATCCGCAGGCCCCCGCCCACCCGCCGCACATCCTGGTGGTGGACGACGACCCCGCGCTGCGCGAGCTGCTGCTGGGCTACCTGGGCGAGGCCGACATGCGCGTCACCGCCGTGGACAGCGGCCGGCGCCTGTTCGAGGTGTTCGACCAGGAAGCCATCGACCTCGTGGTGCTCGACCTGCGCCTGCCCGGCGAGGACGGCCTGGCCCTGGCGCGCCAGTTGCGCGAACGCGCGCCGGTGCCGGTGATCCTGCTCACCGGCCGCGCCGAGGAGGCCGACCGAGTGATGGGCCTGGAGCTCGGCGCCGACGACTACGTGACCAAGCCCTTCAGCCCGCGCGAGCTGCTCGCGCGCATCCGCGCCGTGCTGCGCCGCTACCAGTCGCGGGTGGCCGCGTTGCGCGCGCCGGACGAAGCCCCGCGCGATGACCGGCGCCGCGCCTTCCGCTTCGCCGGCTGGGAGCTGAACCTGCGCACGCGCCGCCTCACCGCACCCGATGGCCGCAAGGTGGAACTGGGCAACCACGAGTTCAGCCTGCTCATGGCCTTCTGCGGCGCGCCGCAGCGCGTGCTCAGCCGAGACCAGTTGCTCGAACTTTCGCGCCTGCACAGCGCCGAGGTCTACGACCGCGCCATCGACGTGCAGGTGCTGCGCCTGCGCCGCAAGATCGAGGCCGACCACGGCAAGCCCACGCTGATCGTCACCGAGCGCGGGGCGGGGTACCGGTTCAATGCGGCGGTGGAGACGCTGTACTGAGCGCTACACGCTGCGCGACAGGTTCATGCGCCGCGACAGCGCTTCGGCCGATTCCTTGCGTTCGCTGTAGCGGTCCACCAGGTAGGGCGACACGTCGCGTGTCAGCAGGGTGAACTTGAACAGCTCCTCCATCACGTCCACCACGCGGTCGTAGTAGGCCGAGGGCTTCATGCGGTCGTCGTCGCCGAACTCCTGGTACGCCTTGGCCACCGAGGACTGGTTCGGGATGGTGAGCATGCGCATCCAGCGCCCCAGCACGCGCATCTGGTTGACGGCGTTGAACGACTGCGAGCCGCCGCTGACCTGCATGACGGCCAGCGTCTTGCCCTGCGTGGGGCGCACCGCGCCCAGGGCCAGCGGAATCCAGTCGATCTGCGCTTTCATGATGGCGGTCATGGCGCCATGGCGCTCGGGCGAGCACCAGACCATGCCCTCGGCCCATTGCACCGCTTCGCGCAGCTCGGCCACCTTGGGGTGCGACTCGGGCGCGTCGTCGGGCAGCGGCAGGCCGTTAGGGTGGAAGACCCGTGTGTCGGCGCCCAGGGCGCGCAGCACCCGCTCGGCCTCCAGCGTCACCAGGCGGCTGAAGGAGCGTGGGCGCACCGAGCCGTAGAGCAGCAGGATGCGCGGCGCGTGCACCGAGCGGGTGGGCGGGAACAGGCGCTCGCGGTCGATCGGGTGCAGCAGGCCGGGTTGCAGCGCGGGGAGGGACACGGGCAGGTTCTCAACGGACACGTCGACCCTGCGCGTTGAGCACCATTTCGCCATCTTCCTTGGCAAAGGGCCGCATCGGTGGCTCGGGCAGCAGATCGAGCACCATTTCCGAAGGCCGGCACAGGCGCGTGCCCCGGGGCGTTACCACGATGGGGCGGTTCATCAGGATGGGGTGGGCCTCGATGAAGTCGAGCAGTTGCTCATCGCTCCAGTGGGGCTGGTCCAGGCCCAGCTCGGCATACGGCGTGCCGCGCTCGCGCAGGATGTCGCGCACGCCCAGGCCCATGTCGGTCAGCAGGCGGCGCAATTCGTCGCGTGAAGGCGGGGTCTTGAGGTACTCGATCACACGCGGCTGCACGCCGCAGTGGCGCATCAGCGCCAGCACGTTGCGCGAGGTCCCGCAACCGGGGTTGTGGTAGATCAGGTAGTCGTCGTTCATGGTTTGCGTCATTCGGGCGAAAGCTCGGCGGGGCGCCAGCGGTTCACCATCGCGACCAGCGACAGCATCACCGGCACTTCCACCAGCACGCCCACCACCGTGGCCAGGGCCGCGCCGGAGTGCAGGCCGAACAGCGAGATGGCCACGGCCACGGCCAGTTCGAAGAAGTTGGAGGTGCCGATCAGGCAGGCCGGGCCGGCCACGTCGTGCGGCAGCTTCAGCCAGCGCGCGCCCCACCAGCCCAGGAAGAAGATGCCGTAGGTCTGGATCAGCAGCGGCACCGCGATCAGCGCGATGACCAGGGGCTGCGCGAGGATGGTGTCGGCCTGGAAGGCGAACAGCAGCACCACCGTGCCCAGCAGCCCGGCGATGGACCAGGGCTTGAGCCTTGCCACCAGCGCGGCCAGTGCCTCGGGCCCGCGCTGCAGCAGGTGCGTGCGGGTTGCCACGCCCGCCGCCAGCGGCAACACCACGTACAGGACGGTGGACAGCAGCAGCGTGGACCAGGGCACCGTCACGTCGGTCACACCCAACAGGAAAGCCGCGATGGGCGCGAAGGCCACGACCATGATCAGGTCGTTCACCGACACCTGAACGAGCGTGTAGTTCGGGTCGCCCCGTACCAGTTGGCTCCACACGAAGACCATGGCGGTGCACGGCGCCACGCCGAGCAGGATCATGCCGGCGATGTACTCGCTGGCCGAGGCCGGGTCCACCCAGGGCGCGAACAGGTGCTGGAAGAACAGCACGCCCAGCGCGGCCATGGTGAAGGGCTTGACCAGCCAGTTGATGACCAGGGTGAGCGCCAGGCCCTGCGGGCGGCGGCCCACCTCGCGCACGGCGCCCCAGTCCACCTGCACCATCATCGGGTAGATCATCACCCAGATGAGCACGGCCACCACGAGGTTGACGTGCGCGAATTCCAGCGCGGCCACCTGCGCGAAAGCCGATGGCGCGCCGGTGCCCAGTGCCACGCCGGCGGCGATGGCCAAGGCGACCCACAAGCTGAGCCAGCGTTCGAACAGGCCCATCAGGCAGCCCCTTCCGTTGCCGGGGCGGAATTGCCCGTCAGACCGATGTGGCGCAATTCCTTCTGCAGCGACAGTGTGTCCAGCTTGCCCAGCGGCAAGGACAGGAGGATCGTGATGCGCCGGGTCAGCACGAGGAAGGCATCGTTGAAGGCCTGGCGGCGGCGCGCCTCGCTGCCGGTCACGGCGGCCGGGTCTTCCACGCCCCAGTGAGCCGACATGGGCTGGCCGGGCCACACGGGGCAGGTTTCGCCCGCGGCCGAGTCGCACACGGTGAGCACGAAATCCATCACCGGCGCGCCGGGCAGCGCGAACTCGTCCCAGCTCTTGCTGCGCAGCGTGGAAGTGTCGTAGCGATGGCGCTGCAGCAGCTCCAGTGCCAGCGGGTGGGGTTGTCCGGCGGGTTGGCTGCCCGCGCTGAAGGCGCGAAAGCGCCGGCCGCCGAGCTGATTGAGCACCGCCTCTGCCATCAGGCTGCGGGCGGAATTGCCCGTGCAGACGAAGAGGACGTTGTAGGGTCGCGTTTCCATGGTGATCCTTTCAGCACGTGGTGCAGGTGCCGGGTGAGGTGAGTTCGCAAGGCTGGCCTTCGCAGCAGTGCTCGGTGAGGTAACCCAGCAGGCCGTTCATGCGCGCGAAATCCGCCCGGTAGATGAGGTGGCGGCCGTCGCGCTCTTGCGAGATGAGGCCGGCGCGGTGCAGCTCCTTCAGGTGGAAGGACAGCGTGGTTGCGCTCGCCTCGAGTTGCTCGGCGAGGCCGGTGGGCGTCAGGCCCTCGGGCCCGGCCTGCACCAGCGCGCGAAAGGCGCGCAGGCGCGTGGACTGGGCCAGGGCGGCCAGCGCAGCGATGGCATCGGGTTCGTCCATGGAGGGCTCCTGGTGGAATGTTTCCATATTTCGACAATCTTTGAATTATAGAAGGGCGGATATGACGGGAGCAAGACAGAAGCACCGCGCGGTCCGAACCGTGGGTTCGTCACGGTGCCGTCGCCGGATCGTCACGCCACCGTCGCGCGGCGTTCATAACCTGTTCGCATCGCCACCACCGCACGGCAGGCCCATGACCCAGGTCGATCTCATCTACTTCAATGCCGGCGGCGGCCACCGCGCCTCCGCCCTGGCCCTGCAGGGCGTGCTGAACGAACTGCAGCAGCCCTGGAACGTGCGCCTGGTCAACCTGTTCGAGGTGATCGACCCCTCGCAGAACTTTCGCCGCCTCACCGGCAGCGCGCCGGAGGACTGGTACAACCGCCGCCTTGCGCGCGGCTGGACCCTGGGCATGTCGCAGGAGCTCAAGCTGCTGCAGGCGCTCATCCGCCTGACGCACCCGACGCTGGTGCGCAAGCTGCACGCCCACTGGCGCGCCACCCGGCCCGACCTGGTGGTCTCGCTCATCCCCAACTTCAACCGCGCGCTGTTCCAGAGCCTGGCGCAGGCGCGCCCCGGCGTGCCCTACGCCACCGTGCTCACCGACCTGGCCGACCACCCGCCGCGCTTCTGGATCGAGCGCGGCCAGCCGCAGCACCTCATCTGCGGCACGCCGCGCGCGCGGGCGCAGGCCCTGGCGGCCGGCCACGCGCCGCAGCGCGTGCACGCCACCAGCGGCATGATCCTGCGGCCCGACTTCTACCGCCCACCGGTGGCCGACCGCGCGGCCGAGCGCGCCCGCCTGGGCCTGGACCCGCACCAGCCCACCGGCCTGGTGCTGTTCGGCGGCCACGGCTCGCGCGCCATGCTGGGCATCGCGCGGCGCCTGCCCGACGTGCCGCTCATCCTCATGTGCGGGCACAACCAGGCCCTGGCGCGGGCCCTGGCCGCGCTGCCCGCGCGCGCGCCGCGCCACATCGTGGGCTTCACGTCCGACGTGCCGCGCTACATGGACCTGGCCGACTTCTTCATCGGCAAACCCGGCCCCGGCAGCGTGAGCGAGGCCCTGCAGCGCGGCCTGCCCGTGCTGGTGTCCGACAACGCCTGGACCATGCCGCAGGAGCGCTACAACGCCACCTGGATTCGCGAGCGGGGCGTGGGCCTGGCCTACCGCAGCGCCGCCGGCCTGGCCCCGGCGGTGGCCGAGCTGCTGGGCGACCTGCCCGCCTGGCGCGAGCGGGTGCATGCCCACCACAACCGCGCGCTGTACGAGGTGCCGCAGATCCTGGCGGGCATCCTGCACGGGGCCCGACAGGGCGGGCCCGCCGTGGCGCCCCTCACCCACGCCGAGGCCCTTTGAGCCTGGCGCGGCGCCGCCTGGCGGCCATTTCGACCTCCTGAACCGCTGGGGTGTTGGCGGGCGCATTTGTGTCCGCCCTGACGCCGCGCGTACAGTTGCGGCTGTTCTGCGTTCGTGCGTTCCCTGGAGATCCGATGTTTCGCCGCGTGATGATGGTCGATGACAGCGACAGCGACTTGCTGTTCACCCGGCTGGCGCTGCAGCGCTGTGGCGTGCCTTGCGAGGTGCTCGGCTTCGAGCGCGCCCAGGACGCGCTGGACCACCTGGCCGCTTCGCCCGACCACGGTGTCGACCTGATCCTGCTCGACATCAACATGCCCGTGATGGACGGTTTCGCCTTCCTGGAGGCTTTCGAGGCGCTGCCGGTCGCGCACCGAGGCAGTGCGGTGGTGGCCATGCTGTCGTCCTCGTCCGACCCGGCCGACCGCGCCCGGGCCGGCAGTTTCAGCAGCGTCAAGGGCTACCTGACCAAGCCGCTGGGCAAGGCCGAAGCCGCCGCCGTGCTCCAGGGCACCTGAGGCGTGCCCGACCGCACACCGCCGGGCAAATAACCCGGGCGAACCCTTCATTTCCCCTGCCGCGCGCCGAGATCCCTCGTTAGCATGCCCTGCGTGCGCCGCCGGTGCGGTGCGCGTGGGTGAAACATCGCCGCTCAACGGGGCCGCAGGGCCCGAAGGACATCGTTTTTGGACAAGGTCGGTCAAGAGGCGCCGCACCGCTGGTCTTGGGGGTTGTGGTTCGTCGGCGTGCTGCTGTGCGCGGCGGCCGCCGCCGGCTGGACGCACGCCGAGCGCAGCGAGCGCGCGCAGGAACGCCTGCAGGCCGAGTCCGCCCAGCTGACCCAGCGACTGCAGGAGCGCCTGCGCCAGATCGAATACGGGCTGCGCGGCGCCCGCGGCGCCATCGTGGCCGCGGGCGGCGAGGCGATCACGCGCGGGGGCTTCGAGGCTTACGTGTCCACGCGCGACCTGCTGCGCGAGTTCCCCGGCGCGCACGGTTTCGGTTTCGTGCGCCGCGTCGCCGTGGCGGACAGGGACGCCTTCGTGGCCCGCGCCCGCGCCGAAGGGCCGCCGGATTTCCACATCCGGACCATCGACCCGAACGCCGGCGAGGCCTACGTCACGCACTACGTCCTCCCGCTGGCCGAGAACGCCCACGCGGTGGGCCTGGACCTGGCCTCGGAGCCGCAGCGCCGCGCCGCCGCGCAGGCCGCGGCGCGCGAAGGCCGCGCGCAACTGAGCGCACCGCTCACCCTGGCGCAGGCCAGCGGCCAGCCGGGCGGCGGTCTGCTGTTCCTGTTGCCCGTGTACCGCAGCACCGACCCGGGCCCCGGCGGCGAGCGGCGCTGGCGCGACACGATCGGCTGGGTCGTGGCGCCCTTGATCGCCGAGGAACTGCTGGCCGACATCGTGCCGCCGCCGCGCGAGATCGCGGTCACGCTCGGTGACGGCTCCTTCGTGCTGTTCGACGGGCGCGACCCGTCCGGCGGCCCCGTGATCGCCGGCGCGGACGCCGCCCTGTCGGCCCATGGCCGCGACTGGACCTTGCGCCTGCAGGCCACGCGCACCCTGTTCGACCACCTGCCCGGTCCCACGCCGCTGGGGGCGGCGGCCCTCGTCGGCCTGGCGGGCCTGGCGCTCGCCGGCGTGGTGATGCTGGCGCGGCGCTCGCGCCTGGCGGCGGCCTGGATCGCCGCGCCCGGGCGGGCCGCCCGCGCGCCGCAGGGCCCGCTGGACTTCCTGCGCAGCCCGCTGCTGCGCCGTGGCGCCGTCATTGGCGCCGTGCTGGCCGTGGTCAGCCTGGCGGTGAGCTACCACGCCGACTTCAACCAGGCCATGGAGCAATCGCAGCGCGAGCTGGATGCGGCGGCGAGGAGCTTTGCCGACAGCACGCAGTCGCAGCGCGGTTTCCGCCGCAAGTCGGTGCAGTTCCTGGGCGGCACGCCGCCCGTGCAGGGTCTCGTGCGCGCCCTGGAAAACGGCGGCGTCGATCCCGAGGATGCGTCCACCGAGGCGCAGTGGACCGCGCGGCTGCAGCAGACCTTCGCCGGCTACCTCGGCACCACCGCCGACGTGTTCCGGGTGAGCCTGCTCATGACCGGGGCCCACGGGCGCGAACTGGTGCGCGTGGAGCGCAATGGCCCGAACGTGGAAACGGTGCCGCCCGAGCGGCTGGCGATGGCGCTCGATCCGCGCGACGTGGGCGACACGCGCTGGGCCGCACCAGGCCTGGTCTTCGTGCACGACATGGTGCTGCAGCGCGAGAACGGCGTGGTGGTGACGCCGCGCCGCGCGGTGGCACGCTACGCCACGCCGGTGTTCGATTCGCGCGGCCAGCTCTTCGGCTTGGTGGTGGTGCACGTCGATCTCGAGCGCGCGGTGGTGCAGTTCCCCACGCGCTCGCCGCCGGGCGCCTTCTTCGTGCTCACCAACGCCGCTGGCGACTACCTGCGCCACCCGCAGCGCGAGCGCGAGTACGGCTTCGACATCGGCCCACGCCAGCGCTGGCAGGACGAGTACCTGCCCGTCGACCCTTACCGCGCCGGCGGCCCGCCGCGCTGGCAGGGCCCGCAGGGCCTGGCCCTGGTGGGCCAGGCCGAGCTGCGCGGCAACCCCGACACCGATGTCGGCCTGCTGCGCTTCCTGGTGGTGATGCCGCAGGACCACGTGGCCGCGCTCGCCCGCGCGGCGGTGGTGCGGCAGTTGCCGCTGGTGCTGCTGGCTCTCTTGACCAGCCTGGCCGTCATCTACCTCTACTGGGTCAACGGCAGCCGGCGCGACGAGGTGCGGCGCCAGCGCCTGCGCCTGGCGGCCATCGTCGAGCAGACGCGCGACGCCATCATCGGCCTTGACCCGGAGGGCCGCGTGACCTCGTGGAACCGGGGCGCGCAGGCGCTCTTCGGCTACAGCGCCGACGAGGCCGCCGGCCAGACCATCGAGACGCTGCTGGTGCCCACCGACGACGAGGGCGCGCAGGTGCTGGCCCAGGGCGAGGACGGCGCCGGCGAGACGCCGCGCATGGAGCGCTGGCTGCGCACGCGCAGCGGCCAGCGCGTGGAGGTGTCCATCACGCTCTCGCCCATCCTCGACGCCGGCGGCGAACCGGTGGGCACCGCGGCCATCGTGCGCGACATCACCGACGAGCGCGCGGCGCAGCGCGAGGTGGTGGAACTCAACACCAGCCTGGAACAGCTCGTGCGCGAGCGCACCGCCAGCCTCTCGCGCGAGCGCGAGCGGCTGCAGAACATCCTGCGCGGCACCAACGCCGGCACCTGGGAATGGAACATCCAGACCGGTGAGCGCCTGTACAACGCGCGCTACGCCGAGATGCTCGGCCTCACGCTCGACGAGCTCACCGCGATGGGACCGGGTGCCTGGGAGTCGCTGCTGCACCCCGACGACATGGAGCGCTCGCGAGATACGCTGCGCCGCCACTTCCTGGGTGACAACGCGCAGTACGAATGCGAGCTGCGCATGCGCCACCGCGGCGGGCACTGGGTGTGGATACTGGACCGTGGGCGCGTGAACAGCTGGACGGAAGAAGGCGAGCCGCTGTGGATGTATGGCACGCACCGCGACATCACCGCCGCCAAGGAAGCGCAGCAGCGCCTGGCCGCCAGCGAGGCGCTGCTCAACCGCACGGGCCGCGTGGCCGGCGTGGGCGGCTGGCAGTTCGACACCACCGACGGCACCGTGGTGTGGACGCCGCAGATGTACGCCATCCACGAGGTCGGCATCGAATTCGCGCTCGACCCGGTCACGCCGCTGAGCTTCTACGAGGGCGAGGCCAAGCGCGAGCTGCGCGAGGCGCTGCGCGCTGCGCGCAAGCGCGCCGAACCCTTCGACATCGAGCTGCCGTTCCGTTCCGCCAAGGGCCGCGAGCTGCGCGTGCGCGTGGTCGGCGAGCCGGTGCAGGACTTCGACGGCAAGGTGCTGCAGATCGTCGGCGCCATGCAGGACGTGACCGACCGCCACCTCATGCAGGCCGAGCTGATGCGCGTGAACGCGCTGCAGCACAGCATCCTGGAGAACATGCCCTGCGCCATCAGCGCCTTTGATGCCGAGCTGCGGCTGGTGGCCTGGAACAGCGAGTTCGTGCGCTTGCTGGAACTCGACGCATTGTTCGCGCGTGGGGTGCCGTCGTTCGAGGACATCCTGCGCTTCAACGCGCGGCGCGGCGAGTACGGCGGCATCGACGTCGAGCCGACCATCGAGCGCATGCTGGCCAACGCGCGCAGCCCCACGCCGCACCGTTTCGAGCGCGTGCGTCCCGACGGCACGCCACTGGAGGTGCGCGGCACGCCCATGCCGGGCGGCGGCTTCGTCACCACCTACATGGACATGTCGGAGCGCAAGCGCGCCGAGCAAAGCGTGGCGCGCAGCGAGGCCCTCCTGCGCGGTGCCATCGATTCGGTGGACGAGGCCTTCGTGCTGTACGACCCCGACGACCGGCTGCTGCTGTGCAACGAGAAATACCGCCGCCTGTTCGCGCACGTGGCCGATCTGCTGACACCCGGCACCCCGTTCGAAACCATCATCCGCACCAGCTTCCAGCGCGGGCAGATCCTGGACACGGGCGCGGACATCGAGGGCTGGGTGGCGCAGCGCCTGGCCCAGCACCGCGCGGGCAACAGCGTCTTCATCCAGCGCCTGCGCAGCGGGCGCGTGGTGCGCATGATCGAGAACCGCATGCCCGATGGCCACCTCGCCGGCTTCTGCATCGACATCACCGACCTCGTGCACGCCACCGAGGCCGCCGAGGCCGCGTCCCGCGCCAAGGGCGAGTTCCTGGCCAACATGAGCCACGAGATCCGCACGCCGCTGCACGCCGTCATCGGCCTGTCGCACCTGCTGGGCGACACGCCGCTCACGGTGCGCCAACAGCAACTGCTGTCGAAGTCGCAGATGGCCAGCCAGTCGCTGCTGGGCATCGTCAACGACGTGCTCGACCTGGCCAAGATCGAGGCCGGCGCCTTCACCCTGGAGGACGCGCCCTTCGAACCGGCCCTGCTGCTGGCCGAACTGGACGCCGTGTTCCGCCAGCAGGCCGAGGCCAAGCGGCTGGCGCTCGGCGTGCACGTCGGGCCCGAGCTGCCGCGCCAGGTGCGCGGCGACGCGCTGCGATTGCGCCAGGTGTTCACCAACCTGCTGGGCAACGCGCTGAAGTTCACCGCCCAGGGCGCGGTCGACGTCAGCCTGGACCTGCTCTCGCGCGACGGCGACACCGTGCGCCTGCGCGGCGAGGTGCGCGACAGCGGCGAGGGCATCGCACCCGAAGTGCAGGCGCGCCTGTTCATGCCGTTCTCGCAGGCCGACGCCTCCACCTCGCGCCGCCACGGTGGCACCGGGCTGGGCCTGTCCATCGTGCGCCACCTGGTCGAGATCATGGGCGGGCGCCTGGGGGTGGAAAGCGCGCCCGGCGAAGGCAGCCTGTTCTGGTTCGAGGTGAACCTGCGCGAGGCCGCGGCCCCCGAGCCCCTGACCGCGCCCAGCGGCGCGCTGGAGGTGCTCGTCATCGACGACGTGCCCACCGAGCGCCAGGCGCTGGTCGACATGGCGCGCGCCTTCGGCTGGCGCACGGAGGCCTGCGAATCGGGCGAGGCCATGCTCGCCTGGATCGACCAGCGCCTGTCCGCCGGCCTGCCGCTGCCCGATGCCATGCTGGTCGACTGGCAACTGCCCGGCATGAACGGCCTGCAGTCGCTGGCCGCGCTGGCCGAGCGCCACGGCCTGCTGCGCATGCCCGCCGCGCTGATGGTCTCGGCCAGCGACCGCGAGCGCGTCGCGCGCGAGGACCACCTGCGCCTGGCCGACGACATCCTCACCAAGCCGGTCAACGCCTCGGTGCTGTTCAACGCCGTCAACCAGGGCGTGGTGGCGCGCCACGGGCACAGCCGGCGCGTGCTCGACGCGCAGCGCCAGACGGCGCCCGCGTCGGCGCGGCGACTGGCGGGCACGCGCGTGCTGGTGGTGGACGACAGCGAGATCAATCAGGAGATCGCGCAGCACATGCTGCAGCGCGAAGGCGCGCACGTCTTCCTGGCCAGCAACGGCCGCGAGGCCCTGGCCCTGCTGCGCGACGGACCGCACTTCGACGTGGTGCTCATGGACGTGCAGATGCCCGAGATGGACGGCCTGCAGGCCACGCGCGAACTGCGCGCCGACGAGGCGCTGTGCCATTTGCCGGTGGTGGCCCTGACGGCAGGCGCGCTGGCCGAGGAGCGGCGCCGCGCGCTGGACGCCGGCATGGACCACTTCCTCACCAAGCCGATCGATCCCGACCAGTTGCTCGAGGTCACGGTGCAGGCGCTGGCCCGCCGTGGCGTGGTCACGGCCCCCGCACCCCTGATCGACGAGCTGCCCGCCGCGCCGCCCGACGACTGGCCCGAGATCGATGGCATCGACGCCGCCCAGGCGCGCCGCCGGCTGGGTGGCGACGTGGCGCTGTTGCGCCGAAGCCTGCGCCGCCTGTTCGACGAGTTCGCGCCGCTGGCCGAGGAAGCGCTGCCCGCCGCGCTGGACCCG
Source organism: Hydrogenophaga sp. (assembly GCF_035481345.1). Taxonomy (GTDB): domain Bacteria; phylum Pseudomonadota; class Gammaproteobacteria; order Burkholderiales; family Burkholderiaceae_C; genus Hydrogenophaga. The sequence continues at coordinate 10,487 of NZ_DATIGV010000094.1, read as the reverse complement.
GCCACGCGCCAGCAACTGGCCGCGCGCGTGCACAAGCTGCGCGGTGCCGCCGGCCTGATCGACGCCGTGGTGCTGCACCGCCAGTCCGGCGTGGTGGAGAACGGCTTGCGCGACGGGCAACCGGTTCAGGCCCTGCAGCCGCCCTGGCGGGACCTGCAGGCCAGCCTGCGCCGCCTGCAACTGGCCGCGGCCGGCTGGCTGGCCCAGGCCAGCGGTGGCGCGGTCACCGTCGGCACCGAGCCGCCCGCCAGCGACGAGGCGCTGCGCCGCCTGCACGAGCTGCTGGCGCGCCACGACCTCGACGCCCTGAGCCTGTTCGACACCCACGGCGCCGCGCTGCGCCGCCGCCTGGGCGAGACGCGAGCCAGCGAACTGGAAAACCACATTGGCGCGCTCGACTTCGCGGCCGCCGCCGGGCTGCTGCAGCAGGAACTCACCCCATGACCGGCCCCGACCTGATCGACGCCGTGCTGCCCGACATCCTCATCGTCGACGACGACCCGGGCATGGTCCAGGTGCTGGCCAAGGCGCTGCGGCCCCTGGGCCGGTTGCGCTTCGCCATGCACGGCCAGGACGCGCTCGAGCGCATCGCCAGCGCCGTGCCCGACATCGTGCTGCTCGACGCGCAGATGCCCGGCCTCTCGGGCTTCGACGTGCTCGACGCCATCAAGGCCAACCCCGCCCTGGCCGACTTGCCGGTGATCATGGTCACCAGCCACGCCGAGGCCGATTTCGAGCAGGCCGGCCTGGACCGCGGCGCGGCCGACTTCATTGCCAAGCCCATCCACCCGCCCGTGGTGCAGGCGCGTGTGCGCACCCAGCTTCGCCTGAAGCAGGCCAAGGACCAGCTCAAGCAGATGTCCGCCACCGACCGCCAGAACCTCGCGGTGGCACAGGAGGACCTGAGCGACAGCCACGCCCGCCTGCAGCGCACCGCCGACGAGCTGCGCCTGGCCAACGAAAGCCTGGTGCAGTTCGTGCGCATCGCCTCGCACGACCTGCGCGAGCCGCTCAACACCATCGCGCAGTTCGTGGGCCTGATCGACGAGGACCACGGCGCGCAACTGCCGCCGGACGCGCAGCGCTACATGCGCCTGGTGCTGCGCGCCAGCGCGCGCATGCGCACCCTGCTGGACGACGTGGTGCGCTACGCCCGGCTGCAGGCCGGCGAGACCGACGAGCCCGCGCCGGTGCCGCTGGACCGCGTGATGGCCGAGCTGCGCGACGCGCTGGCCGCGCGCATCGCCGAGACCGGGGCCGAACTGCGCATCGACCCGCTGCCGGTGGTGCGGGGCCAGGCCAGCCTGCTCTCGCTGCTGTTCCAGAATCTGCTCACCAACGCGCTGAAGTTCGTGCCGCGCAACCGCACGCCCCAGGTGCGCGTGAGCGCCTGCGTGCAGGACGGCCGGGTGAAGGTGTCCGTCAGTGACAACGGCATCGGCATCGCGCCCGAGCACGTGAGCCGCCTGTTCCAGCCCTTCCAGCGCCTGAACCTCAAGAGCGAATACGAAGGCACGGGCCTGGGCCTGGCGGTGGCGCGCCAGATCGCCGAGGCGCACGGCGGCGCCATCGGCGTGCGCTCCAACGTGGAGCAGGGCGTGGTGTTCGAGGTGCTGCTGCCGCTGCACGCCTGATTTTTGTTTCAAAAAGTGACAGATTCGACCGACAATCCGGACAGACACGGAATCGGGGCATGAACGAACAGGGTGGCCGACTTGCAGGAACCTGGCCGGCGCGCTGGTGGCGCGCCGGTTGTTTCGCGCTGCTCGTGGCGCTGACCGGTTGCGCCGAGGTGCCGCAAGCGCCGCTGGCCGTGGGCATGAACGCCTGGGTCGGCTTCGATCCACTGGTCCTCGCGCATGACCAGGGTCTGGTGGACCCGGGCCACGTGAAGGTGGTGGAGCTGGCCTCGGGCACCGAGGTCCAGCGCGCGCTCAACAACGGCCTGCTCGACGCCGCGGCGATCACGCTGGACGAGACCCTGCGCCTGGTCGACGCCGGCTTCGACCTGCGCATCGTGGCCCTGCTGGCCGCCTCGCACGGCGCCGACGTGGTGGTGGCGCGTCCCGACATCCGCTCGCCGCGCGACCTGCGCGGTGAACTCGTGGCGGTGGAGGACAGCTCGGGCGGCGCGCTCATGCTGCAGCGCCTGCTGGGCAAGACCGGGCTCACGCGCGCCGACATCCGGGTGGTGAACCTGGAGGTGGGCGGCCACCTCGACGCCTTGCGCGATGGCCGCGTGGCCGCGGCGGTGAGTTACGCGCCGGTCTCGGCGCCCCTGATCGCCGCGGGCTTCCAGCCCATCTTCAGCAGCCGCGGCATTCCGGGCGAGGTGGTCGACGTGCTGGTGGTGCGCACCGAGGTGCTGCGCGAACGGCCCGAGGCGGTGGACGAACTGCTGCGGGCCTGGGACGAAGGCTTGCGGGCGCTGCGCGCCGACAGCTCGCGCGCGGCCGCCACGCTCGCCCGCGGCACCGAGCTGAGCACCATCGACTACGTGGGGGTGTTCAAGGACGTGGAGTTCATGAACCTGCAGACCTCGCTGCGCCAGCTCACCGGGCCCTCGGTCGAACTCGACGCCAAGGCGCGCGCGGTCGGTGGCGCGCTCATGGACGTCGGCCTGTTGCGGCGCATGCCCCTGCTCGCGGACCTGGTGGAGACCTCGGCCCTCAAGCGCGTGCTCGGCGCGCCGGGGCATTCATGATCGGGCCGGCCGGCCGCTGGGTGCCACCGGGCCGCTGGCTCGTGCCCCTGCTGCTGGCGCTGTTCGCGCTGCTGACCGCGGGCACCAAGTACGTTATCGGCGTGCGCCAGCTCGACGCCGAAGTAACGGAGGCCGAGACGCGCCGGCTGCGCGAGCGCCTCACCGTGGAACAGAGCCGCCTGAACCTGCAGGCCGATCCGTCCAGCCTGTCCTTCGTGCGCGGGGTGATCGGCGGCATGGGCCTGTACAAGGGCATGCGCGCGGCCTTCCTGCTGCAGCCGGGCGGGCGGGTGCAGGCCTCGCTCACGCGCTCGGATATCGGCCGCGACTTCGCCGAGGTGGCGGCCCGGCACCCCGAGTTCGCCTACCTCGACACGCTGCCCCGTGGCGCGCTGGACCCGCTGGCCATCGTGCCGCGCCAGCGCGCCGGCAGCAACGAACTCGTGGGCGCGGTGCCCCTGAGCAACGGCCGCCGCCTGGTCGTGGTGGTCGACATCACGGTGCCGCTGGCGCAGCGCCACGCGTTGCTGCGCCAGGAGATGCTGCGCGAGACGGTGCTGCTGCTGGCACTGGCCGGTGTGCTCGGGCTGGTGCTGCACTTCGTGTGGTTCCGCCGCGCCGAGCACCTGGCCCGCGCGCTCACCGACATGGGCGAAGGCCGCCTGCAGGTGCGCACCGGCCTGCAGGGCTTCGACGAACTGGCCCTCATCGGCCGCGCGGCCGACCGCATGGCCGAGCGCCTGCAGGAAAACCAGCGGCGCCTGCAGCACCTGGGCGCACTGGTCGACCGCTCACCCGCCGTGGTGATCGAATGGACCAACGTGCCCGGTTGGCCCATGACCTACCTCAGCCCCACGGTGGCGCAGTGGGGCCACCAGGCCGAGGCGCTGCTGCGCGGCGACATCGACTGGGACGACCTCGTGCACCCCGACGACCTGCAGCGCATGAACGCCGAGATCGACACGCACCTGGCCGCCGGGATCACCGAGTACCGGCAGGAATACCGGCTGCGCCGCGCCGACGGGCGCTGGGTCTGGATCGAGGACCGCACCTCGATCAAGCTGCGCCCCGACGGCAGCATGGACACCATGGGCGGCATCCTGCTCGACATCACCGCGCAGAAGGAGGCGCAACTGGCGCTGCGCGAGCAGAAAAGCCTGCTGGAGCAGGCCGAGGGCCTGGCCGGCCTGGGCAGCTGGCGCTTCGACATGGCCGACGGGCGCGTCTGGTGGTCCGAGCAGATGTTCCACAACATCGGGCGCGACCCGGCGCTGGGCCCGCCGCCCACGCTCGCGGGCTACCTCGATTGCCTGCACCCCGGCGACCGCAGCCAGGTCCAGGGCTTCATGCACTTCTCGGCCGCCGGGGAGGGCGTGGCGCATGCCGAGTTCCGCCGCCACCCGGAACTGGGCGAGGAACGCTGGTTCCGCGCCAGCGTGGAGCGCCACCGTGGCCCCGAGGGCGCCTGGCGCTACGCCGGCACGCTGCTGGACATCACCGCGCTCAAACAGGCCCAACTGGCCCTGCAGCGCACCAACGCCGAACTGGAGCACCGCGTGCGCGAGCGCACCGAGCAGCTCAGCGCCGCCAACCGCGAGCTGGAGGCCTTCAGCTACACCGTGTCGCACGACCTCAAGGCGCCGCTGCGCGGCATCGACGGCTACAGCCAGTTGCTGGAGGAAGAGGCCGGCCCCGCGCTGGGCGACGAGGCGCGGGGTTTCGTCAAGCGCATCCGCCGCGGCGTGCAGCAGATGGGCAACCTCATCAACGACCTGCTCGACTACTCGCGCATGGAGCGCCGCGCCATGGACCTGCAGCCGCTGGACCTGAAAGCCACCGTGCAGCGCGTGCTCGACGAATTCGGCGCCGACATCGACCGCAGCCGCGCCGAGGTCAGGCTCGCGCTGGCGCCATTGCGTCTGCGCCTGGACCGCGAGGGAATGTCCGTCGTGCTGCGCAACCTGGTGGGCAATGCCCTGAAGTTCGCCCACCCGGGGCAGTCGCCGCGCATCGAGATCGGCGCCGGGCTGTCCGCCGAGGGCCAGCGGGTCTGGGTGCGCGACCACGGCGTGGGCTTCGACATGAAGTACCACGACCGCATCTTCGGCATCTTCCAGCGCCTGCAGCGCGCGGAAGACTACCCCGGCACCGGCGTCGGCCTGGCCCTGGTGGCCAAGGCCGTGCAGCGCATGGGCGGCCGCGTGTGGGCCGAAAGCGTGCCCGGCCAGGGCACCATCTTCTTCCTGGAATTTCCATCGTGAACACGGCCCCTGCCGGGATGACCGCGACCGCGGGAAGGCCTACGATGCAGGGAAACACAAGGAGTCGGCCATGTTGCGCATCCTGATCCCCATCGACGGAACGAAAGCGTCCATGGCCGCCGTGCGGCACGTGCTGGCGCTGGTGGGCACCGGTCTGCGCGCGCGCTGCGTGCTGGCCAACGTGCAGGCCAGCGCCAACCTCTACGAGCTGGTGTTGGCGCGCGACCCGGCGGTGCTCGACCGCGTGGCCGAAGAGGCCGGGCGCGAACTGCTCAAGCCCGCGCTGCAACTGCTCAATGCCGCCGGCGTGGGCGCCGAGGTGGAGGTGGTGCACCAGGGTGAGGTGGGCCCGGCCCTGCTCGACCTGGCCGATCGCCACGGCGTGGACATCATCGTGGTGGGCGCCGACGCGCCGGGCCTGGCCGACCGCGTGCTGGGCTCGGTCACGCTCGATCTGGTGCAGAACGCGCGCGTGCCGGTGACGGTGGTGCGGGTGGGGGACTGATCCTCCGCCCGGCCCGCCGCGAACCGCCCGTCGCGGCGCCCCAATCCCCCGAAAAGCCGCTCAAGTCCCCCCCAATTCGGCCGATAGGGAACTCAGAACGCCCGGCTTGTCCCTGCCTGGCGACCGACATCATTGGGGGTGCCCATGATCCCGTCCAACCCGACTTCTTCCGTTTCCTGGTCCTCCACGGCCGCGCCCGTGGCCGCTGCCGTGCCCGCCGTGGTGGCGGTGGCACCGGCGGCGCCGGCCGCGCGCGACACCCGGTCCAGCCTGGAACACGGGTCTGGCCGGCAGTCGCCGCAAGCCTCGGCGCGTCCGACGGTGGACACCGCGCCCGGCGAGCCCGTGCGAAAGGCCGCCGACCTGGCCCTGCAGCGCCAGGCCGAGGTGGAATTGCGCGCCCAGGAGCTGGAACGCCTTCGCCAGCGTCAGGAGGCGCAGCGCGAGACCGTGGAACAACTGCGCCAGACCCTGCGCCAGGTGTGGGACGCGAGTGCGAGCGTGGTCGACCAGGCGCTGCAGCGCGAGGCCGAGGCCGCCCGCGCGCAGGAGGCCGTGAACACGGCCCGATCGAAATCGCTCGATGTGTACGAAGGCCCGGCCGTGGCGCGCGACCCCGCGGGCAGCCACGTGAACCGGCGGGTCTGACCGCAGGAATGTCCCGGCGCGCCCGTGAGGCCGGGGCCGCTTCGGGCGGGATCGCGCCGGTCAACCGGCCAGGGCACCTTCCGGATTCGCCTGCGCGAAAGCGGGCAAGGCCCTCAGCGTGTCGCGCACGTCGTCGCGCAGTGCGTCGCGCAAGGGTTCCAGTGCGCTCACGTCGCCGGTCGTTCCAGCCTTCTCGATGCGCGCTGCCACATTGGCCAGGGCCTTGAAGCCCAGCAACATCGAGGATCCCTTGAGCCGGTGCGCGTGGTAGACGATCTGCGCCACATCGTCCGATGCCAGCGCCGCCAGGAGCTCGGGCACGGTCGCCTCGGTCCCTTCGAACAGCATGTCCAGCAACTCCAGCAGCGTCTCGCGGGGCATCATGGCGGCGAGTTGGCCGTGGATGTCCGCATCGATCAACTCGTGCGGTGCACGGGTCAACGAGCGGGGCAGGCCCTGCAAGGGCGCGGGCTGGGTGTCGCCGGATTCCCCGAACAGGCCGCAGCGGCGCAGCGCGCGCCGCAGGTCGGCCTCCTGCAGCGGCTTGGGCGCGAACTGCGTGACGCCGGCCTCGGTGGCGAGCTTGCGCGTGTCGTTGACCACGTCGGCCGTCACCATGATGACGGGGATGCGGCCCACTTCGCCCGACAGGGCGCGGATCTCGCGCGTGGTGGCGATGCCATCGAGCACCGGCATGTGGTAGTCGAGCACCACCGCGTCGAAGCGCTCGCGGTGCAGCAGCTGCAGGGCCTCGAAGCCGTTCTCGCAGAACATCGCCTCGTGGCCCATGCGCTCGAGCAGCAGGTTGAGGTACTTGAGATTGACCGGGTGGTCCTCGGCCACCAGCAGGCGCAAGTGGCGCATCGGCGCGCCGCGCCGGCGTTCCCAGGCCTCGTCTTCTTCGAGCAGCGCACGCGACGCGGTGGTGGCGGGCGTCTCGGCGCGCGGCAGGCTCAACGTGACGACGAACACCGAGCCTTTGCCAGGGGTGCTCGTGACCGTGATGTCGCCCCCCATCATGCGCGCCAGCGTGCGCGAGATTTCCAGACCGAGGCCCGTGCCGCCCACGCGGCGGCGCAGCGAGTTGTCGGCCTGGTAAAAGCGCGTGAACAGCTGGGCCATGGTGGCCTCGTCCATGCCGATGCCGGTGTCCTGCACGGTCATGCGGATGCCGTCGGGCAGGGAAGGATCGGGCTCGAGAATGGCTTCGATGCTGCCTTGCGCCGTGAACTTCACGGCGTTGTTGAGGAGGTTGAGCAGGATCTGACGCACGCGCGTGCCATCGGCCTGCACCCAGGCGGGCAGGTGTTCGTCGCACAGGCAGCTCAGGCCCACGCCCTTCTCTCGCGCCAGCGGCTCGAGCAGGCTCACCACCTCGTGGGCGACGGCCGGCAGGTTCACGACGGCAGGCGAGAGCTTGAGCGTGCCGGACTCGATGGTGGAGGCATCGAGGATGTCGTTGACCACGCTCAGCAGGTGCTGCGCCGAATGGGCCGCCGTCTGCACGAAGTCGCGCTGCTGGCTGGTCAGGCGTGTGTCTTCCAGCAACTTGAGCATGCCCAGCACGCCCTGGAACGGCGTGCGGATCTCATGGCTCATGTTGGCCAGGAACATGCTCTTGGCCTGGTTGGCGGCCTCGGCCTGGTCGCGCGCGGTGGTCAGTTCCTCGCTCAGGCACTGCAGATTGGCGTATTGCCGGGACTGCTCGCGGATGTGGCGTACCAGCAGGGCCACGAACAGCAGCATGACGCCGACCTGCACCGCGGCCAAGCCGATGAGCAGCAGGCTTTGCTGGCGCAACTGCTGGTTGCGTTCGTCCACGAAGCGCGCCACGGCGCGGTTGGCCTCGCGCGTGAGTTCGGCCAGTTTGGGGTGGAGCACGTCCACCTGCCGGTCCAGTGCCTTGAGTTCGTCGAGCCGGTCCAGCAGGCGCTGGGGCTGCGCCAGCAGCGGTGTCGCCATCCGCTCCACGGCATCGATCTCCCGCAGCAGCGGCGCGAAGCCGGTCCAGGCATCGAGCAGGTCGCGGCGCGGAATGTCGGTGAGCAGCTTGACGCGGCTGAGGAAGACTTCGTAGCGTTCAGCCAGCTCGTCGGCCTGGATGGCCGGCGCCTGGTGGAGTGCCTCGTGGATCGCTTCGTCGAGCGCGTCGTCGAAGCGGGAGAGTTCCCGTTCGAGCTGGTAGGCCTGCCACATGATCGAGTCGACCTGCAGCCGCTCCGCGTCATGCAGCATCTGCCACTGGCGCCACTGGATGAAACCCAGGGGCGTGAGCGTCACCACCAACAGCGCCGCGATCATCAGGGCCCAGCGCCGCGGATTCCAGCCGGCGAAGCCCTGCGGGCCTTCGCTTACTCGATGCGCATGTGCTTGAGTTGCCATATCGACCGCTCGTAGTAGACGGAGTTGCGCAGTTCGGCCTTGGTGTCGAAGGGGTAGATCACGAACAGTGGCCCCTTGTCTCGCACGGCCATGGGCTTGTCGTCGAGCAGTCGCGCCACGATCACTCCATGGGCCCGGGCGTCGTCCATGGGAATGGTGATGGTGTAGTCGTTGATGGCGCTGGCGTGGATGATTTTTCCCTTTGCTTTCACGGCGGCGAGCAGGTCGCTCAGCCGCGGACCGGTGAACTTGATCGGCCGGTCGAACCAGGGCGTGTGCGTGGTGAAGCTGTGCTGGGGCAGCGCCTCGAGCATGGCCATGTCGAACACCGCGTTCTTGCCGTTGTTGGGCTGATCGACCTGGCCGCTGATGGTGAGGATCACGCGGCCCTGGGGCGTGGACAGATCCGCGGCGACCGCGAGCGGGGAAAGGGTGGTCAGCGCCAGGCCCAGGCCGAGCAAGGCGCGGCGCGAGAGGTGCCGCAGGCGGGCGATCAGGGTCATGGCAGCTCCAGGCTGGGGTTGCGATCAGATGCGGTGCCGCACGCCGGCCGGCGCGTTCGCGAGGCGGGCCAACACCGCCGGAGCGATCTGCGTGAGCGGCAGCACCTCGTGCGCCGCGCCGTGCTGGATGGCCACGCGCGGCATACCGAACACCACGCAGCTCGCCTCGTCCTGCACGTAGTTGTAGCTGCCGGCGTCCTTCATCTCGCGCATGGCGCTGGCGCCGTCGGCGCCCATGCCGGTGAGCATGATGCCGATGGCGTTGGGTCCGATCACGCGCGCGGCCGACTTGAACAGCACCTCCACCGAAGGCCGGTGGCGGTTCACGGGTTCGGTGTCCTCCACCACGGCCACGTAGTTGGAGCCGCTGCGGTCGATGCGCAGGTGGCGCCCGCCCGGCGCGATGTAGGCGTGTCCGGGCAGGATGCGCTGCCCGTCGCGCGCCTCGGCCACGCGGATCTTGCACAGGCCGTCGAGCCGCGTCGCGAAGCTGGTGGTGAAGCCGGGGGGCATGTGCTGGGTGATGACGATGGCCGGCGCGTCGGCGGGCATGGGCACCAGCACCTCGCGGATGGCCTCGGTGCCGCCGGTGGAGGCGCCGATGCAGATGATCTTCTCGGTGGACACGCGCGGCAGTGGCGCAGCGGGGCGCGCCGCCAAGGCCGAGGCATGGGCCGCGGGCGCCGCCGCCGGGGCGGGCGCCGCCAGGCGGCGCACCTGCGCCGCGGCGGCGACGCGGATCTTGTCCACGATGTCGCCGGCCAGTTCGTTCAGGCCCTGGCTCACGCCGATGCGCGGTTTGGCCACGAAATCGATCGCGCCCATCTCGAGCGCGCGCAGTGTGATCTCGGCGCCCTGTTCGGTCAGCGTGGACACCATCACCACCGGCATGGGCCGCAGGCGCATCAGGCGCGAGAGGAACTCCAGCCCATCCATGCGCGGCATCTCCACATCCAGCGTGATGACGTCGGGGTTGAGCTCACGGATCATCTCGCGCGCCACCAGCGGATCGTTGGCCGCGCCGACGCAGGTCATGTCGTGCTGGCGGTTGATGATCTCCGCCAGCAGGCTGCGCACCAGCGCCGAATCGTCCACCACGAGGACACGGATCTTGGCCATCTCAGAACAGGTCCACGGAACCGCCGGCGTTGGACTTGGCCACGGTGGCGGCATTGCCGTTCTTCTCGTGGATCTCGATCTGCTCCGGATGCGCATGGGCCAGCCGCTTGACCATGGCCTTGCCCGTCACCGGGAAGAAGCAGACCTTGCGCGGGTAGATGTCCAGCACGTCCTGCGACAGCAGCGGGATGCGCTCGGTCTGCAGGTAGTCCACCACGAACTTGGTGTTGCGCTCGCCCACGTTCATGGTCGTGAAGTTGGCCATCACCTGGGCGCCGCCGAAGATCTTGGCCTGCAGCGACTCGCGCCGCGCGCCGCTCTTGAGCAGCTCGTTGATCAGCAGTTCCATCGCATAGGAGCCGTAG
>NZ_DATIGV010000093.1:0-12862 GCF_035481345.1 Hydrogenophaga sp. | reverse complement strand
CCCGAGGAGATCAACCGCCGCATCGTGGACCACACGGCGGACATCAACCTCACCTACAGCAGCATCGCACGTGAGTACCTGCTGCGCGAGGGCCTGCCGCCGGACATGGTGATCAAGACGGGCAGCCCGATGGCGGAGGTGCTCGCGCACTACCGGCCGCGCATCGACGCCTCTCAAGTGCTCGGCACGCTGGGCCTTGAAGAAGACCGCTTCTTCGTGGTCAGTGCCCACCGCGAAGAGAACATCGATTCGGACGCCCAGTTCGCCAAGCTGGCGAACGTGCTGAACCAGGTGGCCGAGCAGCACGGCCTGCCGGTAATCGTGTCGACGCACCCACGCACGCAAAAGCGCGTGGACAGCCAGCAACTCGCTTTCCACCCGCTGGTGCGGCTGCTCAAGCCGCTGGGCTTCACCGACTACAACCAGTTGCAGATCAAGGCGCGGGCCGTGCTGTCCGACAGTGGGACCATCAACGAAGAATCGTCGATCCTCAATTTCCCCGCACTCAACCTGCGCGAGGCGCATGAGCGCCCCGAGGGCATGGAGGAGGCCGCAGTGATGATGGTGGGACTCGACGCCGAGCGGGTGCTGCAGGGTCTGGCGATCCTGGCATCGCAGCCGCGCGGTCAGCAGCGCCTGCTGCGCCAGGTGGCCGACTACAGCATGCCCAATGTGTCGGACAAGGTTGTGCGCATCGTCCACAGCTACACCGACTACGTGAACCGCGTGGTCTGGAAGAAATACTGATCCGGGCCTGCCTTGCGAATCCTGGTGGTCAGCCAATACTTTTGGCCCGAGAACTTCCGCGTCAACGACCTCGTGCAGGAATGGACGGCGCGCGGTCACGCCGTCACCGTGCTGACCGGCATGCCGAACTACCCGGCGGGGACCGTATTCCCCGCCTACCGCGAACAGCCGGAGCAGTTCAACAGCTACCACGGCGCGCGCGTCGTGCGCGCGCCCATGCTGGCGCGCGCCCAGGGCTCCCTGCGACTGGTGCTGAACTACCTCAGCTACGTCGTCGGCGCCAGCTTGGCAGGTCCCTGGCGGCTGCGCGGCGAAGCGTTCGACGCCATCTTCGTCTTCGAGCCCTCACCCATCACGGTTGGCCTGCCCGCGATTCTGATGGGCCGCCTCAAACGTGCGCCCGTGGTGTTCTGGGTACTCGATCTGTGGCCCGAGACACTTGCCGCCATCGGGGTAGTGCGCTCACCGCGCTTGCTGGGAGCGGTCGGGCGTCTGGTGTCCTTCATCTACAACCGTTGCACCCTTGTGCTGGGTCAGTCGCAGGGCTTCAAGTCCAGCATCGCGAAGTACTGTGCCGACGAAAGCAAGATCCGCTACTTTCCCAGTTGGTCGGAGCAGGTGTTCGCCGAGTCGCACGCCGACCCTGCGCCGGAGGTGCCTTCCCGACCCGGGGTGTTCAGCGTGCTGTTCGCCGGCAACATCGGGGAGGCGCAGGACCTGCCTGCCGTGGTGGAAGCGGCCACACGGCTCAAGGACAATCCCCACATCCGTTGGTTGATCGTCGGCGATGGGCGCAGGTCGGTCTGGTTGCAAGACGAGGTGCGTCGCCGCGGCCTGCAAGAGCGTGTGCTGCTGCTCGGCCGGCACCCGATCGAGCGCATGCCCTCGTTTTACGAGCACGCCGACGCCCTGCTCGTCTCCCTGAAGAAGGATCCCGTGTTCAGCCTCACCATTCCCGGCAAGGTGCAGTCCTACCTGCAGTCCGGCATTCCCTTGCTGGGCATGCTCGACGGTGAGGGCGCGCGGGTCATCCGGGAAGCCGAGGCCGGGCTGGTCGCCGATGCGGGCGACACCGATGCCCTGGTGAAGAACGTGCTCATCATGGCCGCCATGACGCCCGAGGCACGCCAGGCCATGGGCCACCATGGCCGCGCCTATGCGCAGCGCGAGTTCGACCGCGGCATGCTGATGGATCGTCTGGAGCACCTGTTGAAGCAAGCCGTGCACATGCGGTCAGGGCAGGCGACATGAGCGCGCTGCTGGTCACCGGCGCCAATGGCTTCGTGGGCGCGGCCGTGTGCCGCCACGCCCTGACTACCGGCCGGCCGGTGCGGGGCGCCGTGCGCACGCCCGGCAGCATCAGCTCCCATGAAATCACCGTGCGCGACATGGACGCCCACACCGATTGGACCGAGGCCTTGCGTGGTTGCCACGCCGTGGTGCACGCCGCCGCCCGGGTCCACGTGATGAACGAGACATCCGCGGACCCGCTGAGCGAGTTCCGCCGCGTCAACGTGGAAGGCAGCTTGAACCTGGCGCGACAAGCAGCCGCGGCCGGCGTGAAGCGATTCGTGTTCGTCAGTTCGATCAAGGTCAACGGCGAGGGTACCGAGGCCGGCCACGCCTACACCGCCGGCGACGCCCCCGCGCCAAAGGACGCCTATGGCGTCTCCAAAGCCGAGGCCGAGCACGGCTTGCGCCGGATCGCCACCGACACCGGCCTGGATGTGGTGATCGTGCGCCCGCCACTGGTCTATGGCCCCGGGGTGAAGGCCAACTTCCGCAGCCTGATGCTGGCCGTCTCCCGCGGCCTGCCCCTGCCCCTGGGGTCGGTCAGCGGCAACCGCCGCAGTCTGGTCGCGCTGGACAACCTGGCCGACCTGCTGCTCGTCTGCGCGGACCACCCCGCCGCCGCGGGACAAACGTTCCTGGTGAGCGATGGCGAAGACCTGTCCACGGCAGAACTGCTGCGCCGCATGGGCCGAGCCTTGAACCGACCGGCCCGCCTGCTTCCCTGTCCGCCGTCGCTGCTGCAGATGGGGGCACAGTTGGTCGGCAAAGCGGCCATCGCCCAACGGCTGCTCGGCAACCTGCAAGTGGACATCGCGCACACGCGCGCCACGCTGGGCTGGGCTCCGCCCGTTGGCGTGGACGAAGGCCTGCGGCGCGCCGCGGCCGGACTGGAATCTCGATGAAACGCCTGTTTGACCTGGTGCTTGCCCTGGCGGCGGGCCTTGTGCTGATCGTGCCCGTGGCCCTGGTGGCCCTGGCCGTGCGCCTTACCTCCCCCGGCCCCGCACTGTATTGGAGCGACCGCGTCGGACGCCACAACCGCCTCTTTCGCATGCCCAAATTCCGCAGCATGCGCGTGGACACGCCTGCCGTGGCCACGCATCTGCTGGACGATCCCAAGCGCTGGCTCACCCCCATCGGCCCCTTCCTGCGCAAGAGCAGCCTGGATGAGCTCCCGCAACTCTGGAGCATCCTCAAGGGTGACATGAGCTTCGTTGGCCCCCGGCCGGCGCTGTTCAACCAGGACGATCTCATTGCGCTGCGCACCGAGGCCGGCGTGGACGCGCTGGTGCCCGGCCTCACAGGCTGGGCACAAATCAACGGCCGCGACGAACTGCCGATTCCGCAGAAGGTGGCGCTCGATATCGAGTATCTTCAGCGGCGCAGCCTGCTCTTTGACCTGCGCATCCTCTGGCTCACCGCCATGAAGGTGCTGCGGCGCGAAGGCGTGCAGCACTGACTTCAACAGGATTCCCCGGGGAGACATGATCGAATGAACCAGCCAACACCGCTGGTCGTCGTGGGAGCTGGCGGCCACGGCCGCAGCGTGCTCGAACTCGTTCGGCTGAGCGGCGCCCATCGTGTGGTCGCCTTCCTGGACGATCAGCACCCGCCCGGTACCGACATCATGGGCGTCCCCGTGTGGGGCGCAAGCTCCCTGCTCGACGATTTGTCCACGCGCGGCGTGGCGGCGGTGCATGTCGCGATCGGCAACAACGGCACGCGCCAGGCGCTGTCGGAGCGGGCCCGCGCCGCCGGTTTGACGCTGGCCACCCTGACGCATCCCCGCGCCTTTGTCTCGCCCAGCGCCGTCCTCGGCCCCGGCAGCGCCGTGATGGCCCTCGCGGCGGTGGGCACGGAGGCCGTGCTGGGTGACGGCGCCATCGTCAACATGGGCGCGGTGGTGGACCACCACGCGCAAGTCGGCGCCTACGCCCACCTCGGCGCCAATGCCACCATGGCCGGCGGTACCCGCATCGGTGCTCGCGCCTGGTTGCAGGCGGGCTCTGCCCTGGGCTATCACGTGCACCTGCCCGACGGCACCGTCCTGGGCCCTGGCGAGGGCCGCGCATGAGCCCACCACGCACCGACGCCGTGTCGACCCCAACGCCCACCGACCACGGCCTCGCCAGCACCCTGCTGCACATCCCTCGCCCGGTCAAGCGCGCCCTCGCCGTCGCCGTCGATATCACCCTCTGCGTGCTCGCCGTCTGGGTCGCCCTGTACCTGCGCCTGGAGGTCTGGCTGCGCCTGGAGATGCCCTACCTCTGGGCCGTCATCGGCTCGGTACCCATCGCCATCCCCCTGTTCGCCCGGTTCGGCCTGTACCGCGCCATCTTTCGCTACGCCGGCTGGAACGCCATGCTCAGCCTGGGCCAGGCCATGGCCTTGTACGGCCTGTTCTACGCCACCGTGTTCACCGCCATCAGCGTGCCCGGCGTACCGCGGTCCGTGGGCGTGATCCAACCCCTGCTGCTGTTCATCTTCGTCGGCCTGAGCCGCCTGTTCGTGCGGGTCTGGCTCGGTGGCCTCTACCGCAAGGTGCTCGCGCGCGAGGAACTCCCCGGCGTGCTCATCTACGGCGCCGGCACCGCGGGCCGCCAGCTCGCCGCCGCGCTGGCGCGCAGCCCTGAGCACCGCCTGCTCGGTTTCATCGACGACGACCCCGCGCTGCAAGGCAACAGCCTGGACGGACGCAACGTCTACCCACCTGCGAACCTGCACGAACTGGTGCCCGCCATCGGCGCCACCGACGTGTTGTTGGCCCTGCCCTCGGCATCGCAAAGGCGCCGCCGCGAGATCCTCGAATCCCTGCGCCACCTGCCGCTGCACGTGCGCACCCTGCCGGGCATGTCCGATCTCGCCTCGGGCCGCGTCAACCTGAGCGATCTGCGCGAACTCGACATCGAAGACCTGCTGGGCCGCGAGGCCGTGGCACCCGACGGCGCGCTGCTGGACGAACTCATCCGCGACCGCGTCGTGGCCGTGACGGGCGCGGGCGGCAGCATCGGCAGCGAGCTGTGCCGCCAGATCGCCGCCCTGCAGCCTCATACGCTGCTACTGATCGAGCAGAGTGAGTACGCGCTCTACGCGATTCACCAGGACCTGTCGCACCAGCTCGGCGCCGACACCGTCGAGATCGTGCCCCTGCTCGCCTCCGTCCAGGACGAGGAGCGCATGCGCCAGATCCTCAACGCGTGGCAACCCCACGCCCTCTACCACGCCGCCGCGTACAAGCACGTGCCGCTGGTGGAGCACAACGCCGTGCAAGGCCTGCGCAACAACGTCTGGGGCACCTGGGTCACGGCCCGCGCCGCGCTCGACGCCGGCGTGCGGCACATGGTGCTCATCAGCACCGACAAGGCGGTGCGCCCGACCAACATCATGGGCGCCAGCAAGCGACTGGCCGAACTGGTGCTGCAGGCCCTGGCCGAACGCCGGGACGGCGGCACCACCTTCAGCATGGTGCGCTTCGGCAACGTGCTGGGTTCCAGCGGCTCGGTGGTGCCGCTGTTTCGCCAGCAGATCGCCGCTGGCGGCCCCGTCACCGTCACGCACCCGGACATCACGCGCTTCTTCATGACCATCCCCGAAGCGGCGCAGCTGGTCATCCAGGCCGGCGCCATGGCCGAGGGCGGTGACGTCTTCGTGCTCGACATGGGCGAGCCCGTGCGCATCATCGACCTGGCACAGCGCATGATCGAGCTCTCGGGCCTGCAGCTGAAGAACGAGCAGCAGCCCTGGGGCGAAATCGAGATCCAGATCACCGGCCTGCGCCCTGGCGAAAAACTCTACGAAGAACTGCTGATCGGCGACAACCCCTTGCCCACCCGGCACCCGCGCATCCTGCGCGCGCAAGAGGCGCGGTTGGCGCCCGACACGCTGCTGGGCTTGCTGGAACAGCTGGACATCGCCATGGCGGCCAACGACGTCAACGCCATCCGGGCGCTGCTGCAGCAAGCGGTGCATGGCTACCAACCCAGCGGCGAGGTGGTCGACTGGCTGCACAGCGGCCCGCAGGATCCGCTCGCGGCCGCGCGGGCCTGACAACGCCGCAAAAAAAAGCCACCTTTCGGTGGCTTTGACAAGTCCTCGAGAGGACGTCGTTGGGAGACCTGATCAATTCGGGTGTCTCGGGCCTGGTTCAGCCATGCACCTTTGTGCACATGGTTGGCTCTGAAACGGTGTCGTGACAGCAACCCGGCGATTGTGTCGGGCCTGGCGGCCGGTCGACATCCCCAATTTGGGGGACATTCGTGGTGCCACGGCACTAAGCCGGCAGCTTGACCACGAATCGCGCACCGCCGCCCGGTCGGTCTTCGCATCGCACCGTACCGTGGTGGCGTTCCACGATCGTGCGCACCAGGGACAGACCGAGGCCGACGCCGCCCTCGCGTTCGCTGGCGCCTGGCAGGCGATAGAACGGCTCGAAGATGCGCTCTCGCAACTCGGCCGGCACGCCAGGACCATGGTCGTCCACGGACACCACCACCTGGCGCGTGTGGCCGCTCCCCTGCACGGACAGGCTCAGCCGCACTTCGGCGTCGGCCTTGCCGGCCCCACGGCCATAGCGGCGCGCGTTCTCCAGCAGGTTGCGCAGCACCCGGCGCAACAGCCTGGCGTGGCCGCGCACCACCACCGCACCGGCGTGCGGCGCGACCTCCAGCTCGACCTCGGCGCGCGCGCATTCCTCAGCGGCCAGGCCCAGCAGGTCCACCTCTTCTTCCGGCCCCAGGGCCGCCGGGTTGGACGGGTCGCTCAGGTCGAGCCGGCTGGCGAGCAGGATCTCGTCGATGAGCTGGTCGAGTTCGTCGATGTTGCGCGCGATCTCGGCGCGCTGCGCCTGGTGGGCCGGGTCACTGCCCACCAGAGCCAGCCCCATGCGGATGCGCGCCAGGGGGGAGCGCAGCTCGTGCGAGGCGTTGGCCAGCAGCCGCTTGTGCGACTGCAGCAGCGTCTGCACCCGCTCGGCCGCCACGTTGAAGCGCTCCGCCAGGAAGGCCACCTCGTCCTGTCCATGCACCGACAGGCGGGTGGACAGGTCCCCCGCGCCCCAGCGCTCCACGCCCTTCTGCAGCGTCTCCAACCGCTTGGTGAGGCGGCGCACGATGGGGTAGGCCCCCAGCGCCACCGCCAGGGCCACCAGGCCCAGCAGCCAGGCGAAGCCGGCGGGGGTGAGCAGCCAGGCGGGCGCGCGGCTGCCCGGGTTGGTGGGCGCGCCACGGTTGGAGAACGGCAGCATCACGTAGAGCTTGCTGCTGTCCTTCATGATCACTTCGAAGCGCCAGCCTTCACCGGGGATGCGTTCGGCGCGCGCAGGCGCGTTGCCCAGCACGTCCCCCGCCGAGTTCTCCACGATGATGGTGCGCATCACGCGCGCTTCCCGTTCCTCGCGGTCGCGCTCCAGCGCCTGCTGCCACAGCCAGCCCACCACCAGGGTGAGCACGGTCACGGCGGCGACCACCGCGAGCCAGATGCGCAGGTACAGGCGTTGGCCGAACAGGGACAGGCTCATTCCTGCTGTTTCGCGAACACGTAGCCCACGCCACGCACCGTGAGAATGCGCTTGGGGTTCTTGCTGTCTGCCTCGATGGCGCCGCGGATGCGCCCGATGTGCACGTCGATGGAGCGGTCGAAAGCTTCCAGTTCGCGGCCGCGCACGGCCTCCATGATCTGGTCGCGCGTGAGCACGCGGCCGGCGCGCTCGGCCATGGCCACGAGCAGGTCGAACTGGTACGAGGTGAGCTCGGCCGGGTGATCGGCCACTGTCACGGTGCGCGCGTCGCGGTCGATCTCCAGCGTGCCGAATCGCATGACCGGCGTGCCGCGACTGCCGCCGTTGCCACCGCCCTCGGCGCGGCGGCGTAGCACGGCACGCACGCGCGCCAGCAGCTCGCGCGGCTCGAAGGGCTTGGGCAGGTAATCGTCGGCACCGAGTTCCAGCCCGATGATGCGGTCCATCGGGTCGCCCTTGGCGGTGAGCATGAGCACCGGCACGCGGGCCTGCGACGTGCTCAGCGAGCGGATGCGTCGGCACACCTCCAGGCCGTCGATGCCGGGCAGCATCAGGTCGAGGATGACCAGCTCGGGCTGCACCAGCGGCAGTTGCTCCAGGCCGCTTTCGCCGTCGGCGGCGTGGGTCACCTCGAAGCCCGACTGGCCCAGGTACTCCTGCACCATCGCGGCCAGGCGCGCATCGTCTTCGATCATCAGCAGGCAGGCGGTCGTCATGCGGATCAGTGTAGCGGCGGGCGCCGGAGAAGCCGATGCTGTGTCCCCCACGTGAAGCGGGCTTGCGCCACGCGTAAAGTAAGGTAAATGATCGCGGCCGACAGGTCCGCCGCACCCCCACCGATCCACCGCCATGCCCCTGCCCGCCGCCGACACCCTGAGCGCGCTGCTTGCGCAACGCGCCCAGATGAACCCCCGCCACACCGCCCTGCGCTGGGACGGCGAGGATCCGCGCTGGCGATCACTGGACTACGCCACGCTCGCCCTGCGCGCCCGGGCACTGGGGCAGACCCTGCCGGTGGAGCGCGGGCTGCGCGTGGCCTGGCTGGGCTTCAACCACCCCGCGCAGATCGCGCTGCTGTTCGCCCTGGCGCACCGCGGCGCCATGCTGGTGCCGCTGAACCATCGCCTGGCGCCCGCCGAGTGGGCCGGCGTGCTCAACGACAGCGCACCGGTGCTGCTGGTGCACGACGAGGCCTTCGCCGAGCCGGCGCGCGCACTGGCCGCCGCCCATGGAATCACGGCGCTGCCGGTGGAGGCGCTGGACACCGGCGACGAACTGCCCACCGAACCCCCGGCCGGCTTCATGGACCACGCGGGCGGCCCCGACGACCCGGCGCTGCTGGTCTACACCTCGGGCACCACCGGTCAGCCCAAGGGCGCGGTCCACACCCAGGCCAACTTGCTGGCCAACATGGCGATCGCCGCGCAGGTGCAGGAGATCTCCGAGCAGGACACGGTGCTCACCGTGCTGCCGCTGTTCCATGTGGGCGGCCTGTGCATCCAGACCTTGCCCGCGCTCTCGCGCGGCGCCACGGTGCTGCTGCACCGCCGCTTCGACCCCGGCGCCGTGTTCGACGCCCTGGCCGCGTCACGCCCCACATTGACGTTGCAGGTGCCCGCCACCCTGCAGGCCCTGCTGCAGCACCCGCGCTGGGCGCGCGCCGATCTGAGCGGCCTGCGCGCGATCTGGGCCGGCTCCAGCCTGCTGCCGGCCGACCTGCTGCGCGCCTGCCACGCGCGCGGCATCCCGGTGTGCAACGTGTACGGCAGCACCGAAACCGGCCCGTTCTCCATCGCCCTCGGCCCGGCCGAGGCCATGGAGCACGTGGGCTCCTGCGGCTGGCCCGCGCCGGGTGTGGAGATCCGCCTCGCCGGCCCCGACGGCGAACCCGTGGCGCGTGGCCGCGTGGGCGAGATCTGCGTGCGCGGCCCCAACGTGGTGGGCCTGTACTGGCCCGACATCGCCGCGCTCGACGCCGAGGGCTTCTTCCACAGCGGCGACCTGGCGCGCCAGGACACCGACGGCAGCTACACCGTGGTGGGCCGCGCCAAGGACATGATCATTTCGGGCGGGGAGAACATCTACCCGGCCGAGATCGAGCAGTTGCTGGCCGAGCATCCCTGGGTGGCGGAGTGCGCCGTGGTGGGTCGCCCCGACGAGCGCTGGGGCGAGGCCTGCGTGGCCGTGGTGGTGCTGCGCGACACCGCGCCCGAAGACTGGCAGGGCGGCGTGTCCGCTTCGCTGGAGGGCCGCCTGGCGCGCTACAAGTGGCCGCGCTACTGGCACCGCGTGGACGCCCTGCCCCGCACCGCGCTGGGCAAGGTCGTCAAGCCGGCGATCCGGGCCTGGCTGGTGAGCCAGCGCTAGGGGCCGGTGCGGCGGTGGATGGCACCGGCAACCAGCGCGTGGCCAGCCAGATCAGCAGCAGCACCGGCACGCCCAGCAACGCCGTGCCGATGAAGAACGGCGTGTAGCCGAAGTTGTCGACGAAGGCACCCGAGTAGCCCGCCACCCACTTGGGCGCCAGCAGCATCATGGAGCTGAAGAGCGCGTACTGCGTGGCCGAGTAGCTCACGTTCGTGAGGCCCGAGAGAAAGGCGATGAAGGCCGCCGAGGCCACGCCCGCGCTCAGGTTGTCGGCCGAGATGACCATGACCAGCGCCGGCAGGCTGGCCGTGTGGCCCGCCAGCCAGGCGAACAGCAGGTTGCTGGCGGCCGAGAGCACCGCACCCAGCATCAGCACGCGCATCACACCCAGGCGCATGGACAAGGCCCCGCCGATGAAGGCGCCCAGCAGGGTCATGATCACGCCATAGACCTTGCTGACGGCGGCCACCTGGTCCTTGGTGTAGCCCATGTCCACGTAGAACGGGTTGGCCATGATGCCCATCACCACGTCGCTGATGCGGTAGACGCCAATAAGGGCCAGCACCAGCACCGCGTGCTTGCCGTAGCGGCGCAGGAAGTCGGCGAACGGATCCACCAGCGCGGTGCGCAACCACTCCTGGAAGTCGCGCGCGGGCGGCAGTTCCACGCGCGCGGGTTCGCGCGAGAACAGCACCGTGAGCACCCCCACCGCCATGCTTGCGGCCATCACCAGGTAGGCCGTGCTCCAGGCGGCCTGCTGGTAACCGCCCCCCGCCACCTCGGCGCGCGCCGCCAACCACAGCACGCCCGCGCCGGCCCAGATCATGGCCAGGCGGTAGCCCGTCTGGTAGGTCGCGGCCAGCGCACCCTGGCGCTGGGTGTCCGCCGATTCGATGCGAAAGGCGTCCAGCGCGATGTCCTGCGTGGCCGAGGCGAAGGCCACCACCAGGGCGCACCAGACCACCGCGTCCAGCCCGGCCCGCGGATCGACCAGCGCCATGCCCACCAGCCCGGCCACGATGGCCAATTGCGACAGCAGCAACCAGCTGCGCCGGCGGCCCAGGGCGCGCGTGAGCAGTGGGATCGGCAGCCGATCCACCAGCGGCGCCCAACACCACTTGAAGCCGTAGGCCAGGCCGACCCAACTGAGGTAGCCGATGGTGGTGCGGTCGATGCCGGCCTCGCGCAGGCGAAAGCTCAGCGTGCCCAGCACCAGCAACAGCGGCAGGCCGGCCGAGAAGCCCAGCGCGAACATGCGCAGGCTGGCGGGTTCGAGGTAGACGCGCAAGGTCTGCGCCCACGACAGGCGTTGATCGGCGGCGGGCGTGGGCGAGGTGGCGTCGGGCGGCATGCGATGGATGGTGGAACACCGTCACGCAAGGGCGCGCGGCTTTGCCTATTATTCGCCCATGTGCTTCCTCTGTGACCTCAAGACCCGTGACCCCGCCCCGCCACGCCCCGAGCACGTGTGGTCGGCGCGCCGTGCCTTCGTGCTCGCTGCCGGTGCGGCGGCCGCTGCGCCCGCGCTGGCCCAGGTCGACGTGGGCTCGGGCTCGGCCCTGCGCAACCTGGTGCCAGCCGAAGAGCTGGAAAAGGCGGCCGATCAGCAGTACGGCCAGATGATGGCCGAGGCCAAGGCCAAGGGCGCGCTGGTGGCCAGCGGCGACCCGCAGGTCGAGCGCCTGCGCAACATGGCGCGCCGCCTCATTCCGCACTCGCCGCGGTGGAATCGGCGCGCCAGCGGCTGGCAGTGGGAGGTCAACCTCATCCGCAGCGAGCAGATCAACGCCTTCTGCATGCCCGGCGGCAAGATCGCCTTCTACACGGGCATTCTGGAGAAGCTCAAGCTCAGCGACGACGAGGCCGCGATGATCATGGGCCACGAGATGGCCCATGCCCTGCGTGAGCACGCGCGCTCGCGCGTGGCCAAGACCAACGCCACGGGCATCGGCCTGTCGATCGCGGCGCAGCTGCTGGGCCTGGGGCAACTGGGCGACGTGGCCGCCAACCTGGGCACGCAGTTGTTGAGCTTGAAGTACAGCCGCGACGACGAGACCGAGGCCGACCTCGTGGGGCTGGAACTCGCGGCGCGCTCGGCCTACCAGCCGCGCGCGGCGGTCTCCCTTTGGCAGAAGATGGCGGCGGCCGGCGGCGGCGCGGCGCCGGGGTTCCTGTCCACCCACCCAACGGGGCCGGACCGCATCCGGCAGCTTGAGGCCAATGTGCCGAAGGTGCAGGGGTTGTACGAGCAGGCGCGCAAGGGCTGAGGGTCAGACCCGCTCACCCACAAACGGGTTCATCCGCCGCTCCCGCCCGAAGCTGCCTTCGGGCCCATGCCCGGGGATGAACACCGTCTCATCTCCCATCGGCCAGAGCCGATCGCGGATGCTGGCCAGCAGTTCGGCGTGGTTGCCGCCCGGAAAATCGGTGCGGCCGATGCTGCCCACGAACAGCACATCGCCCACGAAGGCGCGCTGCGCATCCTTCGAGTGAAACACCACATGCCCGGGCGTGTGGCCGGGGCAGTGGCGCACCGCGAGCTCGCAGTGGCCGATGTTCACCGTATCGCCGTCGTAGAGCCAGCGCGTGGGCGTGAAGGTCTCGGCCGGCGGGAAGCCGAACATCGCACCCTGCTGGGGCAGGGCGTCGATCCAGAACTTGTCGCCCTCATGCGGGCCCACGATGGGCAGCGACAGCCGCCGCGCGAGTTCGGCCGTGGCGCCGGCGTGGTCGATGTGGGCGTGCGTGAGCCAGATGGCCTTCGGATCGACGCCCAGGACTTGCGTCTCGGCGAGCAACCGGTCCAGGTCGCCACCCGGATCGATGATCGCGGCCTCCATCGTCTCGTCGCACCAGACGATGGAGCAGTTCTGGGCGAACGCGGTGACGGGAACGGTGCGGTAGCGCAGCATCGGCTCAGAGGGTGAAGTCGTAGCCGAT
>NZ_DATIGV010000092.1:0-33452 GCF_035481345.1 Hydrogenophaga sp. | reverse complement strand
GAACGACACCTCGCTGCGGGTGTGGGTGCGCGGCGAAACGGCCTCGCCTGCCCTCGCGTGGCCTTCGCCATCGAACCGCGCCACCGACCTGCCCGGCCCCGCCAGCGCCAGCCAGCTCGGCACCCTCATCTACACCTCCGGCACCACCGGCCAGCCCAAGGGCGTGATGCTCAGCCACGCCAACATGCTGGCGGCCTGGCGCTCGGTGCAGGCCTACCTGCAACTGCGGCCTGACGACGTCATCGGCCTGGCGCTGCCGCCCAGCTTCAGCTACGGCCTGTACCACGTGGTCATGGGCCTGGGCATCGGCGCCACGCTGGTGCTGGAAAACACCGCGGCCTTTCCCGCGAAGCTGGTGCAACGCCTCGCGGCCGAGCGCGTGACGGTATTCCCCGGCGTGCCCATGCTCTGGGCCAGCCTGCTCGCGCTCGACCTGTCGGCCCACGACCTGTCCGCGCTGCGCCTCATCACCAACGCCGCCGCTGCGCTGCCCGCCGCGCACACCGCGTTGTTGCGCGCGCGGCTGCCGCAGGCGAAGCTGCTGCTCATGTACGGCCTGACCGAGTGCAAGCGCGCGAGTTACCTGCCGCACGATGAGGTGGACATCCGCCCCGAGAGCGTGGGGCGCGGCCTGCCCTTCCAGGAACACTGGCTGGTCGACGACCACGGCCAGCGCCTGCCCGACCAGGGCTGCGCCACCGGCGAACTGGTGGTGAGCGGCGCGCACGTGAGCGCCGGCTACTGGAACGCACCGCCCGGCCTGGCCACGCGCATCACACCGGGCCCGCGCCCGGGTGAACACACCCTGCGCACCGGCGACGTCTTCCGCCGCGACGAGCACGGCTGGCTCTATTGCGTCGGCCGCACCGACGACATGTTCAAGTCGCGCGGCGAGAAGGTCTACCCACTGGAGGTGGAGCACACCATCTGCGAGCTGCCCGGCGTGCTCGAAGCCGCCGTCGCGCCCATGCCCGACGAGCGCCTGGGCCTGGCCGTGAAGGCGCACGTGCGGCTCAAGCCCGGCGCCACGCTGGCCGAGCGCGACGTGATCCGCCACTGCCAGGCCCGGCTGGAAAGCTGGATGGCGCCCAAGGCCGTGGCCTTCGTCGATCAACTGCCCCAGACCGAGTCCGGCAAGCTGCGCCGGCGCGACCTGGCCTGAACCCGTTTCCCTTTCATTCCAACGAGCACACCACCATGAGCACCATCAAAGCCGAGGTCCGGCGCTACATCGAGGAGAACCTGCTGCTGGGCGCTGGCGCCGTCTCGCCCGGCGACGACGAATCCTTCCTGGAGCACCAGGTGCTCGACTCCACCGGTTTCCTCGAACTCGTGGCGCACCTGGAAGAAACCTATGGCATCCAGATCGGCGACGACGAGATGGTGCCGGAGAACCTCGACTCGCTGAACGCGATCGAGGCATTCGTTCAAACCAAACGGGCAGTGGCCTGATGAGCGCCGCCACGCCGCTGGGGCCGCAGAGCCTCGAACTCGACTGCGCGGCCGAGCTCGCGCGCATCAGCGACTGGATCCCGCGCGTGCTGACGCAGAAGCTGCGCCGCCGCGGCCTGGTGGTGGCCATCAGCGGCGGCATCGACAGCTCCGTCTGCGCCGCGCTGAGCGTGCGCGCCGTCGGCGCGAAGAAGGTCTTCGGCCTGTTGTTGCCCGAGCGCGATTCCAGCGGCTTCAGCACCGAGCGCGGCCGCCAACTGGCCGAGCACCTGGGCATCGAGTACCAGGTGCACGACATCGCGCCCGCGCTGGAGGCCCTGGGTTGCTACCGTCAGCGCGACGAGGCCATCCGCCGCGTGGTGCCCGCCTACGGCGAAGGCTGGAAGAACAAGATCGTCATCGCCGGCGGTGTCGAGGGCGGCATCAACTACTTCAAGCTGGTGGTGCAGTCGCCCGACGGCGAGCAGCAGAGCGTGCGCCTGCCGCTGCGCGAGTACCTGCAGATCGTGGCCGCCACCAACTTCAAGCAGCGCGTGCGCAAGACCATGGACTACTTCCACGCCGACCGCCTGAACTACGCGGTGGTGGGCACGCCCAACCGGCTGGAGTACGACCAGGGCTTCTTCGTGAAGAACGGCGACGGCTCGGCCGACCTCAAGCCCATTGCCCACCTTTACAAGACTCAGGTGTATGCCATGGCGCGCCACCTGGGCCTGCCCGAGGCGATCTGCAATGCCGTGCCCACCACCGACACCTACACGCTGCCGCAGGGCCAGGACGAGTTCTACTTCGCCCTGCCCTACGCGCAGATGGACCTGGCGCTGTGGGCGCTGGAGCATGGGCACTCGGCCGAGGAACTGGGCCGGGCCCTGAACATGGACACGGCACAGGCGCAGCGCGTGTACGACGACATCCGCGCCAAGCGGCGGGCCACCGAGTACCTGGCCGCGGCACCGGAACTGCTGCCGCTCTGAGCGGCTGGCCTTGCGCTACATTGCGCTCTTCATCGAGGAGCCCAACATGCCCAAAGGCGAACAGCGCAGCAACAAGATGTTGAAAAAGCCGAAGAAGGACAGCAGCCCGCCGCAGGAAGCCTCTCCCGGCGCCAGCCTGTCTCCGCGGCCGACGCCACCGGTCACCTCGGTGATGCCCAAGGGCAAGATGAAGAACAAGTGAAGGCGATGGCGGTGGTGTAGCCGCCGCCCGCCACCGCCCCGCGCCGGTCCCGCGTCCATGGACATCAAGCTCATCGAGGACCTGGCCGCGCTGGAGCGCTGCGCCAGCTTCGTGAAAGCGGCCGAGGCGCGCCACGTCACGCACCCGGCCTTCGGCCGGCGCATCCGCGCGCTGGAGGACTGGGCGGGCGTGCCCCTGGTGGCCAGCACCCGGGCGCCCGTGCGCCTGACCCCGGAGGGGCAGGCACTGCTCACGCAAAGCGCGCCGCTGCTGGCGGGGCTGCGGCAACTGCGCACGCAGTGGGGCGCGCGCGACGCCGCCGCAGGGCAAGGCAGCGGCCTGCTGCGCGTGGGCACCGGCCGAACGCTGGCGCGCACCCTGGTGGCCGACTGGCTGGGCCGCCTGCGCGCCACCATCCGCGGCGCGCGGGTGCAGTTGCGCACGCAGGCCATGGAGGAGATCTGCGCCACCTTCGAGCGCGGCGAGGTCGACCTGCTGATCTGCTACGAACACCCCGCGCTGTCCTATGGCCTCACCGGGCAGCGCTTCCGGCACCTCACCCTGGCCACGGATCGGCTGCTGCCCGTGGCGCGCGCCGACGCATCGGGGCGCGCGCGCCACGACCTGTTCGACGCCACCTGGATCGGCTACGCGCCCAGCCTCACCCTGGGCCGTTTGCTCGAGGACCATCTGACCGCCACCCGCACCGGACAACAACCGCCGCCCACCATCGTGTGCGACTCGGCCGACGCGGTGCTGGAGCTGGCCATCAAGGGACTCGGCATGGCCTGGCTGCCGCATTCGCTGGCCGCGGCCGCGGTGCGCGCCGGGCTGCTGAAGGTGCTCGGCGGACGCGGCGACCAGATCCACTTCGAGGTGCGGCTGTACCGCCACCGCGCGCGCCAGTCCGACTTGATCGAAGCCGCCTGGGAACACAGCAACCGCTAGACGGGTGACTCGCACGGGTCGGCACGGTTCGGTGCCGATCCGGCACGAAACGCCTTGTCGAGGTGCCTACAGTCCGCTTCACCGCTGCGCCGTTGCAGCCTACAAGGAGCGCCGATGAAGTCCCCACTTGTCCGCCGCCGTGAGGTTCTGATCCTCTCGGGTGCCGCCGCCGCCCTGGGCTGCGCGCCGGTGCTGGCCCAGGGCCCCAACTACCCCAGCCGCCCAATCACCCTGGTGGTGGGCTATCCCCCGGGCGGCAGCACCGACCTGACGGCGCGCGTGCTGGGCGAACACCTGGCCCGCGCGCTGGGCCAGCCGGTCGTCATCGACAACGTCGGCGGCGCGGGTGGTGCGCTGGGCGCGCAGAAGGTGGCGCAGGCCGCGCCCGACGGGCACACCCTGCTGCTGGGCAGCAACAACGAAATGGCCATCGCGGGGCTGGTCAACTCCGCGCTGCGCTACGACCCGCTCAAGCACTTCTCGCCCGTGGGCATGGTGGCCTCGCAGCCCATGGTGCTGGTGGCGAGCCCGCGCGCCGGCATGCCCGACGTCGCCAGCTTCATCGAGCGCGTGAAGCAGAACCCCGGCAAGTTCAGCTACGGCTCCTCCGGCATCGGCACGGGGCTCAACCTGGCGGGCGAGATGGTCAAGCAGGCCGCCGGGCTGTTCATCGTGCACATCCCCTACCGCGGCGTGGGCCCGCTCACCACCGACCTGATCGGTGGCCAGTTGGAGCTGGGCGTGTACGTGCTCTCCAGCGGCCTGCCGCAGATCAAGGCGGGCAAGGTGGTGGCGCTCGGCGTGACCGAGCGCGAGCGCTCGCCCGTGGCGCCCGACATCCCGGCCCTGGCCGAAACGCCCAGCCTGCGCACGGTCGACATCGGCACCTGGTTCGGCCTGTGGGGCCCGGCGGGCTTGCCGGCGCCGGTCACGCAGCGCCTGCGCGCCGCGCTGGCGGACTCGCTCAAGGCCCCCGCGTTGGTGGAAAAGCTGACGGCCTCGGGCGCGACCATCGCCCCCTCGGGTGCGGTGCTGGCCGACTTCCAGGCGGCCGAGATCGCCAAGTACCGTCGCATCGTCGACCAGGCCGGTATCCGCGTGTGATGCCGCCGCCATTCGAGATTTCGCCGCCCGACATGGGCCCCTGGCTGGCCGGCAACACCGGCACGCCCGGCGTGTGGCGATGGACCGCGGCCGAGCCCGGCCGGCACGTGATGGTGAGCGCGCTGGTGCACGGCAACGAGCTGTGCGGCGCCTGGGCCGTGCGCGAGCTGCTGTCGCGCGGGCTGCGGCCGCGGCGCGGCACGCTCAGCGTGGTGCTGGCCAACCTGGAGGCCTTCGCGCGCTTCGACCCGCAACGGCCGCACGTCTCGCGCTACCTGCACACGGACCTCAACCGCCTGTGGGGCGACATGCCCTGGCGCCACGACGGCACCGCGACCGGGTCCGAACACCGGCGCGCGCTGGAGCTGCTGCCGCACGTGGAGGCCAGCGACTGGCTGCTCGATCTGCACTCCATGCACGAGCCCGGCCCGCCCCTGGCGCTCACCGGCCCCCTGGCGCACCACGCCGCCCACGCGGCCGCCCTGGGGCTCGGCGCCCTGCGGGTGGCGGACGGGGGCCACAAGGCCGGCGTTCGCCTGCGCGACCACGGGCGCTACGGCCGCGCCGAGGCGCGGGAGGCCTTCGCCCTGCTGGTGGAGTGCGGCTACCACGGCGCGCGCTCATCGGTGGACGTGGCCCTCGACGCGCTCGCCCGCTTTCTCGCGCTCAGCGCCGTGGTGGACGCCACGGACATCCCGCGCCACTGGCGACAGGACGCAGGGCCTGCCGATGCGCCCCTGCTGGTGGTGACCGACGCCGTGACCGTGGCGCCGGATTCGGTCCCGGTCTTCGTGCAGCCCTGGAAGAGCGGCGACCGCATCGCCAAGGCTGGCACGCTGATTGGCTGGAACGCGGCGCTGCCCGTCACCACGCCCTACGACGACTGCGTGCTGGTGATGCCGACCTTGCTGCACGCCAGGCCCGGCGCGACGCTGGTGCGCTTCGCCCGGGCGACGCTGCCTTAGCTCGCGGTGGGCGGCAACACCAGCAGCGCGCGAAAGTCGTTCACGTTGGTGTGGGTGGGCCCGGTGACCACCAGATCGCCGAGCGGATCGAAGAAGCCGTAGGCGTCGTTGCGTTCCAGGTGCTGGCCCACTTTCAGGCCCTGGGCCGCCGCGCGCGACAAGGTGTCCGGCGTGACCATCGCCCCCGCGTTGTCCTCGACGCCGTCGATGCCATCGGTGTCGGCGGCAATGGCCCACACGTTCGCCTGGCCGCCCAGCGCCTGGGCCAGGCCCAGGCAGAACTCGCCCGCCCGGCCGCCGCGCCCGCGCGGCTGGCCTTCGGCGCGGGGCCGCACCGTCACCGTGGTCTCGCCACCGCTCAGCAGCACGCAGGGCGCCTGGAAGGTGCTGCGCCCCAGCGCCACCGAGCGCGCCAGCGCCGCGTGCACCTTGCCGACCTCGCGCGACTCGCCCTCGATCTCGTCGCTGAGGATGTGCGCCTGCAGGCCCAGCGCGCGCGCCGCCTCGGCCGCGGCCTCCAGGCTCTGCTGCGGCGTGGCGATGAGGCGCGTGTCGTGGCCGGCCAGGCGCGCATCGCCGGGCTTGGGCGTTTCCAGTTCGCCGGATTCGAGCGCGGCGCGCACCGGCGCGGGCACGGCGATGCGGTAGCGGTCGAGGATGGCGAGCGCGTCGGCGCAGGTGCTGGCGTCGGCCACGGTGGGGCCGCTGGCGATGACGCTCACGTCGTCGCCGGGCACGTCGCTGATGGTGAGCGTGACCACCTGCGCGGGCGCGCAGGCCGCCGCGAGCCGCCCGCCCTTGATGCGCGAGAGGTGCTTGCGCACGGTGTTCATCTCGCCGATGTGCGCGCCGCTGTCGAGCAGCTCGCGGTTGATGCGCTGCTTGTCCTCCAGCGTGAGGCCTTCGCAAGGCAGCGTGAGCAGGGCCGAGCCGCCACCGGAGATGAGGCACAGCACGAGGTCGTCGGCCGTGAGGCCCTGCACGAGCTGCAGGATGCGCTGCGCGGCTGCCAGGCCGGCCGCGTCGGGCACGGGGTGCGAGGCCTCCACCACCTCGATGCGCTCGCGCAAGCCCGCGGGGCGCGGCGGCGTGTGGTGGTAGCGCGTGACCACGAGGCCCGACAGCGGCGCCTCGGCCGGCCACAGCGCCTCCACGGCCTGGGCCATGGCGCCGCCGGCCTTGCCCGCGCCGATGACCACCGTGCGCCCCTTGGGCGGCGGCGGCAGGAAGGCGGCGGTGTTGTGCAGGGGCAGCGCGCGGCGCACGGCCGCGTCGTACAGGTGGCGCAGCAGGGCGCGGGGGTCTTGGAGGGACGGGCTCATCTCGTGCGGAGGGTGGATCGGGTTCGCGGCGACCCGGCATTGTCCACAACACGCGCCCTGCAAGGGGCGACCCGCGAAGCGGCGGAGCGTGGGGGCTCTTCAGGCCGCGCCGGGCCAGCGCAGCGGCCGTTCCTCGAACTCGGTGCTCAGCACCACGGTGCTGGTGGTGCGCGCCACGCCGGGGATGGCCTTGATGGCGTAGAGCACGTCCTCCAGCGCGCGCGCATGGGTGGTGCGCAGCTTGGCGATGAAGTCGTGTTCGCCGGCCACGCTGTGCAGCTCCAGCACCTCGGGCAACTCGCGCAGGCGCGGGGCGATCTCGCGGCAGTGCACGCCCCCGTCGTTGCGGATGGCCACGAAGGCCGTGAAGTGCAGGCCCACGCGCTCCGGGTTCACGCGCAAGGAGAAGCGCTCGATCACGCCGCGCTCGACCATCTTCTTCACGCGCTCGTGCACGGCGGCGGTGGACAGGCCCACCTCGGCCGCCACGTCGGCGTACGAACGGCGGCTGTCACCACTCAAGGCCGTAAGAATTCCGGCGTCGATGTCGTCGAGCTGAATATTTGCTTGCATGCGCGCTCAGTTCTGATAAAAATACGGCCTCCAGGCAATCCGCCGGAAATATTACGTCACAGGTGGCCGCATGCCGTCCATTTTCAACCGATTCGGCCCCGAAGGCCAATCCTGGCGCCTGGCCCTGGCGCTGCTCATCGTCTACCTCGTCTGGGGCACCACCTACTTCGCGCTGGCCGTGGCCATGCAGACCCTGCCGCCGGTGCTGATGAACGGCGCGCGCTTCGTGGCGGCGGGCCTGGCCATGCTGGCCATCGCGCGCTGGCAGGGCCTGGCCTGGCCCACGGCGGCGCAGTGGCGCGCCAGCGCGCTCATCGGCGGCCTGATGGCCTTCGCGGCCATGGCGCTGGTGGTGCTGGCGCAGAAGGCGGGCATCGGCTCCGGCTTGATGGCCACCGTGGTGACCACCATGCCCATGTGGCTGGCGCTGTGGACCCGCTGGGGCGGCGAGCGCGTGCCGCTGACGAGCTGGCTGGGCCTGGTGCTGGGCGCGGCGGGTGCCATGCTGCTGGCGCTGGAGGGCGACTTCTCCACCACCCTGCTCGGCACGCTGTGCGCCTTCGGCGCGCCGCTGGCCTGGAGCCTGGGCTCGTACGCCTCGCGCAAGCTCGTGCTGCCGCCGCCGGCCATGGCCTCGGCCGCGCAATGGCTGCTGGGCGGGCTGATGTGCGCGGTGGCGGGGCTGCTGTTCGAGCCCGGTGCGCGCGGCTTCCAGTGGGCGCAGGTGTCGGCGGCCTCCGCCCTGGCCTGGCTGTACCTGGTGGTGATGGGCACCATGGTCACGCTCAACGCCTACCTGTGGCTGCTCAAGAACACCAGCGCGGCGCTGGCGGGCAGCTACTCCTTCGTGAACCCGGTGGTGGCGCTGGCGGTGGGCGTGTGGCTCGGCGGCGAGCGGCTCACGGGCTGGGTGTTCATCGCCCTGCCCCTGATCGGCGTGGCGCTGGCGTTGATCCTCTACGGGCGGCCGGTGATGGACGCCGCCACCGCGCTCTGGCGTCGCTTCAGCGCAGGACGTCGAGCAACCAGCGGTTGAGGTCGCCCACTTCCTCGGGGCACACGCTGTGACCCATGGGGTAGCTGTGCCACTCCACGGGGTGGCCCAGCGCCAGCAACGCATCGCGCGCGGCCTCGCCGCGTGAGGGCGCCACGATCTCGTCGTCTTCGCCGTGGCCCATGAACACGGGCAGGCCGGCATTGGCTGCGCTGCGCTCGGCCGACGTGGTGGCGGGCAGCGGCAGGTAGCCCGACAGTGCCACCAGCCCGGCCAGGCGCTGCGGCGCGCGCAGGCCGGTGAGCAGCGTCATGGCGCAGCCCTGCGAGAAGCCCATGAGCACGATGCGCGAGGCCGGCACGCCCATCGCGACCTCGCGGTCGATGAGCGCCTGCACCTGCGCCATCGAGGCGCGCAGGCCGGGCTCGTCTTCCTGCCGCGGCTGCGCCGCGTGCGACGAGGGCGGGAAGATGTCGTACCAGGCGCGCATGGCGTAGCCGCCGTTGAGCGTGACAGGGCGCACCGGCGCGCTCGGAAAAACGAAGCGCACCGCGCCCACCTTCGTGAGGTCCAGCATCTGCGCCACGGGCACGAAGTCGTTGCCGTCGGCGCCCAGGCCGTGCAACACGATGAGGCTGGCCGCGGTGGGCGCGTCGGGCGCGCCCGAGCGGCCTTCGAGGAGTTCGAGTCCGGTGTCGTTCATGGGTGGCAGCATAGCCGCGCACCCACCACAATGCCCGCATGACACCCCAAACCCTGCTGCACCACGTCGACAACGGCCTGCCCTGGGCGGCGCGCCTGAGCACCGACCCCACCTACACCCTCGACCGCGCCTACGCCGACGCCCTGGCCGTGCGCGCGCTGCGCGTGGCGCGAGGCGAACGCGCGCTGGGCTACAAGGTGGGCTTCACCAACCGCGGCATCTGGCCGGTCTACAACGTGTACGCGCCCATCTGGGGCACGGTGTACGACCGCACGGTGGTGTTCTGCGAAGGCGAAGGCCGGCTCGACCTGGCGCACACCTGCGAACCGCGCATCGAGCCCGAGGCGGTGTTCGGTTTCCGCGCGGCGCCCGCCGCCATTGCCTGCGTCGCCGACCTGTTCGAAGCGCTCGACTGGGTCGCGCCGGGCTTCGAGATCGTGCAGTCGCACCTGGCGGGCTGGAAGTTCGCGGCGCCCGACACCGTGGCCGACGGCGGGCTGCACGCGCGTCTGCTGGTGGGCCGGCGTGTGCCGGTGCGCGACATCGCCCCCGACGCCGTGGGCCTGGACGCGGCGCTGGCCGGCGCGGGCGTGGTGCTCGCGCGCGACGGCGAGGCGCTGGACCAGGGCAATGGCGCGGCCGTGCTCGACGGCCCCGTGCAGGCCCTGTGGCACTTCGTGCAGGCGCATGGCGCCTGCCCCGGCGCGCCCGCGCTGCAAGCGGGCGACATCGTCACCACGGGCACCTGGACCGACGCCTGGCCCGTGGCCCCGGGTCAGACCTGGCATGGCGCCTTCGACGCGCCGCTCTCGCCACTGACGCTGCGGCTGGAGTGAGCTCCCCAATCGTTGGCCGACACGGGGAAAACCCAATGAGGGAATCGGCGCCCCCTCGCTAGATTGGGCGGGTTTCAAACCAAGGAGACCCGTTCATGAGCGCGAAGATCGCCGACGACCTGCTGGCCCTGCAACGCCTGTACGACTGGGAGAAGAAGGCACCCGCGCGCGTGGCCCTGACACAGCCCATGGGCGGCGGCGTGGTGCACGACTTCACCTGGGCCCAGGTCGCCGATCAGACCCGTCGCATGGCCGCGCACCTGCAGGCGCAGGGCTGGGCCCCCGGCAGCAAGGTGGCCATCCTGTCCAAGAACTGCGCGTGGTGGATGATGAGCGACCTGGCGATCTGGATGGCGGGCTATGTGTCGGTGCCGCTGTACCCCACGCTGGCGCCCGAGACCATCCGCCAGATCCTCACGCACAGCGAGTCGAAGGCCCTGTTCGTGGGCAAGCTCGACGGCTGGGACGGCATGAAGCCCGGCGTGCCCGCCGGCCTGCCCTGCATCAGCTACCCACTGTCACCGGTGGACGCCATCCAGTCCTACGACGGCTGGGACGCCATCTGCGCGCGCACCGAACCCCTGAAGGGCCATCCCGTGCGCGACGAGGACGACCTCGCCACGCTGATCTACACCTCCGGCACCACCGGCCTGCCCAAGGGCGTGATGCACAGCTTCGGCAACTTCGCCTGGGCGCTGGACAAGGGCCTGGCGCGCATTCCCCTCACGCAGAACGACCGCATGCTGAGCTACCTGCCGCTGGCCCATGTGGTGGAGCGCATGCTGGTGGAGCACGGCTGGCTGCGCACGGGCATGCACGTGTTCTTCGCCGAGTCGCTGGACACCTTCGCGGCCGACCTGCAGCGCGCGCGGCCCACGGTGTTCTTCTCGGTCCCGCGCCTGTGGGTCAAGTTCCAGCAGGGCATCCACCACAAGATGCCGCCGGCCAAGCTGCAGCGCCTGCTCGGCATTCCCCTCCTGGGCGGCATCGTGCGCCGCAAGATCCAGAAGGCCCTGGGCCTGGACCAGTGCCAGTTCGCCGCCGGCGGCGCCGCGCCCATGCCGCCCGCGCTGCTGCAGTGGTACGCGAAGCTGGGCATCCCCATCAACGAGGGCTACGGCATGACCGAGAACCTCGCGCTCTCCCACATCACCGAAGCGGGCAAGAACCAGCAGGGCAGCGTGGGGCCGACCTACCCGGGGGTGGAGCAGCGCATCGACCCGCAGACCGGCGAGATCCAGATGCGCAGCCAGGCCCTGATGCAGGGCTACTACAAGGAACCCGAGAAAAGCCGCGAGGCCTTCACCGAGGATGGCTGGCTCAAGACCGGCGACAAGGGCAGCATCGACGCGGGTGGCCTGCTGCGCATCACCGGCCGCGTGAAGGACCTGTTCAAGACCGGCAAAGGCAAGTACGTGGCGCCGGCGCCCATCGAGGACAAGCTGGTGATGCACGATGCCGTGGAGGCCTGCGTGGTCACCGGCGCCAACCTGGGCCAGCCGCTGGGCATCTGCATGTTGAGCCCCGACGCGGCCGAGAAGGCGAAGATTCCCGAGGAGCGCGCCGCGCTGGAGCGCTCGCTCGCGGAGCACCGCGCGGCCATCAACGCCACGCTCGACCCGCACGAGCAGATGCAGTGCCTGGTGGTGGTGTCCACGCCCTGGACGGTGGACAACGACATGATCACGCCCACCTTCAAGGTCAAGCGCAACCGCATCGAGGACGTATACGCGCGCCACTACGAGAACTGGGAGACCACGGGCCGCCCTGTTCTCTGGGCCGACTGATCCGCCACCGACCTGCACTACGATCGCGGGATGCACATCCTGCTCACCGGCGCGGCCGGCTTCATCGGCATGCACACCGCGCAGCGCCTGCTGGCGCGCGGTGACACGGTCACCGGCATCGACAACCTCAACGACTACTACGACCCCGCGCTCAAGCAGGCGCGGCTCGCGCAGTTGCAAGGGCGGCCGGGTTTTCGATTCGAGCGGCTGGACGTGGCCGACCGCGCTGGCATGGAGGCGCTGTTCGCCCGCGAGCGCTTCGACGCCGTGGTGCACCTGGCCGCGCAGGCCGGCGTGCGCTACTCCATCACCCACCCGCACGCCTACCTCGAGAGCAACCTCACCGGCTTCGGCCACGTGCTCGAAGGCTGCCGCGCGCAGGGCGTGGGACACCTGGTCTACGCCTCCAGCTCCAGCGTGTACGGCGGCAACACCAAGATGCCCTTCGAGGAAAGCGACCCGGTCGACCACCCCGTGAGCCTGTACGCCGCCACCAAGAAAGCCAACGAGCTGATGGCGCACACCTACAGCCACCTCTACCGGCTGCCGGCCACCGGCCTGCGCTTCTTCACCGTGTACGGGCCCTGGGGCCGGCCCGACATGGCCTACTTCTCCTTCACCAAGGCCGTGCTGGAAGGCCGCGGCATCGACGTGTTCAACCACGGCGACATGAAGCGCGACTTCACCTGGATCGACGACATCGTCGAAGGCGTGCTGCGCGTGCTGGACAAGCCCGCCACGCCCGAGACCGAGGGCGGCGCGCCGTACCGCGTGTTCAACATCGGCAACCACGACCCGGTGCCCCTGATGGAATTCATCGCCTGCATCGAGCGCGCCACGGGCCGCGAGGCCACCAAGCGCCTGCTGCCCATGCAGCCCGGCGACGTGCCCGCCACCTACGCCAGCACGAAGGCCTTGCACGAATGGGTGGGCTTCGCGCCCGCCACGCCGCTGGCCGAGGGCATCGAACGCTTCGTGCGCTGGTACCGCGACTACTACAAGGCCTGAGGTGGTGTGAGCGGATCCGGCGCGCCGGTGAGGCGCTCGATCACGCGCGGCGCCGCGCGCTCGCACATCACCATCACGTTCTCGAAGCCTTCGCGCGGCCCGTAGTACGGATCGGGCACTTCCTCGAAACCCAGGCCCGCGTAGTCCAGGAACAGGTGCAGCTTGTGCGCCTGCGCGGGCGGGCAGCGGCGCCGCAGTTGCGCCAGGTTGCTCTCGTCCATGGCAAGGATGGCGTCGAAGCGCTCGAAGTCCTCCGCGCTCACCGCCCGCGCGCGCTCGGCTTCGATGGCCGCGTAGCCGCGCGCCTTGGCCAATTGGCGCGCGCGGCCGTCGGCGCGCTCCCCGGCATGGCCACCGTAGACGCCGGCCGACTCCACCGCCACGCGCCCCTGCAGGCCGCGTCGCTGCACCTCGGCCTGCAACACCGCGCTGGCCATGGGCGAGCGGCAGATGTTGCCCATGCAGACCACCAGAACCTGTTGAAGCTGTTGCATGGGCGCGAGCATAACGAGCCGCGACCATGAAAAAGCCCGCCGAATGGCGGGCTCGTCATCAGCGGGGTGTGGCGCTCAGATCTTGTAGCTGTCCAGGTCCTTGCCGGCGGCCAGCGCGTCGCGCACCCACTGCGGCTTGCGGCCCGGGCCACCCGCCCACAGCTCGCCGTTGGGGCCGCGGTACTTGGGCGCGGCCACCGACTTGGATTTGCCCGCCTTGCGGCCCACCGAGGCGCCACCCCCCAGATCGGCCACGGTGATGCCGTATTGCTTCATCTTGGCTTTGATATCGGCGATCACGTTGGACAGTTCGTCCTTGCGTGCCTGCTCGGCCTGCGCCATCAGCGATTGCGCCTGTGCCATCAGTTCGGAATACGTTGCCATGTCGGTAATCCTTGTCGCTTTGTGAAATGATTCGGGGGCATCGAGCGATGCCGCGCGAATTCTATTCCGTTTTCACAGCGAATCGACGAAACGTTGCAGTTCCGGGGGTAATTCGGTTTGCAATTCCAGCGGTGATTGTGTTTGTGGGTGGGTCAGCCGCAAGCGCCACGCGTGCAGGAACATGCGTTTGAGGCCGGCCCGCGCCAATTCGCGGTTGCGCTCGAAATCGCCGTATTTGTCGTCGCCGGCGATGGGGTGGCCGGCGCTGGCCAGATGCACCCGGATCTGGTGCGTGCGCCCGGTCTTGATGGTCACCTCCAGCAGGCTCAGCGGGCCACGCCCGTCCGGCGACGAGGCCCAGCGGCGGGCCACCCTGACGAGAGTGATCGCCCGCATGCCATCGGCGTCGTCGGCGCTGGTCACGCGCACGCGCCGCTCGCCGTCGGCCAGCAGGTACTTGTGCAGCGGCGCGTCGATCACCTTGCGCGATGCCGGCCAATCGCCCAGCACCAGCGCCAGATAGGTCTTGCCGGTTTCGCGTTCGCGAAACTGGTCCTGCAACGCCTTGAGCACGCTCTTCTTTTTCGCAATGAGCAACAGGCCGCTGGTTTCGCGGTCCAGCCGATGCACCAATTCGAGCAGGCGGGCGGTGGGCCGCGATTGGCGCAATTGTTCGATGACACCGAAACTCACGCCGCTGCCGCCGTGCACCGCCACGCCGGCGGGCTTGTCGATGGCCAACAATCCCTCGTCTTCGTGCACCACGGGAAATTCGCGCGCGGGCGCGGGCCGCTCGGCCTTTTCTTCGGCGCGCTGGGAAACGCGGATCGGCGGGATGCGCAGCACGTCGCCGGTGGCGAGGCGCTCGTCGGCGCTGGCGCGGGCCTTGTTGCGGCGCACCTCGCCCGAACGAATCACGCGGTAGATGTGCGTCTTGGGCACGCCCTTGAGCTGGCGCATCAGGAAGTTGTCCAGCCGCTGGCCATCGGATTCCTCGTCCACGGTGATGTGGCGGACGGCGGGCGGGGTGTCGATTGGGGCTTTCATGTATCCACCACGGACGCGGGGGACGTGTCTATAATGCGCGACGCCCGTTGTGTGCTGTAAGTGTTTGATTTGTCTTGAGTTTAAGGCAGCGAACATCGCAGTGGCCGACCCGGAAGTGCCGGGAGCCCGGCGGGCGAAGGTGGCCAGCCACGGCACCCGGCCTCGCGCCCGATCCCGATGCTGACAGTTGCGCATCCCGGTCGGCCCCGAGCCGGAGGACGCCGCGGTGGAATCCGCAGACCCACAGCGAACCGACAACGGAATACCCCAATCGTCCAGGCCCCGACAGCAACGGCCTGGACGAGGAGACGACCCAGCAGCCACCGAGGCCCGATGCTGTCACCGACAGCCGTCGGCCCCTAGCGGCCCTGCCCTCGACTCCACGCGCCCATGCCCGACCCGGCACCCCGTCGCAGCGCCCGAGCGCGCGCGCCATTGCCCGGTCACGGCTCTCCGGCAATTCCTCCACCGTTCGTTGCGTGTGCGGCTTCCTGGCCTTGCGGGCGGCACGGGCACATCAGCCCGCGCGCCGCCGTGTGCCAACGAAGGGAAAACGCATCATGAAACGCATGCTGATCAACGCCACGCAGGCCGAAGAGCGCCGCCTGGCGATCGTGGACGGGCAGAAACTGCTCGACTACGAAATCGAGATCGAGGGGCGCGAACAGCGCAAGGGCAACATCTACAAGGCCGTCGTCACGCGCGTCGAGCCCTCGCTGGAGGCCTGCTTCGTCGACTACGGCGAAGACCGCCACGGCTTCCTGCCGTTCAAGGAAATCGCCCGCCAGTTCTTCCAGGGCAATGTCTCGCCGTCCCAGGCGCGCATCCAGGACGTGATCAAGGAAGGCCAGGAACTCATCGTCCAGGTCGAGAAGGAAGAGCGCGGCAACAAGGGCGCGGCCCTCACCACCTTCATCAGCCTGGCCGGCCGCTACGTGGTGCTGATGCCCAACAACCCGCGCGGCGGTGGCGTCTCGCGCCGCATCGAGGGCGAGGAACGCGCCGAACTCAAGGCCGCGCTCGACCAGCTCGAGTACCCCAATGGCATGAGCATCATCGCGCGCACGGCCGGCATCGGCCGCGACGCCGCCGAACTGCAGTGGGACCTGAACTACCTGCTCAAGCTCTGGACCGCGATCGACGGCGCGGCAGGTGCCGGCAAGGGCGCCTTCCTGATCTACCAGGAATCGAGCCTGGTGATCCGCGCCATCCGCGACTACTTCAACAGCGACATCGGCGAGATCCTCATCGACACCGATGACATCTACGAGCAGGCGCACCAGTTCATGAGCCACGTGATGCCCGAGCACGGGCACCGCGTGAAGCGCTACCGCGACGACGCGCCGCTGTTCAGCCGCTTCCAGATCGAGCACCAGATCGAGACCGCCTACAGCCGCATCGTGCAACTGCCCAGCGGCGGCGCCATCGTCATCGACCAGACCGAAGCCCTGGTGGCCGTGGACGTGAACTCGGCGCGCGCCATCAAGGGTGGCGACATCGAGGAAACCGCTACGCGCACCAACCTGGAGGCCGCCGACGAGGTGGCGCGCCAGGCGCGCCTGCGCGACCTGGGCGGCCTGATCGTGATCGACTTCATCGACATGGAGGAGAGCAAGAACCGCCGCGAGGTGGAGAACCGCCTGCGCGACGCGCTGCGCCAGGACCGCGCGCGCGTGCAGTTCAGCTCCATCAGCAAGTTCGGCCTGCTCGAAATGAGCCGGCAGCGCCTGAAGCCCATGCTCAGCGAAGGCGCCTCCATTCCCTGCCCGCGCTGCGGTGGCTCCGGCCACATCCGCGACACCGAGTCCTCCGCGCTGCAGATCCTGCGCGTCATCCAGGAAGAATCGCTCAAGGACAGCACGGCCGCCGTGCTGGTGCAGGTGCCGGTCGAGGTCGCGAGCTTCCTGCTCAACGAGAAGCGCACCGAGATCACCAAGATCGAACTCAAGCAGCGCATCAACGTGCTGCTGGTGCCCAACAAGTCGCTCGACACGCCCAACTACAAGCTCGAGCGCCTGAAGCACGACGACCCGCGCCTGGACAACCTCGACTCCAGCTACAAGCTGGCCGAGGAAGTGGACGACGTGGCCAGCTTCACGCGCCGCAGCCAGGAGCGCACCAACAAGCAAGAGCCGGTGATCAAGGGCGTGCTGCCCGACGCGCCGGCGCCCGTGGCCGTGCCCAAGCCGACGCCCGCGCCCGTGGCCCCGGTGGCGGCTCCCGTGGCCCAACCGGTCGCCGCACCGGCGGAGGCGGGCTTCTTCGGCTTCCTCAAGAAGCTGTTCGGTGGCACGCCCGCCGCGACGCCCAGCCCCGCGCCCGCGCCGGCGACGCCCGCTGGCAAGGAAGCCGGCAAGGGCGAAGCCCGTCGTGATGGCGGCCGAGGCCGTGGCGGCCGAGGCGGCCGTGGTGAGGGCCGGGAAGGCCGCGACAACCGCGAAGGCCGTGGCCAGCGCGATGGCCAGCCGCGTGAGGCGCAGGCCGCCGAGGGCCAGCGCCAGGGCGGCGGCCGCAACGGCGAGAACCGCCGCGGCGAAGCCCGCCAGGACAACCGCGGCGAAGGCCGCACCGACAACCGCGGTGAAGGCCGGGGTGAGGGCCGAGGCGAAGGCGCACGCGGCCAGGGCGAGAACCGCCGCGACCGCCGGGGCGAGCGCCGCGAGGCGCCTGCCGCCGACAACGCCGAGCTGAACACCAATGTGGCACCGGCCACCGAAGCCGCCGACAACGCCGAAGCGCAAGCCCGCCGCGAGCCGCGCCGTGGCCGCGGCGGTCGGGAGGGTCGTGAGGGTCGCGATGGCGAACAGCGCCGCCGTCCAGAGGGTCAGGACGCGCCGCGCAGCGGCGAGGAAGCCCCCGCGCCGGCCGATGCCGTGGCCACCAGCCCCGAGTCAGGCGACGCCGACACGGCCCAGCGCGCGCCGCGCGAGCGCCGCACCCGCGACCGTTATGGCCGCGATCGCCGCGAGCGCGGTCCGCGCGAGGACGCCGCCGAAGCGCCCGCCGAGGCTGGCGACACCGTGCCCATGGCCATCGAAGGCGAAGCCACCGAGGACACGCCGCCGGTGCGCAGCTACTTCACCATGCCCGCCGCGCCGGTGGCCGCGCCAGCCGCCCATGCACCGACGCCCGTCGCAGCGCCTGCACCCGCGGTCTCGGCCCCGGTGGCCGCAGCCCCGCTGACGCCCCCCGCGCCCGCCCCGGTGGCCACGCCGCAGGGCATGCCCAAGGTTCAGGCCTACACGCTCAGCGTCAACGAGCTCCAGGCCGTGGCCGCTTCCAGCGGCCTGGAATGGGTCAACTCCGACGCCGAGAAAGTCGCCCAGGTGCAAGCCGCCATCGCGGCCGAGCCGGCGCCC
Organism: Hydrogenophaga sp.; assembly: GCF_035481345.1. GTDB lineage: Bacteria > Pseudomonadota > Gammaproteobacteria > Burkholderiales > Burkholderiaceae_C > Hydrogenophaga. Next base: position 15,300 of record NZ_DATIGV010000092.1, on the reverse strand, counting down.
CTGCATGTGCCGCGCGAGCCCAAGCCGCCCGTGGCGCTCGATGAAGGCCCGCTGGTGCTGGTCGAGACCCGCAAGGACCTGCGCGACATGACGCTGCCGTTCGAGCAGCGCTGATCGGTCGGCGCGGCCACCCGCGCCGCTTCGTGTCACCCAAAGAAAAGGCCAGCGCACCCGCGCTGGCCTTTTGACTTGGTCCGTCAGCGAGCGCGTTCACCCGCTGGCCGAGCGACGCGCCGTCAATCGATTTGCGCCGCCTGCTGCCAGGCCGCCCGCGCGGCCTCGGCGTCGCCCCGCTCTTCGGCCAGCCGGGCCAGCGAGCGCCAGGTGCGCCGGCACAGCGTGGCGTCGCGCAGGCCGCTGCGCGCCAAGCCCAGCAACTGGGCGGCCTTGCCCCACAACTGGCGGTGCAGGCAGGCCTGGCCCGCCAGGTACTGCAGGTGCGGGTTCTGCGGCCACTGGCGCTGCAGCAGCTCCAGGCGCGCCAGGCCGGCCGCGTCCAGGTGCGGCAGGTCGGGCTCGAGTGCGAGCGCCAGGCGCGCCTGGTGGCGTTCGTCCAGCGAACCGAAGTCGTCCCACAAGGGCGCCAGCCAGCCGCGCACCCGCGCGGCGACGTCTTCGCCCTGCACCCCTTCGGCGGCGTCCTGGCCATCCGCCGTTTCCAGTGGCGAGAGCGCGTGCGCGCGGTCGGCCGCCGCGAGTGCCAGCTCGGGTATGGCGCGCTCGGCCGGGTCGAGCCCGTCCCACACGCGCTGCAGTTGGGTGAGGTCGTGCGCGCCCCGCAGGGCGTCGAGCGCCAAGCCCAGCAACAGGCTGCGCGCGGCCTCGGGCGAGAAGGCGCGGTGCTTGGCGAGCAGGCGCGCGGTTTCGAGGGCCTCGCCCGTGGCGTCGCCCAGGCGCGCCACACGCAGCTTCAGGCGCAGGGCCTGCACCCGGCGCTGCGCGCCCTGCGGCAGTTCGGCCAGGCGCGCGCGCGCGGCGCTGGCGTCGCGGTCTTCCACGGCCCAGCGCGTGGCGCGCAGCAGCGCACCCTCCAGCACCTCGGGCGAGGTGCGCGCCATCGTGGCGCTCAGCGCGGTCTGCAGGTGTTCGTCGCGCTGCGCGCGGTTCTGCAGCGAATGGGCGCTTTCGGCGGCCAGCAGATGGGCCAGTGCGCGCAACTGCTCGCGCCGGGGCCAGTCGGCACTGGTGCTGCCATCGAGGTGATCGAGCGCATGGCGGGCCGCCGACTGCGCGCGCACGAAACGGCCCGCGAGCTGGTTCGACAGCGCGTCGAGCACCCAGCCCACCACGGCGCGTTCCATTTGCTGGCTGCGCCAGCGCCGCGCCTGCAGCGGCAGGTCGCGCAGCAGGGCCAGCGCGCGCAGCGCGGCGTACAGCAGCGCAAAACCGCCGATGAGCACGAACAGCGCGAAGTTGAAGGAGACGTCGAAGCGCCAGGGCGGCCAGAACAGGGTGACGGTGCCGCGGTTGTGGCCCACCAGCATGGCCAGCGCCACGGCGAGCGCGGCCAGACCCAGCAGCCAGAACACGCTGCGCATGGCGCCCCGCTGCCGCGCGTGCGACCGCATCAGCGCCCCCCGGCGGCCGCGGCCAGGGCCGCGAGCGTGTCGTCGGGCCGGGGCAGATCCTGCGACACCAGGTCGCGGCGCAGGCGGCCCAGGCTGCCCAGGGCACTGGCGATGGCGGGCGATTGGCCGTCGAAGTACTGCTTGAGCAGGCCCTCGACGACGACCACGTCGGCGCGCGCGGCGTTCATCTGGCGCGCCAGCAGGGCCAGGCGCGCATTGAGCAGCTTGAGCTTGATGTTCTCGCGCAGGAAGAAGGCCTGCTCGGGCGCGAGCAGCGCGGCGTCGGGGTGGTCGATGCGGCTGACGTGCACCAGGTCGCGCGAGCCCTGCACCACCCGCACAAAGGCTTCGCGCCACCAGCGGTTCCAGCGCTCGGCGAAGCGCTGCCAGGGCGAGGCGCTGTCCGGGGCCGCTTCGCCGTCGGCGGGTGCGGCCTCGCTGGCGGGAGCGGCGCCCGTTGCGCCGGCGGCGGGCGTGGCCACAACGGCGCGGCGTGGCGCGCGCGGCGCGGCGCGCTCCACGCCCACCGCGTTCTGCGTCGGCCAGGTGTCCACCTGGCGCACGAGTTCATCGATCTGCAGGGCCAGGTTGGGGATGTCGGCCAGCGCAGCGGCGCGGATGCGGTCGACGTCGCGCGCGATGGCGCGCTGCACCGGGTTCAGCCGCGGCTGCGCGGCGCGCTGGATGCGCTGGTCGGCCGCTTGCAGGGCCGACACCAGCGGCTGCGCGCTGCCGGTGAGCTGCGACTGCTGCAGGGCCAGCCGCAGGGAGGCCTCCAGGTCCTGGATGAGGTTGTCGTCGCGCGAGCGCGAAAGCGAGAGCATGAGCTCTTCGAGCTGGCTGCGCTGCAGGCTGACCTCGGACAGGCGCACCTCGGCCACGCCCAGGCGGGCCTGCAGTTCCTGCACCTGGGCCTCGGCCTGCGAGGCCACGGTGCGCGCCTCGACCACTTGCAGTTCGGCCTCGTGCGCGCGCCGGGCGAGTTCGGCCTGGGTGGTGTTCAGGCGCTGCCACAGCATGCCGGCCATGACCAGCGCGGCGGCGGCCACCACCAGCGCGAGCAGCGTGAGGCCCACGGCCGGGCGCGCGGGACGGGGTGCCTCGGGCGGGAGGCTGGCGGGGGGAGGGGCGCTGGGCGCGGGGGCCGCCACGGGCGCGGTGTCGTTGTCGGGTGCGTTCATGGCGAGGCGGTTGCCCAGGATTCTAGGCCGCGCACCACGTCGGCCAATGTAGGACGGGAGCGGATCACGCGCGCGAATCCCAGGGCCCGCGCGGCGTCGGCGATGCGCGGGTGCGTGGCCAGTGCCACCGCCCGCGCGTCGGCCGGCCAGTGGCCCTTGAGGGCCTGCACCGCCTCGCTGCTGCTGAACAGCCACACGGTGGCGGCGCCGCTGGCGGCCCGCAGGCGCTCGCGATCGGCGTCGAGGGGCACCACGCGCTCGCGCCGATAGGCCACGCAGGCCTCGACGTCGGCGCCGGCCTGGCGGCACTGCTCGATCAACCAGTCGCGCCCCTGACCGGAGGGATCGCCCTCGGCCGCCTCGCTCGTGCCACGCACGACCAGCACACGCCGGCCCGGCGCCAACTGGTCGCGCACGACGGGCCACAGGTGCTCGGAGTCGAACTGCTCGGCCGCGGGCGGCGGCGTGTCGATGCGGTCCTCGCCCACGCCCAGGGGCCACAAGGCCTGCGACAGCGCGCGCGCGGTGCCGGGGCCCGGTGCCCAGAAGCGCGTGTGGGCGTTCGGCGGCGCCACGGGTTCGGCGAAGAAGCGCTGCACGGCGGCGCTGCTCACGAACATCAAGGCGTCCTGCTTGGGCCAGGCGGCGCGCCAGGTGCGCAGGCGCTCCAGCGCGGGTCCATCGGACGGCTCGGCAATGCGCAGCAGCGGCCAGGCCTCGGCGGCCCAGCCGCGTTCGCGCAGCGACTCGACCCAGCGCGTGGCCTCGGGCTCGGGGCGCGTGACGATGACCCGCTCGATGGCGTGCGCCTTCACGCTCAAAGCGCTCACTCCCCGCCCTGTGCGCCCGCGGCGCGCAGGGCGGCGGCCACGCGCGTGCCCAGGGCCTCGGCCTCGTCCAGGCTGGCCACCGGCGCGGTGTCCTCCGCGCGCACCAGCGGCCCCGCGCCCTCGGGCTCGCCCCAGGCGGTGCGCAGCCAGAGGCGCTCGCCGAGCCACTCGGCGTGCGCGGCCAGGGGCATGGAACAGCTGCCGCCCATGGCGCGCGAGACGGCGCGCTCGGCCGCCACGCGCAGCCAGGTGGCCTGGTGCACGAGCGGTTGCAGGGCCTCGATCAGGTCGGCGCGGTCGGCGCGCACCTCGATGCCCAGCGCGCCCTGCCCCGCCGCCGGCAGCGACTGCGTGGGCTCGAAAATGGCGCGGATGCGATCGTCCAGGCCCAGGCGCTTGAGGCCCGCGGCGGCGAGCACGATGCCCTGGTACTGGCCCTCGTCGAGCTTGCGCAGGCGCGTGTCGAGGTTGCCGCGCAGGGGCTCGATGCGCACGTCGGCGCGGCCGAGGGCGTGCAGCGCCTCGCGCAGCAGCACGACGCGGCGCAGGCTCGAGGTGCCCACCACGGCGCCCTGGGGCAGATCGGCCAGGCCGGCCGCGTGCGGCGAGACCCAGGCGTCGCGCGGGTCCTCGCGCTCCATCACACAGGCCAGCGCGAAGCCCTCGGGCAGCTCCATCGGCACGTCCTTGAGCGAGTGCACGGCGATGTCGGCGCGGCCATCGGCGAGCGCGAGCTCGAGCTCTTTCACGAACAGGCCCTTGCCGCCCACCTTGGACAAGGTGCGGTCGAGGATCTGGTCGCCCAGCGTCGTCATGCCCAGCAGTTCGACGCGGTGGCCGCGCGATTCGAGCAGGGACTGCACATGGCGGGCCTGCCACAAGGCGAGCCGGCTCTCGCGGGTGGCGATGGTGATGGCCAGGGGCGAAGACATGGGGAAATTCGGGGGACTGACGCCTGGCTGACGGAGCGCGCGACGCGGGGAAATTCGGTACCCGTTTCGGAACCGGAACAGGGTGCGGGCGATGCTAGCATGGCCCTTTCCCCCACCCGCCATAAGCCTTCCGTCAAGGCACGCCCCGCCATGAGCCGACAGACCACGGGCGCCGCCCGCCGCGACAAGGACCAACCCCTCATCCTCGACATCCGCCTGCTCGGCCGCATCCTGGGCGACGTGATTCGCGAGCAGGAGGGCAAGGACGCCTTCGAGCTCATCGAGCGCATCCGCCAGCTCTCGGTGGCGTTCCGGCGCGACGACGACCGCTCGGCCGACAAGGCGCTCAAGAAGCTGCTCAAGTCGCTCAGCGCCGACCAGACGGTGAGCGTGATCCGGGCCTTCACCTACTTCAGCCACCTGGCCAACCTGGCGGAAGACCGCCACCACATCCGCCGCCGCGCCGTGCACGAGCGCGCGGGCGAACGATCGCAGACCGGCAGCCTGGCGTTGGCGCTGCAGCGGCTGCGCGAGGCCGGCATCGCGCCCGCGCAGGTGGCGCGCACGCTGGCCGGCGCGCACCTGTCGCCCGTGCTCACCGCCCACCCCACCGAGGTGCAGCGCAAGAGCATCCTGGACGCCGAGCGCGCCATCGCCCGCCTGCTGGCGGCGCGCGACGAGGCCTCGCCGCGCGAGCTGGCGGGCATCGACGCGCAACTGCGCGCGCGCGTGACCCAGCTCTGGCAGACGCGCCTGCTGCGCTTCACCAAGCTCACCGTGGCCGACGAGATCGAGAACGCGCTGAGCTACTACGAGAGCACCTTCCTGCCCGAGATCCCACGCCTGTACGCCGAACTGGAAGCCGGCCTGGGCCGTCCCGTGGCGCCTTTCCTGCGCATGGGCCAGTGGATCGGCGGCGACCGCGACGGCAACCCCAACGTCACGGCCACCACGCTCGAGCTCGCCCTGCAGCGCCAGGCCGAGGTCGCGCTGCGCCACCTCCTCACGCAGGTGCACCTGCTGGGCGGGGAGCTCTCGATGTCGGGCATGCTGGTGGGCGCGGGCGAGGCCATGCAGGCCCTGGCCGACCGTTCGCCCGACACCAACGCGCACCGCCAGGACGAGCCCTACCGCCGCGCGCTCACCGGCATCTACGCGCGGCTGGCGGCCACGCTCACCGCGCTCACTGGCGGCGAAGCCGCGCGCCACGCCGTGGCCCCGCAGGACCCGTACCCCAGCGCCGCCGACTTCCTGGCCGACCTGCGCACCATCGAGACCTCGCTGCGTGCCCACCACGGCGAGGCCCTGGTCGGCATGCGGCTGAGCGGTCTCATCCGCACGGTGGAGGTGTTCGGCTTCCACCTCGCCACCATCGACCTGCGGCAGAGTTCCGACCAGCACGAGATCGCGGTGGCGGAGTTGCTGGCCACGGCGCGCCTGGCGCCCGACTACGCCGCGCTCGACGAAGCGGGCAAACGCGCCGTGCTGCTGCGCGCGCTGGACGACGTGCGCCCGCTGCGGGTGCCCGGTACCACCTACAGCGAGCACACGCGCGGCGAACTCGCCATCTTCGAAGCCGCGAAGCGCGGGCGCGAACGCTTCGGCACCCAGGCCATCCGGCACGCCATCATCAGCCACACCGAAACCGTGAGCGACCTGCTCGAGGTGCTGGTGCTGCAGAAAGAAGCCGGCCTGCTGCACGGCACGCTGAACGACGGCGCCGCGGCCGACCTGATCGTGGTCCCGCTGTTCGAGACCATCGAAGACCTGCGCAACGCCGCGCCCATCCTGCGCGAGTACTACGCCCTGCCCGGCGTGCGCGCCATGGTGCAGCGCGGCGCCGCCGACGGCTACGGCGAACAGGACGTGATGCTGGGCTATTCCGACAGCAACAAGGACGGCGGCATCTTCACCAGCAACTGGTCGCTCTACCAGGCCGAGACGGCGCTGGTGGCGCTGTTCGACGAGCTCAACGCCGGCAAGAAGAAATCGATCGGTCTGCGCATGTTCCATGGCCGCGGCGGCACCGTGGGGCGCGGTGGCGGGCCCAGCTACCAGGCCATCCTGGCGCAGCCCCCGGGCACCGTGCGCGGGCAGATCCGCCTCACCGAGCAGGGCGAGGTGATCGGCGCCAAGTACGCCAACCCCGAGATCGGCCGCCGCAACCTGGAGACCCTGGTGGCCGCCACGCTGGAGGCCACGCTGCTGCAGCCCACCAAGGACGCCTCGCCCGCCTTCCTGGCGGCGGCCGAGGCGCTGTCGCAGGCCAGCATGGCGGCCTACCGCGCGCTGGTGTACGACACGCCGCGCTTCGCCGACTACTTCTTCAGCGCCACGCCGATCCGCGAGATCGCCGAACTCAACATCGGCTCGCGCCCCGCCTCGCGCAAGGCCACCCAGAAGATCGAGGACCTGCGCGCCATCCCCTGGGGCTTCAGCTGGGGCCAGTGCCGGCTCACGCTGCCGGGCTGGTACGGCTTCGGCTCGGCGGTGCAGTCCTTCGTGGCCCAGGATCCGAAGCACGCCGCGCTGCTCAAACGCATGCAGCGCGACTGGCCGTTCTTCAACACCCTGCTGTCCAACATGGACATGGTGCTGGCCAAGAGCGACCTGGCGCTGGCCTCGCTGTACGCCGAACTGGTGGAGGACAAGGCCTTGCGCCAGCGCGTGTTCAAGGCCATCGAGGCCGAGTGGCAGCGCACGGCCGAGGCGTTGGCGCTCATCACCGGCGAGCGCGAGCGGCTGGCCGGCAACCTGGCCCTGCGCCGCTCCATCGAGCACCGCTTCCCCTACATCGACCCGCTGCACCACCTGCAGGTCGAACTCATCCGCCGGCACCGCGCGGGCACCTTGAGCACCGACGACGAAGGCCGCGCCAAGCGGGGCATCCACATCGCCATCAACGGCATCGCGGCGGGGCTGCGCAACACCGGCTGAGCCAACCCCGGCGACAGCGCGGCCATACCCCCACTCCTACAATGGACGGTGTGAACCCCCTGCTCAACGCCGATCTGCACTGCCACTCCACCGTGTCGGACGGCACGCTTGAGCCGGAAGTCCTGGCCGCGCGGGCCAAGGCCAACGGGGTGGAGCTCTGGGCACTCACCGACCACGACGAGCTCGGTGGCCAGCACCGCGCCATCGCCGCCGCCCGCGCGCAGGGCCTGCCCTACCTCACCGGCGTGGAAATCTCCGTCACCTTCGCCGGCACCACCGTGCACATCGTCGGCCTGGGCATGGACCCGGACGACCGGGCCCTGCTCGACGGCCTGCGCGCCACGCGCGGTGGGCGCGAACAGCGCGCCCGTGAAATGGCCGAGGGCCTCGCGCAGGTCGGCATCAAGGGCAGCTTCGAGGGAGCCTTGCGCTACGTCGGCAACCCGGACCTGATCTCGCGCTCGCACTTCGCGCGCCACCTGGTGGACAGCGGTGTGTGCAAGGACATCCCCGAGGTCTTCCGCAAGTACCTCACCGAGGGCCGGCCCGGCTTCGTGCCGCACCGCTGGGCCGCGCTGGGCGACGCCGTGCGCTGGATCACCGGCGCGGGCGGCGTGGCCGTCATCGCCCACCCCGGCCGCTACAAGTTCACGCCCACCGAGGAATACGCCCTGTTCTCCGAGTTCCGGCAGCACGGGGGCCAGGCGGCGGAGGTGGTGACCGGCGCGCACAGCCAGGCCGAATACGCCAAGTACGCCGGCTTCTGCACCGAATTCGGCCTGGCCGCCTCGCGCGGCAGCGACTTCCACAGCCCCGACGAGAGCCACACCGACCTCGGCAAGCTGCCGGACCTGCCGGGCAGCGTCACTCCCGTGTGGGCCCTGCTGCAAGAGCGGGTGCATTGATGGGCGCCGCCGCGCCTCGACCCGGCCAGGCCTTGGCCGGCATCGGCTTCCTGGTGGCCGCCACGGCCTGTTTCGCGGTGCTGGACACCGCCGTCAAGGTGGTGGGCGCCGTGGTGTCGGTGCTGCTGGCCCTGTGGTTCCGCTACGCCTTCCACGCGGTGGTGGTCACGGCCGTCATGCTGCCCATCCGCGGCCGCTCGCTGGTGCGCACCGAACACCCGCGCTACCAGGCGCTGCGTGGCGTGCTGCTGCTCTCGGTGAGCCTGATGTCCTTCGTGGCGGTGCAGTACATGCCCGTGGGCGAGTTCACCGCCATCGTCATGGTCACGCCCTTGGCGGTGACCCTGCTGGCCGCCCTGTTCCTGCATGAGCGCGTGACCGCGCTGCGCTGGCTGCTGGTGGCCGGCGGCTTCGCCGGCGCGCTGCTGGTGGTGCGCCCCGGCGGCGGCTTCCTGGGCTGGGCCGCGCTGATCCCGCTGGCGCTGGTCTTCATCTACGCCTGGTTCCAGATCCTCACCGCCAAGATGGCGCGCACCGAGGACCCGATGACCATGCACTTCTACACCGGCTGGGTCGGCACCCTGGTGGCCAGCCTGGTGCTGCCCCTGGTCTGGCAAGCCGTGCCCGACGGACGCACGCTCGCCCTGCTCTGCCTCATCGGCCTCATGGGAACGGTCGGCCACTTCCTGCTGATCCTGGCCTTCCAGCGCGCGCCGGCCTCCGCCATCGCGCCCTTCCTCTACACGCAGATCGGCTTCGCCATGTTCTGCGGCTGGGTGGTGTACGACCACGTGCCCGGCGCCCTGGAGCTCGCGGGCATGGGCCTGATCGTGCTCTGCGGCGCCACGGCGAGCTGGCTCACGGCGCGCGAGAAACGCCTGCCCGTGGAGCCGCCGGAGGCCTGAGCGACCGCCATGACCGCCCTCACCGCGTCCGCCCCCGCCCGCACCCTCGCGGGCATCGCCCTGCTGATCTCGGCCACGGCCTGCTTCGCGGTGCTCGACACCACGGTCAAGGCCGTGGGCGCCGTGGTATCGGTGCTGCTGGTCATCTGGTTCCGCTACCTGTTCCACGCGGTGGCGATGACCGGCTGGCTGCTGCCGCTGCGCGGCCGCGCGGCCCTGCGCACCGCCCACCCGCGCTTCCAGTTGCTGCGCGGCGCGCTGCTGCTGTCGCTCAGCCTGATGGGCTTCGTGGCCCTGCAGCAGATGCCGGTGGGCGAGTTCACCGCCATCCTCATGTTCACGCCGCTGGCGGTCACGCTGATGGGCGCCACCGTGCTGCGCGAGCGCGTGTCGGCCGTGCAGTGGCTGCTGGTGGCCGGTGGCTTCGTGGGCGTGCTGCTGGTGGTGCGGCCCGACGGCGGCGACATCGGCTGGGCGAGCGCGCTGCCGCTGTTCATGGTGTTCATCAGCGCCTGGTTCCAGATCCTCACCGCCCGCATGGCGCGCACCGAGGACCCCATGACCATGCACCTGTACACGGGCTGGGTGGGCGCGCTGGCCACCAGCGCCCTGCTGCCCTTCGTCTGGCAGGCCATCCCCGACGCGCATACCCTGGGCCTGCTGGTGGTCGTCGGCGTCATGGGCACCGTCGGCCACCTGCTGCTCATCCTGGCCTACCAGCGGGCGCCGGCTTCCACGCTCTCGCCCTACCTGTACACGCAGATCGCCTTCGCCATGGCCTTCGGCTGGCTGGCGTTCGGCCACGTGCCCGGGGCCATCGAACTCACCGGCATCGCGCTCATCGTGCTGTGTGGCGCACTCAGCGGCTGGCGCACGGCGCGCAGCCGCCTGCCCGTGAGTCCACCGGAAGACTGAACATGAGCCCCCACGCTCGTCACTTCGTGTATTCGCTGCCCCCCGAGGGGGCGCAGACCGCCCTTGGGGCGGCCCGGCGGGTGGTCTGATCATGTCCCAGCTCTTCAGCGTCCACCCCGACAACCCGCAGCCGCGCCTGCTCAAGCAGGCCGCGGCCTTGCTGCAGCGCGGTGGCGTGATCGCCGTGCCCACCGATTCGAGCTACGCCCTGGCCTGCCACCTGGACGACAAGGCCGCGGCCGACCGGCTGCGCCGCATCCGGCAGGTCGATGACAAGCACCACCTCACCCTGCTGTGCCGCGACCTGAGCGAGCTGGCCAGCTACGCCAAGGTGGACAACCGCCAGTACCGACTGCTCAAGCTGGCCACGCCCGGGCCGTACACCTTCATCCTGGAGGCCAGCAAGGAAGTGCCGCGCCGCGTGAGCCACCCCTCGCGCAAGACCATCGGCCTGCGCGTGCCCGAGCACCGCGCGCTGCGCGAGCTGCTGGAGCAGCACGGCGCGGCCCTGCTGGCCACCACGCTCATCCTGCCCGGGCACGAACACCCGCTCAACGACCCCGAGGCCATCCGCGAGCGCCTGCAGCACGAGGTGGACGGCGTCATCGACGCCGGTGCCTGCGCACTGGAGCCCACCACCGTGCTCGACCTGGTGCCCATGGGCACCGGCGGCGAGCCCGAGGTGGTGCGCCAGGGCCAGGGCTCGCTGGCCCCGCTCGGGCTCTGACGCGCGGCTCTGGGACAATCCGCCGATGGATATCGCCCTCATCGTCCAGACGGTCACGCTCTACGCCATCCCGGTGCTGTTCGCCATCACCCTGCACGAGGCGGCGCACGGCTACGTGGCGCGCCACTACGGCGACCCCACCGCCTGGCAGCTCGGCCGCGTCACGCTCAACCCGGTGAAGCACATCGATCCGCTGGGCACCATCCTCATGCCCCTGCTGCTGTACTTCGCCACGGCGGGCAACTTCCTGTTCGGCTACGCCAAGCCGGTGCCGGTCAACTTCGGGCGGCTGCGCAACCCCAAGCGCGACATGATCTGGGTCGCCCTCGCAGGCCCAGCCTCCAACCTGCTGCAGGCCGCGCTGTGGCTGCTGCTGCTCTATGTGCTGCGCGCCGCCGGTGTCGAGGAACGCTTCTGGCTCGCCATGTGCCGCGCCGGCTTCGTGGTCAACCTGGTGATGTTCGCGTTCAACATGTTTCCGCTGCCGCCCCTGGACGGCGGCCGCATCCTCACCGGCCTGCTGCCCTGGAAACAGGCCGCCGCCTTTTCCCGCCTCGAGCCCTTCGGCTTCTTCATCGTGCTGGCGCTGGTGGTCACCGGCCTGGTGGGCGAGTACTGGCTGCGCCCGCTCATGAACCTCTCCGGCAGCGCCATCGAATGGCTGCTCACCCCGATCCGACTGCTCCTGCTCTGATATGAATCCCGCTCGCGTCCTCACCGGCATCACCACCTCGGGCACGCCCCACCTGGGCAACTACGTCGGCGCCATCCGCCCCACCGTGCGCGCCAGCCGCCTGGCCGGCGTCGAGAGCTTCTACTTCCTGGCCGACTACCACGCGCTCATCAAGACCAGCGGCGACCCGGCGCGCGTGCAACGCTCCACGCTGGAGATCGCCGCCACCTGGCTGGCCTGCGGACTCGACCCTGAGAAGGTCACCTTCTACCGCCAGTCCGACATCCCCGAGATCCCCGAACTCACCTGGATGCTCACCTGCGTCACCGGCAAGGGCCTGCTCAACCGCGCCCACGCCTACAAGGCCTCGGTGGACAAGAACACCGAGGCCGGCGCCGAGCCCGATGACGGCGTGACCGCCGGCCTGTTCATGTACCCCGTGCTGATGGCCGCCGACATCCTGATGTTCAACGCCCACCAGGTGCCGGTGGGGCGCGACCAGATCCAGCACATCGAGATGGCGCGCGACATCGCCTCCAGCTTCAACCACCTCTACGGCGAGCACTTCACCCTGCCCGAGGCCGCCATCGAGGACAACGTGGCCACCCTGCCCGGCCTGGACGGGCGCAAGATGAGCAAGAGCTACGACAACACGATCCCGCTGTTCGTGCCGCGCGAGCAGTTGAAGAAGCTCATCATGGGCATCGTGACCGACTCGCGCGCGCCCGGCGAGCCCAAGCCCACCGAGGGCTCGGCCCTGTTCCAGCTCTACCAGGCCTTCGCCAGTGCCGATGAAACCGCCGCCCTGGCCAAGGCCTACGCCGAGGGCATCGCCTGGGGTGAGGCCAAGCAGCTGCTGTTCGAGCGCCTGGACCGCGAGATCGCCCCGATGCGCGAGGTCTACGACGGCCTGATCCAGGACCCGGCGCGCATCGAGAAGACCCTGAAGCTGGGCGCCGCCAAGGCGCGCGCCATCGCCACGCCGTTCACCCAGCGCCTGCGCCACGCCGTGGGCCTGCGCGCGCTCGACACCCGGACCGACGCCACCACGGCCAAGACCGCCAAGGCCGCCCTGCCCGTGTTCAAGCAATACCGCGAGAAAGACGGCCTCTTCTATTTCAAGCTCACCGACGCCAAGGGCGCGTTGCTGCTGCAGAGCACCGGATTCACTGCCCCGCGCGATGCCGCGCAGGCCATGGCCCGCCTGCAAGCCGAGGGAAAGATTGCGCTCGATGCATTGGCGCCCCAATTGATTGCGCCCGAGGATGTGGAGCGCGTCACATCCGCGCTGCAAGTTTTGCGCGAATCGGCCGCCTGAATTGGTTCACAATCGGCCCCCGGGCGGATAGCGCAACCCTCCACCGCCTTCAGCGTGCCCCTGGGGAAGGGCGCCCGGCTATCGCCAAATCGGGTATATGCCGATATGCTGTGCCGTTAAACCAAATCATGAATTGCGCATCCTGACATGAGTATTTTTGTCATTGACGATCACCCGCTGATGCGCGAAGCCGTGGTCATGTTGCTGCGCCGCCTGCGCGCATCGACCCAGGTGGTCGAGCTCGAGCGACTGGCTTCGGTGAGCAAGGCCATCGCCGAACACGGCGAACCCGAACTCGTCTGCCTCGACCTGAAGCTGCCCGACACCAACGGTGTCTCCGGCGTGCGCGAGATCCGCCAGATGCTGCCCGACACCTCGCTGATCGTGCTGTCGGCCTCGCCTTCCTCCGACTACGAAGACCTGGCCCGCGAGGCCGGGGCCGACGCCTACGTGGAGAAGTCCGCGGGCGCGGCGCAGATCGCCAAGGTGCTGCGTGAATTCCTGGCCGACGAGGTCGAGGACGAAAACGCGCCCACCATCCCCGACAAGCTGTCCAAGCGCCAGAAGCAGTTGCTGGTGATGCTGGACCGGGGCCTGTCCAACCGCGACATCGCCGAACAGTTGCAGATCAGCGAGCACACCGTCAAGGTGCACCTGTGGCGCCTGTTCCGCCGCCTCAACGTGAAGAGCCGCTCGCAGGCCAGCCACCTGGCCCGCACGGCCGGTCTGCTGGACCTCTGAACCCCGCGCCTTCCCGCAAAACCGCCGCCCTTCGCGGCGGTTTTGCTTTTCAGGCCTGCACCACGGTGGGCTGCGGCGCGGGCGCGCCCTCCTGCTGGGTGTAGGCGGGCAACATCACGCGGAACACGCTGCCGCGGCTGGCCTCGGACTGCAACGCCAGCTGGTAGCCCATGAGCGTGGCCAGCTTCGAGACGATCGTCAGCCCCAGGCCCAGGCTGTCCTCGGTGCCCTGGTGCTGCGACACGCGGAAGAACTCCTGGAAGATGGCCTGCTGGTGCTCGCGCGCGATGCCCACGCCGGTGTCCCAGACCTCGAACACCACCATGTCCTGGCGGCGGCGCAGCGCCAGCAGCACGCCGCCGCGCGTGGTGTGGCGCAGCGCGTTGGACACCAGGTTGCCCAGGATGCGGCGCAGCACCACCGGGTCGGACCACAGCACGATGGGCTGGGCGCGCGTGCGCAGGCGCAGCTGCTTGCCGGCGGCCACCGGCTCGAACTGCAGCGCGATGTCGGCGAACAGCTTGTGCACCTCCACGTGCTGCAGGCGCACCTTGTAGTTGCCGGCATCGATGCGCGTGAGGTCGAACAGCGAGTCGAACAGTTCGTTGATGGCGCGCGTGGACTGCAGGATGCGCGGCGCGATGTCGCGCGCCATCTCGGGCTCGCTGGCCAGCCAGTCGGCGTAGAGGCTCAGCGCGTGCACGGGCTGGCGCAGGTCGTGCGCGGCCGAGGCCAGGAAACGGTTCTTGGTGGACACGGCGCGCAACGAGGCGCGCGTCTGCAGGGTGAGCGAGTCGATCAGCTCCTGGTTGGAGAACTGCAGCTCGAAGCTGGAGCGGTACACCTGGTGCAGGCGCAGACCCGCCAGTTGCAGCAGGGCCCAGAAGACCACCAGCACGGCGAACAGGGCGGTGGTCTGCAGCAGATCGGTGCGATCGAAATGGACCACGGTGGCCAGCACCAGGCCGATCAGCGCGGACAGCGACAGCGCGTTGGTGTAGGAGCGGTAGATGGGCCGGTAGGCGCTGTAGGCGGCCAGCGTGACCAGGCCCTGGCCCACCACTAGCAGCGCGCAGACGAACTGAGTGATGAAGCTGGCCTGCAGGTAGCTCAGGGCCACCGGGCCGCCCCACAGCAGGCCGATGGCGGGCCAGGTCCAGCCATAGCGCTCGATGAAGGCCTGGCGCTGCGGGCCGTCCACGCTGTCGTAGCGCAGGCGGTACACGCCGATCAAGCGAAAGCGCAGCACCAGGGCCGCGAGCATGGCCACCGTCCAGAGCACCAGGGCGGGCGTGGACACCTCGCCCGCCATCAGGTAGAGCAGGATCGGCATCGACAGCCCGCCCAGCAGCAGCGTGGAGCCGAGGTTGTCCATCATCACCCCGACGAGCTGGGACTGGACCCAGGCGTCGCGCACCTCGGGCGCGGCCGGGACGTGCTGGTGGGTGGCGGGCTGGGTGTCGACGAGCATGGCGGCGGCGTTGGGGTCGCGCGATTGTGCACCGGCGCCCGGGCGGTGGTGGCACGGGCGTTTCGGGGCTCGCCGCCTGCTAGAATCGCGGGCTTCGACACGGAGAGATGGCAGAGTGGTCGAATGCACCGGATTCGAAATCCGGCGTACAGGTTCTCCTGTACCGAGGGTTCGAATCCCTCTCTCTCCGCCAGCGA